>JAJPHB010000114.1 GCA_021325525.1 Alphaproteobacteria bacterium
CCGCCGCATCGCTACGCGCTACGAAAAGCACGCCTCCAACTTCCTCGCCATGCTCAAGCTCGCCGCCGTCCGCCTCTGGCTCAGGCATTATGAGTCCATGGCCTAGTACACGCATGACGAGTCGGGCTTGACTCCTCATTCCCGTTTCCTTAGAGCGGGAATCGGCGGTCACCGCCATTTTTGCCTCTGCCCGGATGCTGGCTGCTTATTGGCAGGAGCAGACCCGCTCCGGAAAGGAGGTGATTGGTTATGTCTGACGTTAAATGTCGTCCTGAGCGTAAAGGAAAGCCTGGGCCGAAGACCGTGAAAGTGTCCACACACACGCGGTCAACGCCCAAGCCCATTACGAAGAAGTGCGGTAAGTAACTAAGACCTTAGCCTTGGCGGTGGCCGCCACCCTTCTTGCGGGGCGCGCTCTTTTTACGCCGCGAAGATTCTTTGTGTAAAGGCTTGTGCGGAGTCGGCGGCATCTTGAATGACCGCTTGAGCGCCCGCTCCATGCGCTCAGCGATTTCTTTATCGGTCAATTGATCGTCGTTCGCTGATTTCATGAGGCAGTATACCTATGGCTGAACACCATTACGCGCCCGTGAATCGCTGCATCTATCCTACCTTGTCAGTTCAAAGAAAGCCTTTGGGTTAACGCACGTTCGCCTGTTCGCGAACGTCGCCAGTCCGGTCTACTACGCGATCGTCGGCGAGATCGACATGCAGAACGCGGAGCACATCGCGGCGTTCAAGAAGCAGGCCGGAGACGGCAAGACGGTAGAACTCCCTCTCTCGTTCCGAGAGAGTCTCCCAGCCGCTATCCCCGGTGTTCGGATCTAGATATTCCATCGTCTCGTAAAGCGCCCGTGCCAATCGCCCCAGCGAATCATTGGAGGATATGCCGTGACACCCGTCCCGTACTTCATCCAAGGCGCAAGCGCGAAGTGCCCGAAATGCGGCAGCAAGCGTTATACCGGCCCGTCCAAGCTGAGCCTTGATACGGAAATCACCTGTAGCGGGTGCGGTGGCGCCCGGAAAATAGGTGATGCCCTCCGGTCCAGCATGGAGCTCAAGAGGAGTCGCTTAAGGGCTGACGAGAGGGGGCGGCTATCAGGGCGTCGCCCATCTCATCGGCGCCGCTGCCGTCCAGAATGAGCCTTACGTCGCCAGGGTGCGGCGTGCCATAGGCGCCCTCCGATTCGCCGCCTCTATCTGTTCCTTCCTCTTTGTCCAAAGGTCACTCCTGTTTCGGAGGACCCGATTGGTTTCCTTGGCGCCGGCCTGTCACCCTTCGTTCTCAAGGGTTTCGGTCGTTCAGTCAAGTATATCATCGGGACAAAAAGAGAACACATCATATGTCCGACCGGGACGGCCGCGCAAGCTTCACGGCGACTTTCATGGCATCGGTGTCTAGCCCGCGAGCAGCGCCTCGATTTCCGTGGTGATCTCGGGCGCCGTCGGGCTGACGCGCGAGGGCCAGGCGCCGGCGAGGCTGCCGTCGGGAGCGATGAGATATTTGTGGAAGTTCCAGCGCGGGACGCCGGCCTCGCCCAGCTCCTCGGCGATCCAGCGGAAGAAGGGATGGGCGTCGTCGCCGATGACCCTCTGCTTGTCGGCGAGCGGGAAGTCGACCGCGTAAGTCGTCTCGCAGAACTGCTTGATCTCGGCGGCCGTGCCCGGCTCCTGCGCGCCGAAATCGTTGGAGGGCACGCCGATCACGACGAGGCCGCGCTCGCGGTAGTTCCGCCACAGGGCCTCGAGCTCGCGATATTGCGGCGTGTAGCCGCAGAAGGAGGCGGTATTGACGACGAAGATCGGGCGGCCGCTGTACTGCGCGAGCGGCAGGCTGCCGCCGTCGATCGCCGGGAATTCGAAATCATGCGCCGACATGGCCTTCCCTCCACGCGCTGCTGACGAATTCCTCTCCCTTCCGGAGAGAGGTCGGTAAAGGCGGCTGCTCCATGCGCGATCTTTGCAGAAAACCGCACCCCCGGCGACTCCCTCGCCCTCACTCGCCCCTCTCCGCCCCAGCGGGGCGGAGAGGGGATGATTGCATGAAGGCGGTGGCCCGTTGGGGAGAGCAGATCTTGTAGGTGCGGGTTGCTTCGCGGCGGGCGAGAGCCTATGAGTGGCCGCCCACCAGATCGTCCTATTCCGATGCCCACGCCCCCATGCTGTTCGTCTTCTTCCTGAAGGGCATCGCCGTCGGCATCGTCATTGCCGTTCCGGTCGGCCCGGTCGGCGTGCTCTGCGTGCGTCGCACCGTCTTCGACGGCCGTCTCTTCGGCTTCATCTCGGGCCTCGGCGCCGCCAGCGCCGACACCCTCTTCGGCATCATCGCCGGCTTCGGCCTCACCGTCGTCGCCGATCTCCTCCTCGACTATCAGAGCTGGCTGCGCGGCGCCGGCGGCGTCTTCCTCCTCTATCTCGGCGCCTCGGCCCTCGGCAAGCGCGCGGTGCGTCTCGAAAAGCCGGCGAAGAGCGCGGAAAACCTCTTCGGCGCCTATCTCTCCACCTTCGTGCTGACGATCACCAACCCGGTGACGATCCTCGCCTTCCTCGGCATCTTCGCGGCGGTCGGATTCACCGGCGCCGAGGCGACGCTGCCGCGCGCCGGCATGCTGGTGGCAGGCGTCCTCGGCGGCTCGCTTCTCTGGTGGCTGGGGCTCAGCCTCGGCGCCGGGCTCTTCCGCAGCTCCTTCCGCGAAAGCCATCTCCTCTGGCTTAATCGCGGCTCGGGCGCCATCCTGACGCTGTCGGGAATCGGCTTGCTGATCAGCCTCCTCTACGACAAGCTCGCCTGACGGGGGCGGTGCCGCGACGAGGGAATTATGGTCTATCTGCCGAAGCATTTTGCCGAGACGCGGCCCGAGATCCTCGCCGAGCTCATGCGCCGCAACAGCTTCGCGACGATCGTGACGCACGGGGCGGGCGGGCTCATCGCGAGCCAGCTTCCCTTCATCTATGACGCCGAGGCGGGCCCGCGGGGGACGCTCCTCTGCCATCTTGCGCGTCCCAATCCGCAGGTCGAGGACCTGCGCGGCGGCGCCGAGGCGCTTGTCATCTTCGCCGGGCCGCACGCCTATGTCTCGCCGAACTGGTACGAGACGCATCCCGCCGTTCCGACCTGGAACTACGCCTCGGTGCACGCCTACGGCCGGGCCGAGGCGATCGAGGAGCCGGCGGCGCTCGCCCGCCTCGTCGGCCGCCTCGCCGACATCTACGAGGCGGGACGGCCGACGCCCTGGCGCCTCGCCGACCAGCCCGAGAGCTATGTCGCCGGCATGCTGCGCGGCATCGTCGGCTTTGCGATCCCGGTGACGCGGCTCGAAGGCAAGTTCAAGCTGAACCAGAACCGCAGCCTCGCCGACCGCCGGCGCGTCGAGGCGGCGCTCCGCGCCGATCCCGACCCGCTGGCGCGCGAAGTGGCCGCGCTGATGGCGGAGCGCGCTGGCGAATAGCACGCGCCGCGCCTCCGCCGATGCGCTGAGGGCGCCCTCCGCGCCGAAGGGGAGAGGGTTGGCGGCTTTTTGCGAGGCGGGTAATCTCGCCGCCATGAAATTCCGAGTAGGAGCCCCCCGCCGGAACGGCGCGGCGGCGCGCGGGCGCGCGGGCGCAAGCTGCCGCCTCATCGGATTGGCCCTGACCTTCGCCCTCGTCCTCGCCGCGCCGGCGGTCGCGCAGCAGCCGGCGCCGCAATCCGCGGCGGCGTCGAACGCGGTCAGCACCGCCGAGCTCGAAAAGCTCGTCGGCACGCTGCAGGACGAGAAGCAGCGCGCCCGCCTCGTCGAGGAGCTGCGCGGCCTCATCGCCGCGCAGCGCGGCGTCCCGGCGCAGCAGGCGCCGAGCCCGGCGACGGTGCTGAGCGACCTGTCGCAGCGGATCGACGCCTTCAGCGGCGAGATCGTGGCGACGGCCGCCGTCCTCGTCGACGCGCCGCGCCTCGTCTCCTGGCTGGAGCGCCAGGTGAGCGAGCCCGAGGCGCGCGCCTTCTGGCTCGACGTCGCGCTGAAGCTCGGCGTCATTTTCGGCTTCGCGCTCTTCGGCGAGTGGCTGCTGCGCATCGTCCTGCGGCGGCCGCGCCAATCGCTCGCCGGCAATGGCAGTGCGCATGTCTTCGCGCGCCTCCTCCTCGTCCTCGCGCGCGCCGTACTCGACGCGCTGCCGATCCTGACCTTCGCCGGCATCGCCTATCTCGTCCTGCCCTTCACCGATCCGCGCTTTGCCACGGCGCAAGTCGCGACGACTCTCGTCAGCGCCTATGTCACGACACGCATCATCGTCGCCGTGGCGCGCATCATCCTGCTGCCGCGCCGCGGGCCTTCGATCCTGCACTATTTCGGCGAGGAGACGCGCAGCTATCTTTATGTCTGGACGAAGCGCTTCACCTACACCGCGGTCTGGGGCTATTCGATCGCCGCCGGGTCCTGGTGGCTCGGCGTCCCGGGCAGCGTCTACGCCCTGCTGCTGAAGGGCACGGCCCTCGTCATCGCCGTTCTCGCCGTCATCTTCGTGCTGCAGAACCGCGCCCATGTCGGCGATTGGCTGCGCGGCCACGACGCGCCCGCCGCGAAGTCCGGCGGCTGGCGCATGCTCCGCCAGCGCCTCGCCGACACCTGGCACATCCTCGCCATCATCTATATCGTCGGCATCTTCGTTGTATATGCGCTCCGCGTCGAGGGCGGCTTCACCTACGTTTTCCGCGGCACGGTGCTGTCGATCCTCGTCATCATCGCCGCCCGCCTCGTCGTCAATCTCGTGCGACGCCTGAGCCGGCGGGGCTTCGCCATCGGCAACGATCTCAAGACGCGGTTTCCGACGCTGGAAGCGCGCGCCAACCGCTATCTGCCGGTGCTCACCATCGTTGTCGCGACGCTCGTCTACGCCTTCGCGATCCTGACGATCCTCCAGGCCTGGAGCATCGACGCCTTCTCCTGGCTCAACTCCGATTTCGGCCGGCATCTGACGGGAAGCGCCGTCAGCATCGGCGCCGTCATCCTCGTCGCCCTCATCCTGTGGGAGTTCTTCAGCTCGGCGATCGAGCGTTATCTCAGCGCCGTCGACAGCAACGGCATGCTGGTGCAGCGCAGCGCCCGCGCCCGCACGCTGCTGCCGCTCCTGCGGACCAGCATGCTCGTCCTCCTCATCGTGCTGATCGCGCTCATCGTCCTCTCCGAGCTCGGCGTCGATATCGGGCCGCTCCTCGCCGGCGCCGGGGTCGTCGGCCTCGCCATCGGCTTCGGCAGCCAGGCGCTCGTCAAGGACGTCATCACCGGGCTCTTCATCCTCATCGAGGACCAGCTCGCGGTCGGCGACGTCGTCGATGTCGGGAAGGGCCATTCGGGCGTCGTCGAAGCCATCTCGATCCGCACCATTCGCCTGCGCGACAGCGCCGGCGCGGTGCATTCGGTGCCCTTCAGCGAGGTCACCTCGATCAGCAACATGACGCGCGATTACGCCTATTTCGTCGCCAACGTGCCGATCTCCTATCGCGAGGATGTGGACCGCGTCGCCGAGCTTCTCGACCAGGTGGCGGAAGGGATGCGGGACGATGCCGAGTTCCGGCCCGCCATCCTGGCGCCGCTCGAATTCGTCGGCATCGACAAGATGAGCGAGCTCGGCGTCGTCGTGCAGGCGCGGCTCAAGACCCTGCCGCGCCGGCAATGGGCGGTCGGCCGCGAATTCGCGCGGCGCATGAAGCAGAGCTTCGACCGCAACGGCATCGAGATGCCCTATGCCTTCAAGCCGAATTACCTGGGCGAGCTCGCGAGCGAGCGCAGCCGGCGCGAGAACCCGCCGAAGACGCGCTCGGCTTGATGCTTGAGGCAAGAAGCTTGCGGCATGCCCCCTCACCCAGCTCCGGGTAAGGCTCGGCGATGCCTCGCCAACCCTGCGCACCCCTCTCCCCCCGGTGGAGGAGAGGGCAGGGTGAGGGGGAGCCGTCCCGAACGCCTCATGCCTCCCCTCGCGCCAGCGCCTCGAGCTCGGCGCTATCGGCGCATGCGAGGACGCGGCGCGCGATCTCGAGCGAGAAGCCGTGGCGGGCGAGAGCGGCGAGGTCCTTGTCGCGCCGGCTCGCGCGCTCCTCGGGCGCCCGGTAGGGACCGAGGCGGCGGCGCCGGGCGAGGGCGCAGGCGGCGGCGAGGTCGGGATCGCCCACGCCCGCCGGGGCCAGCCCGGCGAGCGCCGCCGCGACGCGGTCGCGGTCGATGCCGTGGCGGGCGAGCTGCCCCGCGATCATTCGCCGCGAGGCGCCGCGGCGGTGGAGGCTCGCCGCCTTCGCCTCGGCATAGCGGGCATCGTCGACGAGCCCGGCGCGGGTGAGGCGCGCGACGACCGCCTCGACGAGCGCGGCGCCGGCGCGGGCGTCGCTGCCGTCCCGTTCCGCCGCGCGCTTGACGCGCCGGAGCAGGACGCGGCGGAGGTCAGCGGCGGAGCTCGCGAACCGTTCGAGGTAATCGAGCGCCGCCCGTTCGAGCGACGCCGCGGTGAGCGGCCGCCCGGCTCTCCGCTTCGCCTCCTGCACGGGTCCTCCTCGCTTGCCTTGCCGGCGCGGCGCCGCTACAGCTCGCGGCAGTATATCAGGAGATCGCCTTGCTCCCTGCATCCCCGCCGGCGGTGCGCCGCATCGGCGCCGTCAACTGGATCGGCTTCTGGACCCTCTACAGCCGCGAAGTGTGGCGCTTCCTCAAAGTCTCGACCCAGACGATCGCGGCGCCTGTGGTGACGACCCTGCTCTTCCTCGCCGTCTTTCTTCTCGCCCTCGGCGGCGCCGGGCGCGGCGGGGCGGGCGGCGCCGGCTATGGCGCCTTCCTCGCGCCCGGCCTCATCATCATGGCGGTGATGCAGAACGCCTTCGCCAACACCTCCTCCTCGATCATCATCTCGAAGGTGCAAGGCAACATCGTCGACGTGCTGATGCCGCCCTTGAGCGGCGGCGAGCTGACCCTCGCCTATACGCTGGGCGGCATGACGCGCGGCGTCGTCGTCGGCGCCGTCGTCTCGCTCGCCATCTGGTGCGTCGTGCCGATCCGCATCCACGACGCGGCGGCCCTCCTCTTCTTCGGCCTCTCGGCGGCGCTGCTGCTGTCGCTGCTGGGCCTCCTCGGCGGCATCTGGGCGGAGAAGTTCGACCACATCGCGGCCGTCACCAACTTCGTCGTGACGCCGCTCTCCTTCCTCTCCGGCACCTTTTATTCGATCGACCGCCTGCCGGCGAGCTGGCAGCTCGTCGCCCGCTTCGATCCGTTCTTCTATTTGATCGACGGCTTCCGGTATGCCTTGACCGGCAAGGCCGACGCCGCGCTCGCGACCGGGATGGCCGCCGTGGCGGCGTGCAACGCCGGCCTGCTCCTCCTCTGTTTCCGCCTGATCGCGCGCGGGTATAAGCTGAAGGCCTGAGGCGAAGCGTCGCGGAGGGGCCAGTCATGGCGATCGCCGTCCAGTCCTTCTTCGACAAGGCGACCTCGACGGTGAGCCATGTCGTCCATGGCGGGGCGGGGAGCGCCTGCGCCGTCATCGACCCGGTGCTCGATTTCGACGCCCGCTGCGGCCGCAGCTCGACGGCATCGGCCGACCGCCTCCTCGCCTATATCGAAGAGATGAGGCTCGACCTCGCCTGGATCCTCGAAACCCATATCCATGCCGATCATCTGACGGCGGCGCCCTATCTGAAGGCGAAGGCCGGCGGCCGCATCGCGATCGGCGCCGGCGTCGTCGAGGTGCAGCGGCGCTTCGGGGCGATCTTTCATGCCGGCGATGAGTTCCGCGCCGATGGCAGCCAGTTCGACCGGCTCTTCGCCGATGGCGAGGAATTCGCGATCGGCGGCCTCACGGCGCGCGTCATGGCGACGCCCGGCCACACGCCGTCCTGCTGCACCTACCTCGTCGGCGATGCCGCCTTCTGCGGCGACACGCTTTTCATGCCGGATGGCGGCACGGCGCGCTGCGACTTCCCGGGCGGCGATCCGCGGCAGCTCTACCGCTCGCTGCGCCGCATTCTCGATCTGCCGCCCGAGACGCGGCTTTATGTGTGCCACGACTACCAGCCGGGCGGCCGCGCACCCGAATGGCTGACCACGGTCGCGGCGCAGCGCGCCGGCAACATTCACGTGGCCGACGGTGTCGACGAGGCGGCGTTCGTCGCCCTGCGCAGCGAGCGCGACAGGACGCTCCCCTTTCCGGCGCTCCTCATTCCGGCGGTGCAGGTCAATATGCGCGCGGGCGCGCTGCCGGCGGCCGAGGCAAATGGCGTCCATTACTTGAAGCTGCCGGTCAATCTCCTCTGAGCCTGCCGGGCGAGGCACCGCGACGCGCCCCGGAACGGGCATTCCCGTCCCGCGTTTTACGCGACAGGAGCCCGCCGGGTAGCGCGGCGAGCGATGATCGGGGTAGTTGCAATGCGCGTTGGACGAATAGTGGTCGCGGCCGCCATGGTGCTTGCGGCCGGCGGCGCCGCCTGGGCGCAGTCGGCAGGCGGCAGCGCGACGGAGGAGCGGAGCGGGTTTTATCGATATCTGGGCCGGACGGCCTCGGGCGAAAGCATGCCGTTCATCGGCATGAGCGCCGGCGAGGCGGGCCAGAGCGTACCCTTCATCGGCCGCAGCGCCGGCTCTGGCGAGGCGGGAGCGGCCGGCACCGTCGGCAGCGGCTCGAGCGCGCCGCCGGCCGAGCCAGCGGCTGCGCTTTCGCCCAAGGCGATGGCGAAGGCGGCGGTCGCCGCGGCGGCGCCGACGCAGATCGCGCAGTGATCGAGAAGGGCGGTGGCAGACGGCGCGAAGCCCGGCGCCGCCGCTAGGTCCGCGTCGGGACCATCACCAGCGCGTCGCCGTCGACGACGACCTTGCCGGCGACGCTGCACACGGTCTTGAGGGCAACGCGCCGCTTCTCGGGCATGATGTCGGTGACGGTGACGCGCGCCTCCACCGTGTCGCCGGCGCGCACCGGCGCGCAGAATTTGAGATTCTGGCTGAGATAGATCGAGCCGGGGCCGGGCAGGCGGCTGGCGATCGCGGTCGAGAGGAAGCTCGCCGACAGCATGCCGTGGACGATGCGGCCCTTGAAGAGCGTGCGCGCCGCATAGAGCTCGTTCATATGGACGGGATTGTTGTCGCCCGAGATGCCGGCGAAGAGGACGACGTCGGCCTCGGTGACCGTGCGGGCGTAGACCGCGGTCATGCCGACGGTAAGATCCTCGATGCAGTAGCCTGCGGCGTCGTCGCGAAGGTTCCTCACATCATCCATGACGGGCCCTTTCTTCGACCGTCAACCGAGCTCGCCGGAGATGGCGAATTTTGCGCCGCAAAGGCACAACGGATAGGTTGAATATCCTGCCTACGCTCCGATCCTTGTATTAATTTAACGTTGAGAATGTCAAATTGTTCGCAGATGCGTTTCGCAAATGCGAGAGCGCAACTGGAAAATCGGGCCATGCGGATGGTCGGGCCGGTCCGAATTCCACGACAGGTAATGCCAAACCGAGGCGGATACACGCACATCTAGAGAATCGGCGCACGGGATCGAGGCGCCGCGGGCGAATCGCGCACTTGCGAGATCATGGCGCCACCTTCGGAGATCGGAGCTCCTCTTCGGAGAGCCGCGCACGACCTAATGCGCGGCGACGCGATAGGCGCCGGCGACGAGGTCAAGAAGATCGAGGAGCCGGGCCACATATTGGTCGCGCGCGAGGAAGCCTTGCGCCCGCGGGTCGGTGAAGTGCCGTTCGAGCGCGTCGATGAGGCGTTCGAGGCGGCGGCGATGAAGGCCGAGGATGCGCTGCACGGGATCGGCGACGATGCCGGCGAAGCTGGCGGCGATCGAAGCCGCCCCCATGAGGCCGGCCGTCATGCCGCCGACGAGCAGCGGCGAGGCGGTGGCCGGGAACCAGCCATACCAGAGAGTGCCGAGCGCGGCGCCCAGGGGAAAGGAGGCGATCGCCGTCTGCTGCGCCAGGAAGCCGGCGAGGATCGGGCCGAGGCTCAAGGCGCCGGGCGTGAGCTGCTTCACCGTGAGCGCGCCGACGCCGAGCGTCAGCAGCCCCGCCGAGATCTCGGCCGCGGCGGCCCGCGTGCCGGCATAGGAGAGCATGGCGTTTTCGAGGCGCTCGCGGAACTGCGCCTCGCCCGCATGGCGTCCGATCGCGGCGAGCGGCGCGTGGAGGCGCGCCAAGAGGTCCCGGTCGGCGAGGATGGTCTCGAGCAGCGCGTCGCGGCGAAAGATGCGCCCGGGCTGGCGGCAGGGCAGTTCGAGGAGCTCGGTCTGGACGCGCCAGGCGATCTCGCGCGCGACCTTGGTCTCGAGGAGAAGCCCGTGCCGCGCCAGCTTCCGCCCGAGCCGGCCGCCGAAGCGCGCGAGCAGCGGGCTGGCGAGGCGCAGCGCCAAATGCGGCGGGGCGAGGAAGAGATTAGCCGGTGCGCGCAGAAGGTCCCAGCCCAAGGCCTGCCGATGCAGGGCGATGGCGGCGCGCAGCGAGAAGTTGCGGCGGACGAAGTCCGGAATGCGCTGCCGCCGCGCCGCGAAATAGCGCGCGGCGCCGCGCTGCACGAATTCGCGCGCTGTCGCCGTCTCGATGGAAAGGTCGAGGCGCGGCATCGCTTCGGAGGGCTGGCGCGGGTCGGGCATCTTCTCGCAGAACGGTCGCGGCCGCAGCCTGTTCCGCCGCGGCGGGGCGGTGCCGGATGAGGCTTTCGCCGCCTCGCCGCCGCCGCTAATCTCGCGCCCGGCATGCGCGAGAGCAAGGAGAGCGAAGGCGGCGAGGTCGGCGGCGAGACGCCGCTGCGCGAGGCTTGGTATTACGCGCTGCCGGGCCATCGCCTGCGGCGCGGCAAGATGCTGGCGAAGACGATCCTCGGCGAGCCGCTGCTCCTCGGCCGCGACGCCGGCGGCGGCGTCTTCGCCCTGCGCGATCTCTGCCCGCATCGCGGCATCCCGCTCTCCTGCGGCCGCTTCGACGGGGCCGGGATCGAGTGCTGCTATCATGGCTGGCGCTTCGGCACGGATGGACGCTGCACCGCCATCCCGTCGCTGGTGCCGGGCCAGGCCTTCGAGGTGTCTCGCATTCGCGCCGCCGCCTATCCGGCGCGCGAGGTCCAGGGCAACATCTGGGTCTATGGCGGCGCCGACCCGGCGGGCGCGCCCGACATCCCCCGCATCCCCGATATCGGCGAGGCCACCGGCTACAGGCTGGTCGAGACGATGCGCTTTCCGGGCGGGATCGACCATGCCGTGATCGGCCTCATGGATCCGGCGCATGGCCCCTTCGTGCACCGTTCGTGGTGGTGGCGGTCGCGCCGCTCCATCCACGAGAAGGCGAAGGCCTTCGCCCCGTCCGACTGGGGCTTCACCATGCTCCGCCATGCCCCTTCGGCGAATTCGCGCGCCTATCGCATTCTCGGCGGCGCGCCCGAGACGGAAATCGCCTTCCGCCTGCCCGGCATCCGCATCGAGCATATCCGTGCCGGCCGCCACATGCTCTGCAGCCTGACCGCCGTGACGCCGATCGATGCCGGCGCGACCGAGGTCAACCACGCCGTCTATTGGACGATGCCGTGGCTGACGCCGCTGCGGCCGCTGCTCCGGCCCTTCGTGCGCAGCTTCCTGCGCCAGGACCGCGACATCGTCGCGAAGCAGCAGGCGGGGCTGCGCCACGCGCCGCCGCTTCTCCTCGTCAACGACGCCGACACCCAGGCGAAATGGTATTACCGGCTGAAGGCGGAATATGCCCGCGCCCGCGCCGAGGGGCGGCCGTTCGTCAATCCGGTAAAGGGGCGAACCCTGCGCTGGCGGAGCTGAGCGCGGCCGCGACCGGACCGCCGCAGCTCCTCATCGGCTCTGCGCCAGAATGAGATGGGCTGCCGCGCCGCAGCACAGCGCCACGATGCCGAGCCAGAAGAGGCCGGGCGAATAGGAGGGCAGGCGTCCGGCATCGCCGGCAAGGGCGGCGATGAAGGCGCAGACGCCGCGGCGCGAATAGAGGCAGGAGAGGGCGTTGCCGAGCCCGCCCGGCCCCTCGGCCGAGGCGATCGGACCATAGACGCTGGCCCACCAGGCGAGGGCCGCCGCCTCGAAGGCAAGGCCGGCGGCGATGGCGAGGGAGGCAAGGCGAGCGACGGCGCGGCCGGCGGCGCCCATCTAGCTCTCCTTGCGCCCTGCCCGGCGCTGGAGGAGGTGGGCGATCTCGCCGACGACGCCGCGACGGAAGGTCAAGACGCAGAGGACGAAGATGACGCCCTGGATGATGGTGACCCAGGAGCCGAACTGCGCGAGGTAGTTCTCCATCGTCACCACGATGAAGGCGCCGGCGACCGGCCCCAGCACCGTGCCGAGCCCGCCGACGAGGGTCATGAGCACGACCTCGCCCGACATCGTCCAGTCGACATCGGTCAAGGAGGCGAGCTGAAAGACGAGCGCCTTGGTCGCGCCGGCGAGCCCCGCCAGCGTCGCCGAGAGGATGAAGGCCACGAGCTTGTACTGCTCGGTCTTGTAGCCGAGCGAGATGGCGCGCGGCTCGTTCTCGCGGATCGCCTTCAAGACCTGGCCGAAGGGCGAATGGATCGTGCGATAGATTATGAAGAAGCCGATGAGGAACATCGCCAGGACGAAATAATACATGGCAAGGTTGCTCGGCTCGCCGAGATCGACGAGGCCGAAGAGGCGGCCGCGCGGCACCGCCTGGATGCCGTCCTCGCCATGCGTGAAGGGCGCCTGGAGCGCATAGAAATAGAGCATCTGCGCGAGCGCCAGGGTGACCATGGCGAAATAGATGCCCTGGCGGCGGATGGCGAGCCAGCCGAAGACCGTGCCCAAGACCGCCGCCGCCGCGGTGCCGAGCAGGATCGCGGCCTCGGGCGGGAAACCCCAGACCTTGGCGGCATGCGCCGTCACATAGGCGGCCCCGCCCATGAAGGCGGCATGGCCGAAGGAGAGCAGCCCGACATAGCCGATCAGGAGGTTGAAGGCGCAGGCGAAGAGCGCGAAGCACAGCGCCTTCATGAGGAAGACGGGATAGAGCAGGAAGGGCGCGACGAGGGCGAGGACGACGAGCCCCAGCGCGAGGAGATGGCCGCGGCTCGGCGCGAGGCTGCGGCGCGGGGCGGCGGCGGTCGTCGTCGAGAGCGAATCCATGGCGCCCGTCACGCGGCCCGGCCGAAGAGCCCGGCCGGCTTCAGCAAGAGCACGATCGCCATGACGACGAAGATGACCGTGCTCGACGCCTCGGGATAGAAAACCTTGGTCAGCCCCTCGACGAGGCCGAGGGCGAAGCCGCTGACGATCGAGCCCAGAATGGAGCCCATGCCGCCGATCACCACGACCGCGAAAACGACGATGATGATGTTGGAGCCCATGAGCGGGCTCACCTGGTAGATGGGGGCGGCGAGGACTCCGGCGAGGGCGGCGAGCCCGACGCCGAAGCCGTAAGTGAGCGTCACCATGCGCGGCACGTTGATGCCGAAGGCCTGCACCAGCACCGGATTCTCCGTCGCGGCGCGGAGATAGGCGCCGAGGCGCGTGCGCTCGATGAGGAACCAGGTGCCGAAGCAGACGACCGCCGAGGCGGCGATGACCCAGCCGCGGTAGATGGGCAGGAACATGAAGCCGAGATTCCAGACGCCCGTCAGCTCCGGCGGGATCGAATAGGGCTGGCCCGAGGAGCCGTATTGCTGGCGGAAGAGGCCCTCGATGATGATGGCGAGGCCGAAGGTGAGGAGCAGCCCGTAGAGGTGGTCGAGCCTGTAGATCCAGCGCAGGAAGGCGCGCTCCAGCACGATGCCGAAGAGGGCGACGGCGATGGGGGCGATGACGAGCGAGGGCCAGTAGCCGACCCCGGCGAGGTTGAGCAGGAACCAGGCGCAGAACGCGCCCAGCATGTACTGCGCCCCATGCGCGAAGTTGATGATGTTGAGGAGCCCGAAAATGACCGCGAGGCCGAGGCTCAGCATCGCGTAGAACGCACCGTTGATAAGGCCGAGCAGGAGCTGCCCGAACAGCGCCTGCGGCGGGATGTGGAGGAGGGGGATCATCCTTTCATCCCCCCTCTTCCGCTTGCGGGAGAGGGTTGGGGTGAGGGCATGGTCGGCGCCTATGACAGGCGCCGACTCCACCATCCGGCCGACCCTCGCCCTGCCCTCTCCCGCACGCGGGAGAGGGTTCATTCCGGGCGACGGGCAACAACGCGCTCACCCCTTCTTCACCAGCGGGCACTCGCTTTCCGAGAGCGGGCGGAAGGCCTGGTCGGCGGGAATGACGGCGAGCTGCTTGTAGTAGTCGTAGGGATATTTCGACTCGGCCGGCGACTTCACCTGGAAAAGATATATGTCGCGCATGACGCGGCCGTCCTCGCGCAGCTTGCCGTTATGCGTCATGAAGTCGTTGATCGGGATCTCGCGCATCTTGGCGACGACCGCCTTCCCCTCGTCCGTCTTCGCCGCCGCGATCGCCTTCAGATAATGCGTGACAGCGCCGTAGACGCCGGCCTGCACCATCGTCGGCACCTTGTTCGTCTCGGCCATGAAGCGCTTCGCCCAGGCGCGCGTCGCGTCGTTCTGGTCCCAGTAGAAGGCCGAGGTCAGCACGAGGCCCTGCGCCGTCTGCAAGCCGAGGCTGTGGACGTCGGAGATGAAGACGAGGAGGCCGGCGAAGCGCTGGCCGCCCTGGACGATGCCGAACTCGGCGCCCTGCTTGATCGAGTTGATGGTGTCGCCGCCGGCATTGGCGAGGCCGATGATCTTCGCTTTGGAGGCCTGCGCCTGCAGCAGGAAGGAAGAGAAGTCGGGCGTGTTGAGCGGCGCCCGCACCGCGCCCAGCACCTTGCCGCCCGCCGCCTTGACGACAGCCGAGGTGTCGCGCTCGAGGGCGTGGCCGAAGGCGTAATCGGCGGTGATGAAGAACCAGGTGTCGCCGCCCTGCTTGACGAGGGCGCTGCCGGTCCCATGCGCCAGCGCATAGGTGTCGTAGGTCCAGTGGACGCCGGTCGGCGAGCAGGACTTGCCCGTGAGGTCGGAGGAGGCGGCGCCCGAGATGAGGAAGACCCGGTCCTTCTCCTTGGTCACGTCCTGGACGGCGAGGGCTACCGACGAGGTCGGCACGTCGACGATGGCATCGACATGGTCCTGGTCGATCCATTGCCGCGCGATGTTGGCGCCGACATCGGGCTTGTTGAGGTGGTCGGCCGAGACGACCTCGATCGGCTTGCCCGCGACCTTGCCGCCGAAATCCTTGACCGCCATTTCCGCCGCGACGACGGAGCCCTTGCCGCCGATATCGGCGTAGAGCGACGACATGTCGGTCAGCACGCCGATCTTCACCACATCATCGGAAATCTGCGCCTGTGCCGCGGCGGCGACGAGGCAGCCCACGGCCGCAAGGCCGAGCACGCGATGGAACATCATGCGGTCTTCCTCCCTTCGAATGAGATGCTGATATCAGACGCCAAGATAATCATGCAGCTTGCCGAGCTGTCCCTCGATTTCATCGCCGCGGATGCGGTCGATGACGCGCCCGTGCTCGACGACGAAATGCCGGTCGGCGACGGTCGCGGCGAAATGGAAGTTCTGCTCGACGAGCAGGATGGTGAAGCCCTTGCGCTTCAAGGTGCGGATCAGGCTGCCGATCTGCTGGACGATGACGGGTGCAAGGCCCTCGGTCGGCTCGTCGAGCAGGAGGAGGCGGGCGCCCGTGCGCAGGATGCGGCCGATCGCCAGCATTTGCTGCTCGCCGCCGGAGAGCTTCGTTCCCTGGCTCCGCCGCCGTTCGGCGAGGTTGGGAAAGAGCTCGTAGAGCTCCTCGACGCTCATGCCGCCCGGCCGCACCGGCGGCGGCAGCAGCAGATTCTCCTCGACGGTGAGGCTGGCGAAGATGCCGCGCTCCTCCGGGCAATAGGCGATGCCGCGCCGCGCGATGCGGTTCGATGGAAGTCCGATCAGGTCCTCCTCGCCAAAGCGGATGGAGCCGCGACGCTGCGCCGCGATGCCCATGATGGCGCGCAGCGTCGTCGTCTTGCCGGCGCCGTTGCGGCCGAGAAGGGTTGCGACTTCGCCCTCGGCGACGGCGAAGTCCATGCCGTGCAGGATGTGCGATTCGCCGTACCAGGCATGGAGGTCCCGGACGCGGAGGAGGTCCTTATCGAGAACGGCGGCCTCAGCCATGGCCGGTTCCCATATAGGCCTCGATGACCTCGGGATTCTTCGCGACCTCGGCATAGGTTCCCTGGGTGAGGATGCGGCCGCGCGTCAGCACGGTGATGGTGTCGGAGAGGTCGGCGACGACGGAGAGGTTGTGCTCGACCATGAGCACGCTGCGGTTCTTCGCGGCCTCGCGGATGAGGGCCGAGATGCGGGCGATGTCCTCATGGCCCAGCCCCGCCATCGGCTCGTCGAGAAGCAGCATCTCGGGGTCGAGGGCGAGCGTCGTCGCGATTTCGAGCGCGCGCTTGCGGCCATAGGGCAGCTCGACCGCCATGGCGTGGGTGAATTCGGCAAGGCCGACCGCGGCGATCAGCGCGTCGGCGCGCTCGTGCAGAACCTCGAGGCTGCTCTCGGGCTTCCAGAAGTGAAAGGAGGTGCCGAGCCGGCGCTGCAAGGCGAGGCGCACATTCTCGCGCACCGAGAGATGCGGGAAGACGGCCGAGATCTGGAACGAGCGGACGATGCCGAGCCGCGCCACGTCCGCCGCCTTCTCGCGCGTGATGTCGCGCCCCTTGTAGAGGATGCGCCCGGCGGTCGGATCGAGGAACTTGGTGAGGAGATTGAAGACGGTAGTCTTGCCCGCGCCGTTGGGACCGATGAGGGCGTGGATGGTGCCCCGCCGCACGCGCAGCGACACGTCGCGCACGGCGGTGAAGCCGGCGAACTCCTTGGTGAGACCCACGGTCTCCAGGATCGTATCCGTCACGCTCTGCCTGCCCCGATCCCGGCTTCGGATGCACTGTCCGTCGCCTTGGTTCTGGCCGCCAACCTAGAACGCCGAGCCGCGTCCTGACAAGCGCAGCTATGGGGCGGAGTTCGGGCGGAGCGGCCATAGCCCTTTGGCATCCCCCGACAGCATGGTTAAAGTCCCCCCGGGCCATCGCATTTGGCCCAGCGGCTCAATAGGCCCTTCCTCTTCCCGAGGAGAGAGGAAGCCAGCGGCGGGTTCAGGCGATAGCATGGAGGCTGAGGAGGGGAGATGAGTTCGACAGCAGCCGGCGGCGACGCCAACACCGCCGAGCTCCTCGTCGCGGTCGCTTTCGGGGCCGATGGCCTTATTCCCGCGATCGCGCAGCAGCACGATAGCGGCGAGGTGCTGATGATGGCGTGGATGAACCGCGAGGCGCTGCTGGAGACGATCGCGACGGGCGCCGTCTGCTATTGGTCGCGCTCGCGGCAGCGGCTCTGGCGCAAGGGCGAGCGCTCGGGCCAGGTCCAGCGCCTCGTCGAGCTCCGCCTCGACTGCGACGGCGACACGCTGCTGCTCCTTGTCGACCAGGCCGGCGTCGCCTGCCATACGGGCCGGCGGAGCTGCTTCTTCCGGGCGCTGCGGGACGGCGCGTTGGCGACCATCGCCGAGCCGCAAATCTCCCCCGAGGACCTCTACGGCAAGGAGTGAGCGATGCGCCTCCTCATCGCCATGATGAAGCACGAGACCAACACTTTCTCGCCGGTGCGCACCGATTGGCAGCGCTTCCTCGACTGGGGCGCCTATTTCGGTGCCGAGGCGCGGCGCGCCTATGAGGGGACAGGCATGCCGATGGCCGCATATCTCGACCTTGCCCGCGCCGCGGGCGCCGAGGTCGTGACGCCGGTCGCGGCCGAGGCGATGCCGAGCGGCCCCGTGACGGCCGATGCCTATGAGCGCATGTCGGGCGCCATTCTGGAGGCGGTCGCCGAAGGCTGCGATGCCGCCATGCTCGACCTTCACGGCGCGATGGTCGCCGAGACGACGGAGGATGGCGAGGGCACCCTCCTCGAGCGCATCCGCGCCGCGGCGCCGGGCCTTCCCATCGCCGTCACCTGCGATCTCCACGCCAATCTCAGCGACAAGATGGTGGCGAACTGCACCGCCCTCATCGGCTACAAGACCTATCCGCATACGGACATGTATGCCGTCGGCAAGCAGGTCGGGACGATCCTGCTGCGAGCGCTCGACGGCGCCGTCCAGCCGGTGATGGCCTGGGGGCGGCGTCCGCTCCTTGCGCAGACCCTGCGGATGGGCACCGATGACGAGCCGATGAAGAGCCTCATCGCCATGGCTCGCGCGGCTGAGGCAAACGGCCTGCTGGCGGCGACGGTGTTCGGCGGCTTCCCGCTCGCCGATACGCCCGCCGCCGGCCTCTCCGCCATCTGCATCGCCGATGGCGACGTGGCGGCGGCGCGCCGCGCGACCGAGGCGCTGCTCGACGCCGCCTGGACGCGGCGCGGCGACTTCCTCTATCGCCACGAGCCGCTCGCCGAGGCGGTGGCGCGGGCCAAGGCCGCGGCGCAGGAGGCGAAGGGGCCGGTCCTCCTTCTCGACCATGCCGACAATGTCGGCTCGGGCGGCACCGAGGATGTCATGACCGTCCTCGGCGAGGTGATCCGCCAGGGCCTTGAGGATGTGGCGGTCGCCGCGATCTGCGATCCCGAGGCGGTGGCGGCGATGGCGAAGGCGGGGGTGGGGGCGACGGTGACGCTGCGCCTCGGCGGGCGCACCGACATGCCGGCGATCGGGCGCCGCGGCGAGCCGCTCGAGATCACCGGCAAGGTGCGCACCCTCTCCGACGGCGAATGGGTCGTGCGCGGGCCGATGTATACGGGCGTCCGCGTCTCGATGGGGCCGAGCGCCGTGCTCGACACCGGAGCGGTGCAGATCGTCGTCGTCTCGCGCCACCACGAGCCGTGGGACCAGGGCGTCTTCACGAGCCTCGGCATCGACCCCAAGGCGAAGCGCTTCCTCCTCCTCAAATCGCGCATCCACTACCGCGCCGGCTTCGCGCCGATCGCCGCCGCCACGATCACTTGCGACGGCGAAGGAGTGACGACCTCGGACAATGATCGCCTGCGCTTCACCCGGCTGCGGCGGCCGATTTATCCGCTCGACCGCCTCAACGCGCCGCCCGAGGATGGTGGCGTCCGCAGCCGCGCCGACCGGCTCCGCTGAGCGCGGCTACTGCTCGGCCGGGCAGGCGAGGGATTGGCGGACCTGCCCCAGCACCGCCGCGTCATAGGATTTGCTGGCGCAGTTCTGGTTGAAGTCGGCGACGCGCGTATTGTAGCGCTCGACCAGGGCCTGGTATTGCGGCGTCGCTTCCGCTGCAAGGGTTTGCGCCGCGGCGTCCCGGCGGGCGAGCAATTGCTTGAAGGCGTCGATCGAGGCCGGGCTCTTGATGTCGACACGCGGCCGTGCGGCCGCGACCTCGGCGTCGAGCGCGTCGAGCTGCCGCCGCTTCTCGTCATAGCTGCGCTGGCGCGCGCCGAGCGCCGTCGATTGCCGGGTGATCGCCTCCTGCATGCAAAGGCAGGAGCGAATCGCCTCCGGCGAATGCAAGACATCCTCTTGCGCCGCCGCGCCCCGTGCCGCCAGCACCATGGCCAGCGCGGCAGCCAATCCCGCCGCCAATCTCGTCCTGTATCGCATTCCGACCCCTCTTTCCCGCGTGGCGTTAACGCCCGCAGGGCGATTGCGCTCCAAAATCAGCAGTTTCGTGCGGCTCGCGCCGTTGGCAAGACGCCATGCCGACCTATTTCCCTTCCCGGTGAAAACCGGAGGAAGACTGACATGACGAGATACGGCGGCGTCAAACGCCTGTTGGCGGCACTCGCCTTGCTGACCCTGGCCGGCTGCGCCGGGCGGGGCAACATCTTGATGAGCGCCGACGACGTGGCGGCGGCCAATCGCGCCGCACCGCAGGGCGGCGGTTCATTTACCCAGAGCCTGGCTAAGGAATATGCCGATTTTGCGACATATGAGCAAACGCAGGACGATTACGGGAATGCCGATTATTTTGCGAAGAAGGGTTTGAGCGCCGCCAGGGGGCAGGCGGTGCCGCCCGAGATGGTCGACCGCTGGCACATTCCGGATACCAAGCAAAACGAGCTGGCGACGGCGCGCACGCGCCTCGTCAGCGCGCTCGATGGCGGCGGGCGCGAGCGCGCTCCCGTCCTCGCGGCGCAGGCGCAGGGCCGCTACGATTGCTGGATGGAGCAGCAGGAGGAGAACTGGCAGATCGACGACATCGCGAGCTGCCGGAACCAGTTCCTCGCCGCTATGAACCAGCTCGAAGCGGCGCTGCGCCCGGTGGCGCAAGCACCGGCCGCGCCGGCTCAGGCGCCGGCAGCGCAGCGGCAGTACGAGGTGTATTTCGACTTCGACCGGTCGATCCTGACGCCCGAGGCAAAGCGCATCGTCGACCAGGCGGCGCAAGCGGCGAAGCAGCAGCCGAATGCGCGGATCGAGATCGTCGGCAAGACCGACACGGTCGGCACGGAAGCCTACAATCTCCGCCTGTCCCAGCGGCGCGCGCGGACGGTGCGCAACGAGCTGGTGGCGCAGGGCGTCGCGCCCGACCGCATCACCGCTCGCGGCGTCGGCAAGACCGAGCTGCCGGTGCCGACCCCGAACGGCGTCCGCGAGGCGCGCAACCGGGTGGCGGAGGTCACGATCCGCTGAGAGGCGGAGCGTCGCGGCACGAACGGGCGGCGTCGCGCGGATGTCAGCGCGCGACGCCGCCGGTGAGGAAGTCGAGCTGCCAGCGCATCGCCTCTTCCGGTAGGGGGTAGCCGCCATCGGCGCGCGGCTCTATGACCGCCGATTGCGCGATCCGGCCGAGCGCCACCTGCAGCCGGATCGCGGTGCGCATGGCGAGGCCGGCGCGCCAGGCCAGCGCAACGACGCCCTTGGCGCTCTGCGCCGCCAGCACCCTCTCGACGCTGGCGATGGGCATCGAGGCGAGAAGGGCGAGCGCGGCCTTGACGAAGGCGTGGTCGCCTTGGCGGAGCGCGCTCAGCAGCGCCTCGTCGTGAAGCGTCCCGGCAGCGAGCATCTCCGAGGCCCGGTCGAGCGCGGTCGGGAGCGGTGACGCGCTCGCCGCGGCGAGGCCGCCGCTCTCGCCCAGGCGGCGCATCATGATGCCGGCGATGTCGCGTGCCGCCGCGGGATCGAGATCCGTCCGCGCGCGCAGGATCTCGAGAAGATTGGCGGCGACGAAGACGGCGAGCTTGCGTGCCGCGCTGGCCGAGAGATGCGGCCGGCTGACCAGCGGCCGGTGCCAGGGGACGATCTTGGGGGCGCGGTCGATGAGGCTGTCGAGCGTCGCCTCGCGGATCTGCGCGTTGCGATTCTCGAGAAGCGCGGTGATGGCGAGGATGTCGCCCGTGCGGTCGATCGCATCGGCAAGGTCTTCGCCGACCCGCTGGCGGCGCGCCACGGCTTCGCAGGCGCCGGAGGCCGGCGCGACGTCGACGATGTCGATCAACTCGCCCTCGCTCAGCACCGGCGAGTGCTGCAGGACGGGGCCCGCAACGGCAATGTCCCCGTCGCGCGCGAGGCGCCCGACGATCTCGTGCGGCGCGTCCGCTCTCGCCTGCAGCGCCTCGGCGATGATCTGGCGCACCCTCGCCGCCTCGTCCGCGGCAAGGATGTCGAGCAGCTCACGGAGCGCGCGGGAGAGCCTTTCGCTGGTGCGGGCGTCGAGGCGGGGCACCAGGCGGGCGATCTTGCCGGCGAGGGCCCGCCGCACCCTCTCATCGCCGTCGCGGGCGAGGAGCAGGTCGGCCTGCCGCGGGGTCGCGCTGTTGCCGGCGACGGCGGCGCGCACCGCCGGCTCGGGGTCGCTTGCGAGGAAGTAGAGCAGCTCCGGGCGGACCCGGTCGTCGCGGGCGACCCGGCAGCGCCGGGCGGGGTCGCTGCTGCGCGACAGCCGCTTCGCCTTCTCGTAGGAGATCGCCCGCAGCCGCCTGCCGCGGAAGACCCTCTTCAACCAGCCAATCATGGGCCTTCTCCGGGCCGCCGCCGGAGCCAGTCTCCGGACGGGCCAACGCGCCGCGCCGATGGCCGGCGAGGGCAATCTCGGCGCGTGGCCGGAACTGTCGCAAGAAAGCGTTAAGATTTGACCACTTCCCGGCGGGCCGCGGCCGGCAACGGAAAAGCCGGCGCCGAGGCGCCGGCTTCCCGCGACATGCCGCTTGCAAGGTTCGGGTCAGCTCGGTTGACGAGCTTCGCCTTCCTCGGCTTTCTCGCTCTCCGCCGAGCCCTCGCCCGAGACTTCCTTGCGCGCCGCCTCGACCGCCGCGTCGGCGACCTTCTCGGCGCGGTCCAGCGCCTCGCGGCCGAGCTCGCGCGCCCCGCCGATGACACGCTCGCGGGTCTCGCCGAAATACTCGTCCTCGACGCGCGTCGCCGGGAGCGCCATTCCGAGCACGGCGCCGGCGAGGAGGCCGAGCGCGCCCAGGGCCAGCGGATGCTCGTCCATCAGCTCGGAGATGCGGTCGCGGGCGCGGTAGACCTGCTCGCCGGCGTAGCCGGCATAATGGCTGGCCCGCTCGCCGACCGCGCCCACCGCGCGCGCGGCGCCGCCCATCGTCTCGCGTGCCGTCGAGGCTGCCTCGCCGAGCCGGCCGCGCGTCTCGGCGCCGTACCCGGCCATGCGGTCCTGGAAGCCCTCCTCGGTCTTCGGGCGCGCATAAGCGTAGTCGCCTTCCGGCGTCGCATAGCTTTCCTCCGAAGTGCCGATCATGGACTTGACGCGCTCGGCGGCGCCGCTCGCGACGCCGCCCGCCTTGTCGGCGACGCTTCGCGCCATCTCGCCGGCGCGCCCGGCCGCATCCGAGACGCTGCGCCCGAGCCGCTGGCGCGCCGAGCGCGTGGCATCGCCGAGGGCGCGGCTACCGCCCGTTTCCGACAAGACGAGCCAGCCGATGCCGGCGCCGATCAGCGCCAGCGGCAGCGGGTTCGCGCGGATGCGCTCGCCCAGCCGTCCGAGGTCTCCGTTCATCGAATCGCGAAGCATGTCCACGCCTTTCTCCAGAAGTTGCCGGGGCGCCAGCCGGCGCTCCAAGGCATCGAGGGTCGCGCTGAGATCGGCCCGCGTATGGGCGATGTCCTGCTCGATCTCCTCCGCCGGCTTGTTGCCGTCGTAGAGCTCGGGTTCCTCCTCCGGTCCGAGCGCGGCGCTCGGCACCGGATCCGCTTCGGCGTCGCGGCCGCTCATCGCATCTGCTCCCGCGCCCATTCGGCGTCGTCCTTGAGGCTCTGGATCGTGCGCCGCGGGACGAGGCTGTCCGCCCGCATCCGCGACCGGCCGATGAGGGCGACGGCGCCGCCGATGATGACGACGACGCCGCCGACGATGAGCGCCGCCGCCCAGTCGGGCACGACATGGGCGAGGCCGAACATCGCCGCCGCCATCAGGTAGAGCAAGCCGGCGAAAGCGACGATGCCGCCGCCGGCCAGCATGCCGGCGCCGCTGCCGAGCTGGCCGATCTTGCCGAAGAGCTCGGCCTTCGCCAGCGCGATCTCCTGCCGGAGCAGCAGGTTCGCCTGACGCGCCAGATCGGAGAGAAGCCCCCCGACCGACCGCTCGGCCGGACGGGGCGGGAAGGGCGCGAAACTCTCCCCGCGCTCGGCCATCAATCCTCTCCGACCTCGCCGCCGCGGCCGGAAGCCGCCATGACGCGGCCCAGCGCGAAGCCGAGCGCAACGGCGCCGATCATAAACATCGCCGGCCGGCGATGAGCGAAATCCTCCGCATCGGCCAGAATGTCGCTCCAGCTCCGCTCGCGGAACCGCGCGCCTGCCGCCTCGATGCGTTCGGCGACGCGGTCGGTGAGCTGGGCGACCGAGGCGTTCTCCTCGCTCAAAGCCTCGGCGGTGCGGTGCAGCGCGTCGGCGAGGCCATGGACGCTTTCCGCGGCACGGGTCTTCTGATCTTCGAGGAGCCGCGTCGCGGCGTCGCGCACATCCTCGACGAACCGCCCGGCGACATTCCGCGTGCGCTCGCCGAGATCGCTGAGCTCGTCGTCGCCAATGGCCTCGTCCATGGCATCGCGGGCCGAGCGAGCGGCCTCCTTCACCCCGGCTGCGGCTTCGTCCATGGCGCTCTGCGAGCGGCTGCGCGGGCGCCGGCCGGCCGTCGCGACGCGACTGGTCGTGCCCGGCGGCACCGCGCTCTCGGCCGAGCCGCTCCACCCGGCGGACGGAACCGCATCGGCCTCGCTCGTGCCGGGCATCACCGTGCCGGGCATAGCGGTGGCGGCGCCGGATTGCGCTGCGCCCGTCTTCACCTCGGTATCGCCCGCATCCTTGCCCTCAGCCATGATCTCCTCCAGCGCCGATCAGGGACATCACCGCCGCGCGAGCCCGAAGCGGACCCCTTGCCTCCGTCGCTTCGATCGAAGGTGGCCGCGGCTCGCCCCGCGGAACCTAAACGACGAACACCACCTGAAAGGGCCGGTTCCGCCCGCGCGCGGCGCGCCCCGTGCGCGGCGCTTCGGCGGGCGCCGAAACGTCCCGTCTTGCCGGCCGGAGGCCGCCGCCGTTAGCCTCTTGCCATGCCGATCGGCCCCAGCATCGCCGAAATCGCCGCTCTCGCCGACGACCCCGCCCGCGCCAACATGCTGGCGGCGCTCATGGACGGCCGGGCCTTGACGGCGAGCGAGCTCGCCTACACCGCGGGCGTCACGCCGCAGACGGCGAGCGGCCACCTCGCGAAGCTCAGTCAAGGCGGGCTCCTCGCCCTCGCGAAGCAGGGGCGCCACCGCTATTACCGCCTTGCCTCGCCCCTCGTCGGGCGCATGCTCGAAAGCATCATGGCGGTGGTGGCGATCGAGGCGCCGCCCCGTCACCGCCCGCGCAGCCCGCGCGAGGATGCCCTCTGCTTCGCCCGCACCTGCTACGACCACCTCGCCGGACGCCTCGGCGTCGCCATCACGGAGGCGCTCGTCGAGGGGCGCCACCTCGTGCTCGGCGAGGATGGAGGCGAAGTGACGGAGGAGGGGGCGGCGCTCCTGCGCGAGCGCGTCGGCATCGACATCGCCGCGGTCGCGCAAGGCCGGCGCCGCGCCTTCTGCCGTCCCTGCCTCGACTGGAGCGAGCGCCGCCCGCACATCGCCGGCGCGCTCGGCGCGGCTCTCGCCGAGCGCTGCTTCGCTTTGGGCTGGATCGTGCGGCTCCGCGACACCCGCGCCGTCGCCATCACCACTGCCGGCCGCCCGGCGCTGCGTGCCGCCTTCGGCGTCGATCTGCGCTGAGGCGGGCGACCGAAATCGTCGCGTACCGTCGCCGCCATCTCCGGAATGGACGATGCACCATCGTCATGACGAGCGCAGCGACGCCATCCAACCCCTTTCTGCCAGGGTCTGGATCGCCGCGTCCGCTTCGCTCCTCGCGATGATGATGTGCTGACGTCGTCAGAGGAGTTCAGTCGATCGGAAGACTCAAAACGCCTCCGCTTCGAGCGCCATCAGCGGCTTCGCCCCCGCGCTGATGATGGTGAGGAGCGACGAGGTCTCGGGCAGCATGCGGTTCATGAAGAAGCGTGCCGTCGCGAGCTTGCCCTTGTAGAACCAGGCTTCGTCGCCGCCGAGCTTCGGCAGGCTGACCGTCGCCATCCGCGCCCACATGAAGGCGAAGGCGGTGAGGGCGAAGAGGCGGAGATAATCGCTCGCCGCGGCGCCCGCCTCTTCGGGGTCGCGCATTCCGCGCTGCGCCACCAGAACCGTCGCCTGCTGCAGCTTGCCGAAGGCCTTGGCGAAGGGAAGGACGAATTCCTGGAGCGCCGGGTCGTCCTTGTGCGCGGCAATGAAGCGCTCGGCCGGGTGGAAGAAGCGGCGGAGCAGGCGGCCATTGTGCATCGGCAGCTTGCGGCCGACGAGGTCGAGGGCCTGGATGCCGTTCGCGCCTTCATAGATCTGCGTGATCCGCGCGTCGCGGACGAGCTGCTCCATCCCTTGCTCGCGGATATAGCCGTGCCCGCCCATGATCTGGACGCCGAGATTGGCGACGGCGAAGCCGCCATCGGTGAACTGGCTCTTGAGGATCGGCGTCATCAGCGCGACGAGGTCCTCGGCGGCCTCGCGCTCGGCCGGATCGGGATGCTTCTCGGCGATGTCGATATGGATGCCGATCCAGGCCGCGAGCGCCCGCGCCGCCTCGTTCTGCGCCTTCATGATGAGGAGCATGCGGCGGATATCGGGATGGACGATGAGGGGATCGGCCGGCTTGTCCTTCGCCTTGGGGCCCGAAAGCGAGCGGCCTTGCAGGCGCTCGGCGGCATAGGCCCGGGCGCTCTGATAGGCCGTCTCGCCGAGGCCCAACCCTTGCAGCGCGACGCCGAGGCGGGCGCTGTTCATCATCGAGAACATGGCGCGCATGCCGCCATGGGGCTTGCCGACGAGGAAGCCCGTCGCCTCGTCGAAATTCATGACGCAGGTGGCCGAGGCCTTGATCCCCATCTTGTGCTCGATCGAGCCGCAGCGCACGCCGTTGCGGGCGCCGATGCCGCCATCGGCGCCGGGCAGGAATTTCGGCACGAGGAAGAGGCTGATGCCGCGCGTGCCGGCGGGCGCGTCGGGCAGGCGCGCCAGGACGAGGTGGAGGATGTTCTCGGTCAGATCGTGCTCGCCCGCTGAGATGAAGATCTTGGTGCCGGAAATCTTGTAGGCGCCTTCCGCCGGCTCGGCCCTAGTGCGGATGAGGCCGAGATCGGTGCCGCAATGCGGCTCGGTGAGGCACATGGTGCCCGACCAGCTCCCGTCGACGAGGCGCGGGAGATAGCGCTGCTTCTGCTCGTCGCTGCCGTGGAGGAGGAGCGCGCGATAGGCGCCGTGCGAGAGGCCGGGATACATGCCGAAGGAGAGGTTCGTCGAGGAGATCATCTCCTCGAGGCAGAAATTCACCGTGTGCGGCAGCCCCTGCCCGCCATAGGCGGGATCGCAGGCGAGCGCCGTCCAGCCGCCGGCGCAGAAGGTCCGGTAGGCCTCCTTGAAGCCCTTCGGCGTGCGCACGACGCCGTTCTCGTAGGCGCAGCCTTCCTCGTCGCCGGGGCGATTCAGCGGGAAGAGCACCTCCTCGCAGAGCCGCGCGCCTTCTTCGAGCACGGCGCGGATGGTGTCTGCCGTCGCCTCCTCATAGCCCGGCAGCCTGGCCAGCGCGGCGCCATCGAAAAGCTCTTCCAGAACGAACCGATAGTCGCGCAGCGGCGCCTTGTAGGTCGTCATCTTGGGGTCCCCGATTGGGTTTCAGCCACAAAGACACGAAGACACAAAGAAGAGGCACGAAGATTTCTCAAAGCGCGAAGCGCCTTTCCGCCTTTGATCAGCGCGACATTGAAATTGATCAGCAGACCCGTTGCGTGCAAGTTTGAGGTAGCTCAGAAGCTGCGCTTCGTGGACCGGTAGAATTCTCTCGATCGCTTTGACTTCGACGACGAGTTCTTCCTCGATGAGCAGGTCGAGGCGCAGCCCTGCATCCAGTTGCAAGCCGTCATATATGATTGGCACTGCAACCTGCTGCCGCAGATTTAGCCCGCGCCTCTTGAGATCGTGCCGCAGGCACGTCTCGTACACCGACTCCAGCAATCCCGGCCCAAGGGCCGAGTGCACACGAAACGCTGCATCAACGGCTTCGCGCGCCAAGGTCGCGAGACGCTCGGTAATCGGTGCGGGGCTCGGCATCTTTGTGTCTTTGTGCCTTCGTGGTGGATCGTAGACCGCCTCAGTTGCGGAGCGGTTTGCCGGTTTCGAGCATGGCTTCCATGCGCGCCAGCGTCGCAGGTTCGCGGATGAGAGCCATGAAGGCCGAGCGCTCCAGCGCCGAGAGCCGGTCCTCATCGACCGTGTCCATCACATCCGTGTCGCCGCCGCTCAGCACCTCGGCGAGGCGCGAGGCGACGGTGCCGTCATGCGCCGTCGCCTTGCCCTGGCGCTGGAGTTCGCCGACTGCGAGGGCAAGGGCGGCGCGGGCCGATGCGCCCGGCAGGTTGAGCGCCGCCGGCTTCGGCGGCTTGTAGCGGCGGGCGAGCTTCAGCGCCTTCGCCTTGGCATCGGCAAGGAGGCGGTCGCGATTCATCGTGATGCCGTCCGCGGGGCGCAGATAGAGCAAATCCCGCGCCTCGGCCGCCGAGCGCGAGACCTTGGCGAGGGCGATCTGCTCGAAGGCCTGGCTCACGGGCGGCATCGGCCCGCCTGGGCGCCGCTCATTGAGCCAATGGCGGGCCAGCGTCTCCTTGCAGCCGCCCCAGCCGGGGACGAGCCCGACGCCGGTCTCGACGAGCCCCATATAGGTCTCGGCATGCGCCTGCACGGCGGCGCAGTGGAGGAGGATCTCGCAGCCGCCGCCGAGCGCCATGCCGGCGGGCGCGCCGACGACGGGGAAGGGCGCGTATTTCAGCGCCTTATACGCCTTCTGCCCGGCGGCGACGCTCTCCTCGATCGCGGGCCACAGCGCGATATTCGCGGCGTAGAGCGCGATGCCGATATTGGCGCCGACCGAGAAATTGCTGCCCTCGTTGTAGATGACGAGCGCCTTCATGCCGCGGCCGACGGTCTCCAGCGCCGTTCCCAGCATGGCGAGGCTGTCCTGGTCGAGCGCGTTCATCTTGCTGTGGAATTCGAGACAGGCGACGCCGTCGCCGAGATCCCAGAGGCTGGCCGAGCCGTTGCGGGCGAGGGGTGGGGAGCGGCGCTTCACATCGGCGAGGAGGAGGACGCCCGGCGCGCGTTCAACAGGCGCATAATCGCCGGCAATGGCGAGGTGTTGCAGCACGCCGCCTTCGCTGCGGTAGAAGGAGCGGCCGGCCGCCTGGTCGAGGAGCGGCGGCACCGGCATCTGCTGAAAGCGAAGCCCGGCCACGAAGGCGCCGACGCCGATCTCGTCGATGAGCTCGAAGGGACCGAGCTTCCAGCCGTAGCCGAGCCGCATCGCCTCGTCGACGGCGACGATGTTGTCGGCGATCTCCGGCACCAGCGAGGCGGCATAGGCGAGGGTCTGGCCGATGACGCGGCGGGCGAATTCGGCGCCGCGGTCGCGGCCGCGCAGCAAGGCGCCGCGCTCGCCGCGCGCCTCGGCTTCGAGGCTGTCGAGGCGCGGCTCGATAACGGGCCGGTATTGACCCGTCTCGAGGTCGATCGCCTCCTTGACCTTGCCGTCGCCCGCGCGGTTGATGCGGTAGAAGCCGCCCTTGCCCTTCCGCCCGGTATAGCCCTCGGCGATCATCTTCCGGAAGAGCTCGGGAAAGCGGATGATGCGGACATAAGGGTCGTCGGGCGGCAGGCTCGCTTTCATGCTGGCCGCGACATGCGGCATGAGATCGAGGCCGACGAGGTCCATGAGGGCGAAGATGCCGGTTTTCGGCATGCCGAAGGGCCGCCCCATGATGGCGTCCGCCTCCTCGACGGTGAGCCGTAGATCCATAGCGGCGTTGATCGCCGCCTGCACCCAGAACCCGCCGATGCGGTTGGCGATGAAGCCGGGCGTGTCCTTGCACGGGACGACGCCCTTGCCGAGCGCAACGTCGCAAAACTGGCGGATCATCTTTGCCGCCGCCGGGCGCGTGTCGGGGCCCTGCACCAGTTCGAGGAGGCGCATGTAGCGCGGCGGGTTGAAGAAATGCGTGATGAGGAAGTCGCGGCGGAAGCGCTTCGGCAAGCCTTCCGTCAAGCGGGCGAGCGGGATGGTCGAGGTGTTGGAGGAGACGATGGACCCGTTCTTGCGCGCGGCTTCGAGCTTTTCATAGAGCGCACGCTTGACGGCCAGATCTTCGACCACCGCCTCGACGATCCAGTCGCAATCGGCGAGGAGCCCCAGATGGTCCTCGAGATTGCCGGTCGTGACGAGCCGCGCGTTTCGCGGGTGCATGAAGGCGGCGGGCTCGCTTTTGAGAAGGCGCGCGACCGCGCCCTCGGCGATGGCGCTGCGGTTTGGCCCTGTCTTGGCGACGATGTCGAGCAGCACGACCGGCGTGCCGGAATTGGCGATATGCGCGGCGATGCCGCTGCCCATGACGCCGGCGCCGATGACGGCGGCCTTCTTGATGGTCATCGTCGTCTCCAGGAGGGACTTTGTCGCTGCTCCGCCTCACACGGCTTCGAGGATCGTCGCGATGCCCTGGCCGCCGCCGATGCATTGCGTCGCCAGGGCATAGCGCTTGCCCTCGCGCTTCAGCAGCGCCGCCGCCTTGCCGGTGATGCGGGCGCCGGTGGCGCCGAGCGGGTGGCCCAGCGCCAGCGCGCCGCCATCGAGATTGACGCGCGCCGGCTCGATGCCGAGATCGCGCATGCAGGCCAAGGCCTGCGAGGCGAAGGCCTCGTTGAGCTCGATGATGTCGATGTCCTTCATCTCGAGGCCGGCGCGCTTCAACGCCTTCTGCGTCGCGGCGACGGGGCCGATCCCCATCATCTCCGGCGCGCAGCCGGCAACGGCGACGCTTTTCAGGCGCGCGAGCACCGGCAGATTGTTGCGCTGGGCATAATCTTCGCTGCAGACGAGCACCGCCGCCGCGCCATCGGTGAGCGGCGAGGAGGTCCCGGCAGTGACCGTGCCGTCCGCGGCGAAGGCGGGAGCGAGGCCGGAGAGGGCTTCCTGGCTGGTATCGGGCCGGATGCAGCCATCGGCGGCGACGACGCCGTCACGCGTCTTGATGGGCACGATCTCGCCGCTGAGTCGCCCCGCCTGCTGCGCCGCCGCCGCCTTGCGGTGGCTCGCGACGGCGAGCTCCTGCTGCTGCTCGCGCGTCACCTGGTACTTGCGCGCGACATTCTCTGCCGTCTCGCCCATCGAGATATAGGCCTGCGGAAACTCCTTCATGAGCCCCGGATGCGGCAGCGGGTTGAAGCCGCCCATCGGGATGCGGCTCATCGATTCGACGCCGGCGCAGATGAAGGCGTTGCCGGCGTCGAGCTGAATGGCGCCGGCGGCCATATGGATGACCTGCATCGAGGAGCCGCAGAAGCGGTTGATGGTGGCGCCGCCGACCGTCACCGGCAGATGTGCGAGGAAGCTCGCAAGGCGCGCGATGTTCAGCCCCTGCTCGCCTTCCGGCATGGCGCAACCGACGAGCACGTCCTCGATCTCTTCGGGCTTGACGCCGGTCTTTTGGATGAGCGCGGCGATGACCGCGGCCAGCATCTCGTCAGGCCGCACCCGCGCGAGCGCGCCCTTCTTGGCGAAGTGAAAGGGCGAGCGGAGATAGCCGGCGATGACGACGCTCTTCATGCTGCGCTCCTTCTGCGGCTCGAGTCGCCTCCGCGATGCGAACTGCCCGTTTTGGCGAGGCTAGGGGAAAAAGATTAACAAAAACGGTTAATGGCGGAGAGCGGCGGCCCGAACCCTAAGCGGCGGTTCGTCGCTCGTGACACAGCGACGTCATCGCGAGGAGCGCAGCGACATGGCGATCCCGAACCGCTGGCTCAAACTCTGGATTGCTTCGCCTGCGGCTCGCGATGACGATTCGGTGTATGGCTCGTTCAAGGCAATCCTGCTTAGAATGATCCGTGCGCCGCGCCGGCGCGACGCGCTTCCTCCGCGGCGATCAGCTCCTTCTTCGACAGCTTGCCGATCGCCGTCTTGGGAAGCGATGCGCGGAACTCGATTTCCTTCGGCATCTCCATGGGCGAGAGCTTGTCGTGGAGGAAGGCGAGAAGCTCTTCGCGCGTCAGCGCCTGGCCGTGGCGGAGGACGACGAAGGCCTTCACCGTCTGGCCGCGATAGGCGTCCTTGACGCCGATGACGACGCATTCCGCCGTCGCCGGGTGCTGATAGATCGCCTCCTCGACATTGCGCGGAAAAATCTTGTAGCCGCTCGCGATGATCACGTCCTTCAAGCGGTCGACGATGAAGAGATAGCCGTCCTCGTCGAGATA
>JAJPHB010000110.1 GCA_021325525.1 Alphaproteobacteria bacterium
CCGCCGCATCGCTACGCGCTACGAAAAGCACGCCTCCAACTTCCTCGCCATGCTCAAGCTCGCCGCCGTCCGCCTCTGGCTCAGGCATTATGAGTCCATGGCCTAGGTTTGCTACTCTTGCCTTGCCGATAACGTCAAGTAATTGAACGGGAAATCGCCCGCACAGCTTAGAAAAATTCGAGCTGTGCGGGCGATTCCGGTTTTGGTTGCCTCTTTTTTCCCCAATAGGTGATGATCTTTCCGAACTGCTTGTCGGTGATGACGAGGAAGCGGACCTCGCCTTCCGCAGGTAGTCTGCTTCCCATTCTCTGCACATGGACATCAGCATTCTCAGTGCTGGCGCAATGCCGCTGGTAGACGGAATATTGCATCATGGTGAAACCGTCTTCGAGCAGGTCCTTGCGAAAACGCGCATAAGCCTTGCGCTGCTCGCGCGTCTCAGTGGGCAGATCGAACATCGCGAGGACCCACACGGTCCGCCACCCGAATGGCCTAAGCGGCTCCGGCATCGGCCGGCTCTTTCTCGGGCTCGTCATCTGCCAAGCGCGGCAACCCGCGCGGTAATGCGATCTCCGCCCGATCCTCGAGAAACGACTGAGCGAACGAAGCGGCGGTCGCATGGAGCGCCAGCAGCAGGGGTGTCCGTCGGCCGGCGATCTCGATGGTGTCGTTGAAGAGACCGAGCAAGGTCTGCTTTGTCTCGCGATCCAGCGAGTCTGGCGTCGTGCCCGAAGTGCAGAGCGCGCGGACCTTGCGATCGACGAAGGGCCGATACGGCTCCATCGCGTCATCGGCAAGGCAAAACGCGTTGTAGCGATTGTGGTGGTGAATACCGAGGGTGGGCATCAGCCCGGCGGCAACCAGCGCCCGGGCCATCGCGGCGCGCAAGATCGCATAGCCGTAATTGAGCAAGTTGTTCGGCGGCGGGCCGGCCCGGTCGCGCCGAAATGCCGGGCCGAAGAGACGTGGCCAATAGCGCTGCGCGCCCTGCGCTTCGAGATTTGTGGGATCCCCGGAGCGCACGCGGCTGGCCATCGCTTTCAGGCCCGCATCGGACCCGATTGCTTCTTCGAGGACATCTCCTTGTTGCCGCAGTTTCGCGGAAACGAGCGCGCGCCAAAGCTGCTTGCGCAGCGGAAGCGAGGCTTCGACTTGGCTTCGATAGCGCTCGGTCTGCACGGTGTTGCCCGCCATCGGCAACAGCAGCCCTGCCGGGTGGTGGTCTGCGCCGCAAAGCACCACGGCGGCGCCGAACTCGATAAGCGTGGTGAAAACCGAGTGCGTATAGGTGACCGCGCGATGGTCGACGATGAGGACGCCAATATCTTCGCAAGGAACTGCTGCGACGGGACGCGCTGGCCGCTCGATCACGAGCTGTCGGTGCATGACCGACAATCGGGCCCCTTCGGTCGCGATCTCGATGATCTTCTTAATCACGGGCGGGGCGCACGCGGCCGATGGGGTCGACGTTGACCTTGCGGGCGCCGGCGGCGATCAATGAGGCCGCATTCGGACGTTTCCAGACCGATCCGCTGGCCTCGTTGTGATTTTCAAGAACAACAACTCCGGATGCCCATACGCTGGTCACGATTTTGTATGCTGGCCGAGAGGCGCCATTGGGCATTTCGAGTGTATCGCCCGGCGCAATAGACATAATGAACCGGCGGTCGCCCGTGTTGCTGCGATTTACCACCGGGGCGCCCGCCCTCAACCGCCGTGTCGCCTCGAACAGGCTCACGATCTCGAATTCAACGCTGCCGTCACCGCGTTGGAAAATTGCCATATGGTGATTCGCACTGGGATCAGCGTAGGTTTTCCCGCCGCGCCGGAGCTGTACCATGAGTTCCGGCTGTTGTTTGATCAGAACTCTGACCTTTCGCACCTCGCGCGGAGGTTCGCCGTTGCGAGAGGGCAAGATTGGATACGGTGGAAATGCTTTTCTGGGATTTCCACCACCATACCGCACGACGTGCTGCTCCACGAGCTTGCGCAAGAAGCCGCCGTCGTCGTCGCGAATATTTTTGATCTGCGATGTCGTGATCTCGCGCAGATTCTTGCGCGCGACGAAAAACCGATAGACCTTGCCGTTTTCGACGATCTCGCGCCCGGTATCGCCGTATGCGGTTTGGGCGTGGAGTGCACCAGAGACCTTCCGCTGGACGCGATGCGAGACGACGATCTCTTCCGTTTTCGCCTTGGCGTCCTCGAACAAGCTCTTCCAAGGTAGCGGCAGTTTCGGGCGCTCTCCCACCCGCTCGCGCGCGTAATGCTCGGAGAGCCGCTTGACGAAAGCCCGCGAGGTCAGCGCCACGGCCAGGGCATCGATCGCGTGATGCCGGTGGTCGCCGCGGTTTTTTCCCGGTGCCTGGCCGCCTAATTCAGTGATCGCGGAATCATCAGCGGCGAGGGCGCATGGCGCCGCCTCGTTTACCGCAGCGCGAAGGATGCCTTCCAACCCCCAGTGACGACGAAGCTGGGCCGTGATGCTGCCATTGCAGGTTTCGACCTGTTGCCGCCCGCCGGGAATATCGGGATAGAGGCGCTTCAGGAAGTCGCGCGCCTCCCGCGCGATGTAACGAGTGTCGGCGAGTTGCCGCTCCGCGAATTCCTCGGTTCCGGCTTCGGCGAAATCCTTGCGCATGAAACGCCGCGCCTTCGCTTCCGGGAGACCGCAGGATTTCACCTGGCGCCGAACCGTCTCCCAGCGCTCGGGATCGGACGCGAAGAATTCGTAAGGTGTCTGGTTGCCTTTCAACTTGTTCAGTTCGGTGTCGCAGAGCGTCTTGTTGGCGAAGGAATTGTCGAGTGAGCGTGATCGCGGAAAGATATGCTCGACCTGAAAGCGGCCGGCACTGAAGAGGTCGTCGAAGCTGATCTTTCTGCCGGTATAGGGACAGGTCTCGTTACACTCCTTCCAGAGCAGCCACTTCTCGACATCGCGGCGGGTTGGGGTACCGAACCCGTTCGCCTTCAGCTCCAATGCCGCGGCCTTTCGCGCCTTCTCCTGGTCCCGCTGCCGCTTCTCGACCTCACGGCGCTCCCGCGGTGAGCGTTTGAGATCGCGAGCCAATTCGACGCGTATGAGGTCCGGGGTTCCGTGCAGGGCGACGAGGTTGTTCACAACCTTCCGCACTTCGTTCAGCGCACGATTGACGGTGGGGTTGCGTAGCTCCGGCATGCGACGCGGATGCGCAGGCAGTCGATCCTCAATCTCGCCGGTCGGCGCGACGCGATTAGGGAATGCGCGATCGCGCCATTCCGCCCATTCCGGCGACATGGTCAGCTCTCCCACGCCGATGCCTCGCTCCATCTCGACGAGCAACTTGTCGATCGCTGCCTCAGAGAGCCTCAGCCATCCCGCCGGCATGGCGATCTCCGACAATTCAGCGGCCTGATCGGCCGTGATGCCCCAGTCGCGCTGCATGGCGGCGGCGGTGCACCGCCGCTCGGCTTCGGCTTCAGGAGCCCGTCGAATCTCGATCCGCTTGTTGCCGATCTGCCGGTAATCCGTTTGGCGCAGACGCGATCCGATCTCGTTGCGGATGCGGTCACGTGCCGGGTGATTGGCCCAATCCTTTCCGAACACTGCTGCGAGCTTCGCCTCCATGGCGTTGCCCCGCAGTACTTTCTCGGATGCTTCGAGGTTGAACTTGAGTTCGTGCGGCAAACCACGCGCCAGCCACAACGGCTTCAATGCCTTGCGTGCCGCACCGAACGTCAATGACGCTTGGCGCTCCAGCAGAGCCCGTAGCACCGCTCGTTCCTCGTCATCGAGCGGTCGTGCATTCCCGCCAGCGATGCGCAGCTTGTTCAATTGCTCCAACATGACGTAATGCTGGCCCTTCCACGACCCTTTGGCGCAGAGCGGCGCCCCGGGTTCGAGCCGACAGCTACCGAGCGTCTTGAGCCGCCAGAAGGTCGGGCGCTGATGGAACAAGATGCGGTGGAGCTTATCGTGGAGTTCCGGCGTCAACCGGCCGGGATGCGCTTCGCTCTGTGCGGCCCAGAGGCGCTCGAATTCCGCCTCGACCATATCTCGACCGAGATGCCGCCCGCGGCGCTTCTGTTGCGTGGCGAGGAAAGCTCCGAGGGTCGTTGAGGCCATTTCCCGCCGCAGCCCCGCGATTGCCTCCTTGACGACACTTTCCTCGTTCTGCGTGTCGCGTTCGGTCGGCTCGGTGCCAAGGCGAGCGGGAAGAAAGCCGCGCCGTTTGCCAAGATGATAGAGCGCGCGCCCGACATCATGGAGCTGCAGCGACTGCCCAACGCCGTGCGCGCGCAAATCATAGGGATCGGCACTCATCACGCGGTGCCAGTCTTCGGTCCCGAAACGCGGGAGGAGGCCGGCTTCGGCAAGCGCCATCCCGAGCTCCCGCCGGCGAAGTCGGCGCCGGCGGAGCTGGCGCCGGATCTGTCGTGCTTGCCTCCGCGCCTTGTTTCTCGGCTCCTTGTCCTTTTCCGTCACGCCCTCCGGGAATATTCGTACTCCCATGCGGAGAATGGTCCCGAGATGGCGCTGCTCGTCATGCTCGATCAGGGCAAAGCCGACCGAAGTCGTCCCAATGTCCAGTCCAAGAATGCGCTTCATGATTGCATATCCTAAATGCTTCTTGCTTTATGAGATATTGCACCATAGACTTGGGTCCGTAGCAAACCTCGGGATGGCCGCTTATCGTAGGCAAAACGTAAGCGTCTACTCGTGCGGGCTGGGCAACCCTGATGACGCAATCACTGCCCCCTGACCCTCCCTTCGGGGAGGGTTTTGCATTTCCAGAGAGAAGCCTCCGGACGCTGATGGCGGGCGTACCGACAGATGACCCTTGCAACGGCAATTCACAGCTGTATCGTGTTCACTTAATGTTCTCGTTCTTTGAGATGGTGGATCGGCGATGACAGGCGGTGCGAGGACCGAGGCGGGAGCGTAACCTCCGGCGGGTGCGGTGCCCTGCGACACCGGCGCCGCCTGGCGCGGCGGCGGGGCAGGGGCCATATATGGACCTGTGCGCCGGCCTGCGAAACCTATGCGCTCTGTAATTTCTCTGGCAACAACACCATCTCTTGGGCAAATTCCGGCCGGCATGGATGCGCCCGGCGCATGAGAGGGCGGCGCATCCGTTCGTATACGAACGATCTCCGGCGTGGTACAAGGAACCGATGACGACGCTGACGCTGGCCCACGGGCTCGATTTCGACGACCTCTATCGCCGCGACGGCCTCGTCCGCATCGACGCGCTCTTCCTCGAGCATCTGCGGCAAAGCGACGTCGCGCTCCACAACCGCCTCTTGACGGCGCGGCGCGCGCCCGAGGCGCTGGAGCGCAAGGCGGAGGCGGAGCTCCTCGTCGATCTCGCGCCGCATCTCGAAGACTTCATCGGCACCCTCTTCGGCATCGGCGCGGAGCTCCGCGCCTTGCAGCGGCGCCATCACGAGCTGGCGCCCATCTATGCCGTGAAGCGCCTCTTCGTGCAGCGCCGCGCCGTCAAGGGCGTGACGCCCGAGGCGGCGGCGGCGCTCGACGGGAAGGGGCTCCGCGCCCGCCTCGAAGCGCTCTTCGGCGAGCCCCTCGACGAAGCCGCCTTCGCCCGCCATGTCGCGGCCTGGCTCGAGGCCGAGGCCGAGCATGCCGAGGCGCTCGAGACCGCCGCGCGCTACGCCGCCTGGGCGACGCTTTCGCCCGACGGGCGCAAGGCGCATCGCCGCGGCGTCCTCTTCAAGGTGCCGCACAAGCTCGATATGGAGCATCTCGTCCCGGTCGAGAGTGAGGTGGTCCACGGCGTCGCCATGCTGCGCCTGCCGGCCGAGCACCGCCGCCACCGCGAAGGCTTCGCCCTCACCGATCCCGGCACCGACCTGACGGGCGCCCTCGACCAGGCGAATTACTGCATCTGGTGCCACAACCAGGGCAAGGATTCCTGCTCCAAGGGCCTCAAGGACAAGAAGACCGGCGCCTTCCAGAAGAGCCAATTCGGCGTGACGCTCGCCGGCTGCCCGCTCGAAGAGAAAATCTCCGAGATGAACCTCGTGAAGTCGCGCGGCAACAGCGTCGGCGCGCTCGCCATCGTCGTCACCGACAATCCGATGGCGGCGGCGACGGGGCATCGCATCTGCAATGACTGCATGAAGGCCTGCATCTACCAGAAGCAGGATCCGGTCGACATTCCGCAGGTCGAGACGCGCACCTTGAAGGATGTGCTGGGCCTCCCCTGGGGCTTCGAGATCTACAGCCTCCTGACGCGCTGGAACCCGCTCGATCTGCGGCGCCCGCTGCCGCGGCCGGAGAGCGGCTACAAGGTGCTGGTCGTGGGGCTCGGCCCCGCCGGCTTCACCCTCGCCCACCACCTCATGAATGACGGGCACACCGTCATCGGCGTCGACGGGCTCAAACTCGAGCCGCTGCCCGAGGACATCTCCGGCATCGGCCCCCTGGGCGTGCGCCGGCCCTTCCAGCCGATCCGCGACGTCCGCCAGCTCTACGAGGCGCTCGACGACCGCATCATGGCCGGCTTCGGCGGCGTCGCCGAATACGGCATCACCGTGCGCTGGGACAAGAATTTCCTGAAGCTCGTCCGCCTTCTCCTCGAGCGGCGGCGGCAATTCGCCATGTATGGCGGCGTCCGCTTCGGCGGCACCATGACGGTGGAGAGCGCCTTCGCCATGGGCTTCGACCACATCGCGCTCTGCGCCGGCGCGGGGCGGCCGACCGTCGTGCCGATGAAGAACGGCCTCGCCCCCGGCATCCGCCAGGCCTCGGATTTCCTGATGGCGCTGCAATTGACCGGCGCCGCCAAGGCCGACAGCATCGCCAACCTCCAGGTGCGCCTCCCCGTCGTCGTCATCGGCGGCGGCCTCACCGCGATCGACACGGCGACGGAATCGCTCGCCTACTACCCGCTCCAGGTCGAGAAGTTCCTCGCCCGCTACGAGGTGCTGATCGCCGAGCAGGGCGAGGCGGCGGTGCGGGCGAGCTGGACCGCGGCCGAGACCGCCGCCGCCGAGGAGTTCATCGCCCATGCGAAGGCGATCCGCGCCGAGCGCGCGGCGGCGGCGCGCGAGGGGCGGGAGCCGGCGCTGGCGCGCCTCCTCGATGCTTGGGGCGGCGTCACCATCGCCTACCGTCGCCGCCTCATCGACGCGCCGAGCTATACCCTCAACCACGAGGAGGTGGCGAAGGCGCTCGAAGAGGGCATCCGCTTCGCCGAGGGCCTCACCCCCGACGAGGTCGTGATCGACGAGGCGGGGCAGGCGCGGGCGCTGCGCTTGAAGCGCGGCGACGGCAGCGTCGTCGAATTGCCGGCGCGCACCATTCTCGTCGCCGCCGGGACGCAGCCCAATACCGTCCTCGGCCGCGAGGACCCGGAGCACATCCTCCTCGACGGCAAGCATTTCCAGGCGGTCGACGAGGAAGGGAAGCCGGCCACGCCTGAGCGCGTTGCCAAGCCCGCCGAGGTGCGGGTCCTCATGAACATCGCGCCCGACGGCCGCGCCATGAGCTTCTTCGGCGACCTCCACCCCTCCTTCGCCGGCAATGTCGTCAAGGCGATGGCGAGCGCCAAGCAAGGCTATCCCGTCGTGAGCCGCATTCTGGCGCGGCGGGCGCCCGCCGGGCCGAGCCCGGCGGCGCTCATCGCCAGGCTCGATGACGAGCTCCGTCCCGTCGTCCGCGAGGTGCTGCGCCTCACGCCCAACATCGTCGAGGTGGTGGTGCGGGCGCCGATGGCGGCGCGCGCCTTCCGGCCGGGGCAGTTCTACCGGCTGCAGAATTACGAGACCCTGGCGACGCGCGCCTGCGGCTCGACGCTCGCCATGGAAGGGCTGGCGCTCACCGGCGCCTGGGTCGACCGCGAGAAGGGGCTGCTCTCGACCATCGTCCTCGAAATGGGTGGCTCTTCCGATCTCTGCGCCCTGCTGCGCCCGGGCGAGCCCGTCATCCTCATGGGCCCGACCGGCACGCCGACCGAGACGCCGGGCGGCGAGACGGTGCTCCTCATCGGCGGCGGGCTCGGCAATGCCGTGCTCTTCTCGATCGCCGAGGCGCTGCGGGCGCAGGGCTCGCGCGTCCTCTACTTCGCCGGCTACAAGCGCATCCAGGACCGCTACAAGGTAGCCGAGATCGAGAAGGCGGCCGACGCCGTCGTCTGGTGCTGCGACGAGGCGCCGGGCTTTACGCCGGGGCGGGCCGAGGACAAGGCCTTCGTCGGCAACATCGTCGAGGCGATCGAGGCCTATGGCGCGGGGCTTCTCGGCGAGACGCCGATCCCGCTCGCCGCCGTCGACCGCATCGTCGCCATCGGCTCCGACGGCATGATGGCGGCGGTGCAGCGCGCCCGCAGCGGCCGCCTCGCCCCCTATCTCAAGCCCGGCCACCGCGCCATCGCCTCCATCAACTCGCCGATGCAGTGCATGATGAAGGAGATCTGCGCGCAGTGCCTGCAGCGGCATGTCGATCCGGCGACCGGGCAGGAGACGATCGTCTTCTCCTGCTTCAACCAGGATCAGCGGCTCGACGCCGTCGACTTCGCCAGCCTGCGCTCGCGCCTCGGCCAGAACGGCGTGCAGGAGAAGCTGACGCGGCTGTGGATCGACCGCTGCCTCAAGCAGACGGGTCGCCGGCAGGCCGAAGCCGCGGCGTGACGCCGGCGCGCGGCGCCGCCGCCGCTTCGGCGCGGCGCTCCGGCGTCAGCCAGTATTCGGCGGCGGCGATGAGCCGCGTCGTCACGAAAGTGAGGGCGAGGTAAAGCGCCCCGGCGACGAGGAAGATCTCGTAGGGCGCGAAGGTTTGGGCGACGATGGTCCGCGCTGTCCCGGTGATGTCGAGGAGCGTGATGGTGCTGGCGAGCGAGCTCGACTTGATGACGAGGATGATCTCGTTGCCATAGGCCGGCAGCGCGAGGCGGAAGGCGCGCGGCAGGCCGATGAGGCGAAAGGCGAGGAAGCGCGACATGCCGAGCGCCAGCGCCGCCTCGATCTCGCCGCGCGGCACGGCGGCGATGGCGCCGCGCAGGATCTCCGCCGTATAGGCCGCGGTGTTGAGCGAGAAGGCGAGGACCGCGCAGGAGGAGGCATCGCGCAGCACCGTCCAGAGCGGCGTCGCCTTCACCCACTCGAATTGGCCCAGCCCGTAATAGATGAGGAAGATCTGCACGAGGAGCGGCGTGCCGCGGAAGAAGGTGATGTAGCCAAAGGCAGGCGCCCAGAGGAGGGGATGGCGGGCATTCCGCAGCACGGCGAGCGGCAGCGCCAGCAGCATGCCGAGGGCGAGGCTGGCGAGCACCAGCTCCAGCGTCAGGACGAGGCCGCGGAGGAGATCCGGCACGCTCGCCCACATGAGCTCGTAATCGAGCATCAGGCGCTCCGGAAGCCGCGCCCGACGCGGCGCTCGGCGTAGTGCAGGGCCGCCGTCGAGACGAGGGTGAAGGCGAGGTAGAGGAGGGCGGCGGCGCCGTAGAAGAGGAAGGGCGCGCGCGTGACGCCGGCGGCGATCGCCGATTTGCGCATCAGCTCCTCGAGGCCGACGACCGAGACGAGCGAGGTGTCCTTCAAGAGGACGAGCCAGAGATTGCCGAGGCCTGGAAGGGCGATGCGCCAGACCTGCGGCAGCGTCACGCGGCGGAAGATCGCAAGGCGCCGCAGCCCGAGCGCGCGCGCCGCCTCGATCTGCCCGCGCGGCACGGCGAGGATGGCGCCGCGGAAGACCTCGGTCGCATAGGCGCCGAAGACAAGGCTCAGGGCGAAGACGCCGGCGCTGAGCCCGTCCACTTCGACATAGCGGCCGGCGAGGCGGCTCAGCGTGACCGTGCCGCCGAAATAGAGAAGAAGCAGGATGAGGAGCTCCGGCACGCCGCGGATGATCGTCGTATAGGCGCCGGCGAGGGATCGCAGCCACGCCCAGCGCGACAGCTTGGCGCCGGCGCCGACGAGGCCGATGGCGCCGCCGAAGAGGAGGCTGATCGCGGCGACGGCGAGGGTCATCGCCGCGCCGTCGAGAAGCTGGGTCCCGTATCCTCTGAGATCGAGAATGGCGCCGCTCCGTCCGCAATCTTCTCGCCCCGACGGGGAGAGGAAGGGACCCATGCGAAGCATGGGGAGGGTGAGGGGAAAGCGCCGCGCGCTCGTAACGCGCGCTCTTAAGATGCCACGCTCACGCCGCGGCTCCCCCTCACCTCGATCCTCCCCCCGGCGGGGAGAGGACAGGAATCGCCGGTTGCCTCCGCCTTACGACTTCGCCTCCGGCCCGTAGACGTCGAAGGGGAAATATTTGTCGTTGATCTTCTTGTAGGTGCCGTCGGAGCGGATCTCCTTCAGCGCCTTATTGAAGGCCTCGCGGAGCTGGTTGTCCTCCTTGCGGACGGCGATGCCGGCGCCCTCGCCGAAGACGCCGCCGCGCAGCTCGGGCCCGGCGAATTCGAAATTCTTGCCCTCCGGCTTCTTCAGGAAGCCTTCGAGGAGGACGACCGAATCCGCGAGGATCGCATCGAGCCGCCCCGCGGCGATGTCGAGATTGGCGTTCTCCTGCGTGTCGTAGAGCTTGATGGTGGCGACGTCCTTGTAGTTCTGGTCGAGGTAGTTGGCGTGGATGGTCGCGCGCTGCGCGCCGATCGTCTTGCCTTTGAGCCCTTCCTTGCTGATCTCGATGCCGGAGCCCTTCTTGACGATGAAGCGGGCCGGCGTCTGGTAGTATTTGTCGGTGAAGGCGACCTTCTTCTTGCGTTCCTCGGTGATCGACATGCTGGCGACGATGGCGTCGTATTTCCTGGCGAGCAGGCCGGGAATGATGCCATCCCAATCCTGCGCCACGATCTCGCAATCGAACTTCGCCTTGGCGCAGAGCGCCTTCGCGATGTCGACATCGAAGCCCTGGAGCTGGCCGTTGGCGTCCTTGTAGTTGAAGGGCTCGTAGGCGCCTTCGGTGGCGATCCGCACCTTCTTCATGGCTTGCGCCGAAGCCGGGCCGGCGTGGATGAGGCCGCAGCTCACGGCCGCGGCGATGAGGAGAGCGTAGGTTTTTTTCATCTCGGGGGTTCCATCCCTGGTGTCGGTCGATCGATGGCGGCAACCGTCGCGCGTCGGGCTGACGCCGTCAAGCGCGCGCTCTCTCCCGCCGGACGCGCGCGGTCGCCGTAGACCGCCGGGTCCCTGCGCTCAACCGCTGCACGCGACCGCGGCGGGCTCGCGGGTCGGATCGAGCGCTGGCGCCGTGCAGCCGACGATCTCCTTTCGCGTGTCGACATCCATGATCTCGTAGCGCCACTGCTCGGCGTGCTTGACCCGCCCCCACCAGACCCAGTCGTGGCCGGGCGAATGGCGGGAGACGAAAGCGAACTCGGGCTCGGACGGGCCGTTCTGGGCATACCAGTACGGATTGCCCGTCCGCTGCAGCCACAGATAGATGCGATCGGTATAATGTTTGATCGGGATCAAAACGCCGCAGCGCGTCACATGGATGCTGGGCGAGATCGACATTTCGCGCTCGCAGCCATTCTCGTAGGTCGTCCATTGCTCGCGGTAGTCCCGCGGAAACTGCTTGACGATGGCGCGCAGGAACGGATCGGCATCCGGCATCTTCGCGAAGTCGATCGGTACAGGTTTGCGCTGCTGGGGAGCGGCCATGCGCGTCGCGGGGAGATAGAGGATCGTACCCTGCCTCCCGGTGGGGAAATCGACCCTGACCTCGCGATTGTCCCAGTAGCGCGACGGCGTCGTCCGCGCGAATTCGAAATGCGCCTCGGCGAGGCGGACCTTCGCGTTCGGGGTCGCCTGGTTCTCGTCGAGGCCGAGCACGACGGCGACGGCGTAGAGCTTGTAGAGCGGGTCGAGCTTGGCCATTCCATCATGCGCGAGGCGGGCGAGCGTCATGAAGTCGCGCTCGCCGCCGATGCTCAGGCTCCGCCGCTGCGCTGCCGGATCGTCCTCGGCGATGTCGAGCGTGGTCGCCTGCTTGTCCGCGATCGCGACCACCTTGCCGGCGCTCGCATCGACTTGTCGCGTCACCGTTTTCAGCGTCGTCGGATGCTGGCCGAAAGCGAAGGTCCAGACGGGCGTCCCGCTCTCGCCTTCGCCGCTCCAGTAGAGGTGAAGCTCCGCCTGGGTCGCCTTCCCGCAGGACGAGATCATCGGATTGGCGCCGGCGCATGCCTTATCGAGGCCGGCGCTCCGCGCCTCGGCGAGGGCGCGGTCGAAACCGACGAGACCTGAGGGCAGCGCCAGCGTAAAGGGGCTGACCGAATCATCGACGGGACGGCCGCGCATCTCGTCCTGGCCAAATTGCTTCATCATCTTGCGCTGCTCGGCGGTCAGGTTGAGCAGCGCCGTGACCTCGAAATACTTTTCAGCGGAAGGCGAGTAGAAATAGAGCACCGCGTTGCCGGGCGGCCCGGCCTTGGTCACGTCCGGAACGCCGTTGGCGCCCATCGCGAAGCCGAAGCCGCTGACGACGACCTGCACGAGCCGGGCGTCGCTTTGCCAATGGCTGGCCAGCGCCCTGCCGCGCTCGCTCGCCTGACCCACGACATCATCGCCGCGCGCTGAGGGCAACAGACGCACCGTCAGCACGCCGATGAGACACAGCGCGGCCACGAAAGCGACGCGTCGCATGGCAGGCTCCCGCTCGCCGCGAATGGTCGAACGGGCGCCCTTGCCTGTCAAGGCGACGGCGAGAGGAGAGCTGTTGAACGACAGCGGCGCCATGATAGAATTAATTCGTACACGAATGAATCGCCCGACGGCGAAGGCGGATGATGTATCTGCGGCCGAGCATGGTGGAGGAGGCGCTGGCGGCGCTCGCCGAGGGCGGGCCGACCACCATTCTCGCCGGCGGCACGGATTACTACCCGGCGCGGGTCGGCCGGCCGTTGACGGAAGACATCCTCGACATCACCGCAATTGCCGCGCTGCGCGGCATCGGCGAGCGCGACGGCGCGCTCCGCATCGGCGCGGCGGTGCGGTGGACCGAGATCGCGGAGGCGGCATTGCCGCCTTCCTTGCGCTGCCTGCAGCTCGCGGCGCGCGAGATCGGCGGCCGGCAAATCCAGAATGCCGGCACGCTCGCCGGCAATCTCTGCAACGCCTCGCCCGCCGCGGACGGGGTCCCCTGCCTGCTCGCGCTCGATGCCGAAGTCGAGCTCGCCTCGGCGCGCGGGACGCGCCGGCTTCCGGTCGCGGAATTCGTCCGCGGCAATCGCCGGACGGCACGTCGTCCGGACGAGCTGATGACCGCGATCATCGTGCCGCGGTGCGCCGAAGCGGCGCGGTCCACATTCCTGAAGCTCGGCGCCCGCCGCTATCTCGTCATCTCGATCGTCATGGTGGCGGCGCTCATTGAGGCCGCACCCGACGGCGCGATCGCTGCGGCGCGTATCGCCGTCGGCGCCTGTTCGGCGGCGGCGCAGCGCCTTCCGCTGCTGGAAGCGGTGCTGCGCGGGCGCCGCCTCGCCTCCGGTATCGGCTGCCTTGTCGCGGCGGAGCATCTTGGCGAGCTGGCGCCGATCGACGATGTGCGCGGCACGGCCGCGTACCGGCGCGAAGCGGCCCGGCGGCTCGTCGCGCGGGCGCTCGATGAACTCGCCGCGGAGGCCGCGGCATGAGCGCGACCGAGCCGCGCATCGCGTTCACGCTCAACGGCGCCGACACCACCGTGACCGCGGCGCCGATCCGCCGCCTTGCCGCCGTGCTGCGCGAGGAATGCGGACTCACCGGCACCAAGATCGGCTGCGATGCCGGCGATTGCGGCGCCTGCACGGTGCTGGTCGATGGCGCGCAGCTCTGCGCCTGCCTCGTCCCGGTGGGGCAAGTCGCGGGACGGCGCATCACCACCATCGAGGGGCTCGCCGCCGATCCCCGCTATGACGCGCTGCGACAATCCTTCCACCGGCATGGGGCCGCCCAATGCGGCATCTGCACGCCGGGCATGCTGATGGCTGCCGCCGACCTCTTGGCGCGCGCGCCACGACCCGACGCTGCGATGACCGCGGATGCGCTCGGGGGCGTCCTCTGCCGCTGCACGGGATATCGCAAGATCATCGACGCCGTCCTCGATGTCGCCGGCGCCGAGGCGCCGCCGCTGCCGGCGGCGGGCGAGGCTGTCGGCGCGCGGATGCCCAAGGTGGATGGCCTTGCGAAGCTGGACGGCACCGAGCGCTACGGTGCCGACGAGGGGCCGGCCGAAGCGTTGTGGCTCAAGGCGATCCGGTCGCCCCATGCGGCGGCGCGCTTCACCTTGGGGGATCTCAGAGCGCTGCGCGCCAAATATCCGGGCCTCGTCCGCATCCTCACCGCCGCCGATATTCCGGGCAAGAACAGCTTCGGCATCTATCCCGACATCAAGGATCAGCCGGTGCTGGCCGAAGGCGTCGTCCGTTTCCGCGGCGAGGCGGTGCTGGCGCTCGTCGGCGATGCCGAGACGATCGCGGCGATCGGCGAGGAGGAGGTGCCGATCGCCTGGCACATCGAGGCGCCGGTGATCGGCGTCGCGGCGGCGCTGCGGTCGGGCGCGCCGGCGCTGCACGCCGCCCATCCCGACAATGTCCTCATCAAAGGCCGCGTCCTCTCCGGCGATGTCGAAGCGGCGCTGGCCTCCGCCGCTGCCGTCGTCACCGGCGAGTTTTCGACGGCCTTCGTCGAGCACGCCTATATCGAGCCGGAGGCGGGTTATGCCCGGCGCGTCGGCGACCGCATCGAGATCTTCGCCTGCACGCAGACGCCTTATATGGACCGCGACGAGGTGGCGCGCATCATGGGGCTCTCCCCCGAGCAGGTGCGCATCATTCCCTCGGCCGTGGGCGGCGGCTTCGGCGGCAAGCTCGACCTCTCGCTGCAGCCGCTCATCGCGACGGCGGCGTGGCTCACCGGCCGTCCGGTGCGCTGCATCTACACCCGGCCCGAATCGATGATGTCGACGACGAAGCGCCACCCCGCGCACATCAAGGCGCGGATCGCCGCCGATGCCGAGGGGCGGCTCCTCGCTGTCGATTTCCACGCCGATTTCAATACCGGCGCCTACGCCTCCTGGGGCCCGACCGTGGCGAACCGGGTGCCCGTGCATGCGAGCGGGCCCTACCGCGTTGCGGCGGTGCGGGCCGAGACGCGCGCCGTCTACACCAACGAGACGCCGGCCGGCGCGTTCCGCGGCTTCGGCGTGCCGCAGACGGTGATCGCGACCGAGACGCTGCTCGACGAGCTCGCCGAGAAGCTCGACCTCGATCCCCTGGAGCTGCGGCATCGGAACGCGCTTCGCGTCGGCGACCGCACCGCGACGGGTCAGGTCCTGCAGGCGAGCGCCGGCCTTGCCGCCTGCCTCGATGCCCTGCGCCCGCGCTGGCGCGAGGCGCGGGCCGCCGCGGCGGCGGCGAATGCCGGTGCGACAGGCCCGCTCCGCCGCGGCGTCGGCCTCGCGGCGATGTGGTACGGGATCGGCAATACTTCGATGTCGAACCCATCGACGATGCGGGTCGGCATCGACCGCGTTGGGCGCATCACGCTGTATAGCGGCGCCGTCGATATCGGGCAGGGGTCGAACACCATTCTCTCGCAGATCTGCGCCGACGCGCTCGGCGTTCCCGTGGCCGCCATCCGCCTCGTCACCGGCGACACCGACAGGACGCCGGATGCCGGCAAGACCTCGGCCTCGCGCCAGACCTTCATCTCCGGCGCCGCCGCGAAGGTGGCGGGCGAAGCGCTGCGGCGACAGGTGCTGGAGCGCGCCGGGGCCGGGCCCGCGGCGCGGCTCCTCGTCGAGAGCGGCCGCATCTTCGTCGAAGAGTCCGGCGAACGCCATGCGCTCGACTTCTCGGACCTCCCCGTGTCGAACGAGAGCGGCGACGTCCTGAGCGCGACCGGGCGCTTCGACCCGCCGACAACCGCGCTCGACGCCGACGGGCAGGGCGTGCCCTACGCTACCTACGCCTTCGCGGCGCAGATGGCCGAGATCGAGGTCGATACCGGCCTCGGCACCGTCAGGCTTCGCCGCATCGTCGCCGCGCATGATGTCGGCCGCGCCGTCAATCCGCGCGAGGTCGAGGGGCAAATCCATGGCGGCATCGCGCAGGGCATCGGCCTCGCCCTCATGGAGGAGTATCTGCCGGGCCGCACCGAGAATCTCCACGACTATCTCGTTCCGACCTTCGGCGACGTGCCGCCCATCGAATGCCTCCTCATAGAGGATCCGGAACCGCTCGGCCCCTACGGCGCCAAGGGCATCGGCGAGCCGGCGCTGATCCCGACGGCGCCCGCCATTCTCAACGCCATCTATCACGCGACGGGCGTGCGGCTGCGCCGAGTACCGGCGACCCCCGACCGCATGCGCGCCGCCCTCAGAGAGGCGGGATATGACTGAGCCGGCCCGTCCTTCAGGCGAGGGCATCATCACCTGCGATGCCTGCCCGGTGCTTTGCCGCATCCGCCCGGGCAAGACCGGCGCCTGCGACCGTTATGCGAATGAGGGCGGCGTCCTGACGCGCACCGATCCGATGGTGCTCGCCGAAGCCTCGCCCGCCCTCGTTCCCTTCCTCGGCGAGGATTGGGATGGCAATCCGGTGCCGGACGCGCCGGTTTTCCTCACCGGCATCGGCTCGGGCACGACCTATCCCGACTATAAGCCCGCCCCCTTCATCGTCTCGAGCACGCACAAGGGCGTCGATGTCGTGACGGTCGTCACCGAGGCGATCTTCAGCTATTGCGGCGCCAAGGTGAAGATTGACACCGATCGCTTCATCGGACCCGAGACGGCGACGGTGCGTGCCAAGGGCGAGCCCGTCGGCCATGTGACGACGGCGGAATATGGCTCGCAGATGCTGGCGCTGGGCGGCGTCCGCCACATCACCGGCGGCGGCAAGAGGGAGGGGGTGGTTGCGACCGAGACGCTGCTCGCGCTCTGCAACAAGGAGCCGGCGCATCTGACGATCGATGGCGGCGCCGATCTCGTCATCGCGGCCGGCGCGTCGCCCGTCATCGACGGCGTTCGCGAGGAGCGCATGCGGGTCGGCTGCGGCTCGGCGACGATCGGCATGTTCGCTCGGCAGTGGCACGGTCATGTCGACGAGGTGATCGTCGTCGACGACCACATCACGGGCGTCCTCTCCGAGCACCAGGCCGGCCGTTTCCTCGAGATGGCTCCCGCCGGCATTCGTGTCCGTGGCCACAAATCGACGCCCGGCCGCTATTTCCGCGTGGCGCAGCCCGGCACCGGCTGGGGCGGAACCGACATCACCGATCCCCTCGCCATCATCGAGCGGATCGATCCGAAGGTTGCGCGGCCGGGGCTGCGTCTCCTCATGGTCTCGACGACGGGGGCGGATGCCGCCTTCTTCATCCTGGACGAGGCGCTTCGCCCCACTTCGGCCGACATGCCGGAGGCGGTCCGGCGGGTCGTGGACCGGATCGGTGAGAATTGCGAGCCTTCCGTCGCCTCGGTGCTGTTCATGGCGGGGGCTGGCGGGTCGCTGCGGGCCGGCGTCACGGAAAATCCGGTCCGGCTGACGCGCTCGGTCAAGGACGCGCTCGTCCGCGTCACTTGCGGCGGCGCTCCCGCCTATGTCTGGCCGGGCGGCGGCATCACTTTCATGGTCGATGTCACGGCGATGCCGAACCGCTCCTTCGGCTCCGTCCCCACTCCCGCCATTGTCGGCCCCATCGAATTCACCATGCGCCGCGAGGATTACGCGGCGATGGGCGGGCATATGGACCGCGTTCGGGCGCTCGCCGAAGTGCAGGGTTCGGATCGCCTGCGCCGTGAGGCCTGGCGCGAGGCCAATCCCTGGCCCGCCGCCGTCATCGAGGGGAAGCATGACCGCGGCGGCTGAGCGAGGGCGGAGCGGCCCGACGGGCCGCCTCCTCGGCGATGGCAGGCTGCATCTGCAGCACGGTCCGATCGACCTCGTCATCGAGGCGTTCGGTGAGGAGGCCGAGCGTCGCCTCGCCTATCGCCAGGCCTGGGCGCGTTTCCAGGATATTCTCGAGACTCTGGTTGCCGAGTTGCCGCTTCTCCGGCGACCCGTCGACGAGACGCATCCCGGCTTTGCAGGGCCGGTCGCGCGGCGCATGCTGGCGGCCTGCCGGCCCTTTGCCTCGACCTTCATCACGCCGATGGCGGCGGTTGCCGGCGCCGTCGCCGAGGAGGTGCTGGAGGCGCTCACCGCGGGACGCCGCCTCGCCAAGGCCTATGTCAATAATGGCGGCGATATCGCGCTCTACCTCTCGTCCGGCGAGCGCCTTGCCGCCGGCCTCGTTGCGGACGCCGATCATCCGGCCCTCGATGGCATCGCGACCGTCACCGCGCCGATGCCGGTGCGCGGCATCGCGACCAGCGGCTGGCGCGGCCGCAGCTTCTCGCTCGGCATCGCCGACGCCGCGACCGTGCTGGCGGCCGGCGCCGCCGCTGCCGATGCCGCCGCGACGCTGGTCGCCAATGCCGTCGATCTCGACCACCCCGCGGTTCGCCGAAGCCGCGCCTGCGATTTGGACGAGACGAGCGATCTCGGCCGGCGCCTGGTCACGGTTGGGGTGGGGCCCCTGGAGGCGGATGCGGTGGCCGAAGCGCTGGCGCGGGGCGCCGCCTGCGCTGAGGCGATGCGCCGCGCCGGGCACATCTACGGCGCCGTGCTGGCGCTGCAAGGCGAGATCCGGGTCGTCGGGCCGGCGGCTCTCGCCCAGCCCGAGGAGCGCCGGCTGGCCCGGCTCTGCGCATGACGATCGTCGGCTGCGATGTCGGCGGCACCTTCACCGACCTCATTCTCTATGACGAAGCGAGCGACGAGCTCCGCGTCGCCAAGGTGCCGACGACCGGCGACAACCAGGCCGAGGGCGTGCTGGAGGCGCTGGAGCGGGTCGAGGCCAGGCTCTCGGAGATCGCGATCGTCCACGGCACGACGACCACCACCAATGCCCTTCTCGAACGCAAAATCGCGCGCTGCGGCCTTATCACGACGCGCGGCTTCCGCGACGTGCTGGAGCTCGGGCGGCGGACGCGGCCGCGCCCTTACGGTCTCATCGGCAGCTTCGAGCCGCTGATCCCGCGCGAGATGCGGGTCGAGGTCGATGAGCGGATCGATGCCGAAGGCGAAGTCTTGCGCCCGCTGGACCCGGCGGAGGTTGAGAAAGCAGTCGAGGATTTGCGTGCCAAGGGCATGGAATCGCTCGTCATCCATTTCCTTCATTCCTACATCAACTCGGCCCATGAGGAGGCGGCGGCCGCGGCCGCCCGTCGGGTCTGGCCGGAAGGGTGCGTAACGATCGGCAGCGCCCTCGTCTCGGAGTTCCGCGAATACGAGCGCGGCGTCACGGCGGCGGTGAACGCCGCGATCCGCCCCGTCCTCGCCCGCTATATCGGCCGCCTCGAAGAGGAGCTGCGGCGCCGGGGCTATCGCCGCGATCTCCTCATCATGCAAGGGAATGGCGGCACCGTCTCGGCGCGCATCGTCGCCGAGGCGGCGGTCAACACCGTGATGTCGGGACCGGCCTCCGGGGTCATCGCCGCGGCGCTGACGGCCGAAGAGGCGGGTTTTCCCGACGCGGTCAGCTACGACATGGGCGGAACGAGCAGCGATGTCGCGCTCATCCGCAGCGGCGTGCCGCTCGTCACCTCCGAGACCGAGCTCGAATATGCGATGCCGATCCATGTGCCGATGGTCGATGTGCACACGATCGGCGCCGGCGGCGGCTCCATCGCGCGGATCGACGAGGCGGGGCTGCTTCGCGTCGGCCCGGAGAGCGCCGGCGCTGTGCCGGGTCCCATCTGCTTCGGGCGCGGCGGGACGCAGCCCACGGTGACCGACGCCAACCTCGTTCTCGGCCGACTCAATCACGATGGGCTCCTCGCCGTCAGACAGAAGGTGCCGATCGAGGCGATCCGGGCACGCCTCGCCGAGTCGGTCGGCGGGCCGCTCGGGCTCGACGGCGAAGCGGCGGCCGCCGCCATCCTGCGCGTCGCCAATGACCGGATGGCGGGCGCGATCCGCATGGTCTCGCTGGCGCGCGGGCACGATCCGCGCGATTTCGTGCTCGTCGCCTTCGGCGGCGCCGGCCCGCTCCACGCCGCGGCATTGGCGCGCGAGCTCGGCATTCCCCGCGTCCTGGTGCCGGCGCGGCCCGGCCTGACCAATGCCTTGGGCTGCGTTCTCGCCGACCTTCGGCATGATTTCGTCCGCTCCGTCAATAAACCCGTGCAAGCCATTGAAGACGGCTTTGTTGCTTCGATTCTCGAATCCCAGATCGAAGAAGGCCGAGCGTTGCTGGAGCGCGAAGCCGCCGAGATCGATGATTTGGTCGCCCTGCACCGTGCCGAGATGCAGTTCGAAGGGCAGAGCCATCTCCTCAGCGTCGAATTGCCGGATCGCGCGATCGGGCGCGAGGCGCTCCAGCGCGCCTTCGAGGCGGCCTATTGGCGACGCTTCGAGGTCGCGCTGCCCGAAATCCGGGCCGTCCTCGTCAATCTCCACACCGCGGTCATTGGCAAGCGCCGCCGCATCCCGTTGACGGCCCTCGCTACGGCTGGTCCGGACTCCGGCGAGACGCCCGTTTCCCGTCGTCGTGTCTGGTTCGCGGAGGGCTGGGCTGACACGCCGATTTATCGCCGCGGCGGGCTGCGGCCTGGGGCGACTGTCGCCGGACCGGCGGTCATCGAGCAGATGGACGCGACGACGGTCATTGAGCCGGGCGATGAAGCGCGGGTCGATAAGGCTGGCAACCTCGTGATCACGATCGGCGAGGGTGGTGGTCCGAGACTTCCGAAAGCGGCGCCGTCATGACCATCGATCCCATTACCCTCGTCGTCATCCAGAACGGGTTGCAGCAGGTCTGTAACGAGATGGACCTCGCCTTCGTGCGCGCTGCCTTCAGCCCCGTCATCTCCGAGGCGCTCGACCGCTCCGACGGCATCTATCACCGCACGACCGGCGCGCTCATCGCGCAGGGCGATCTCGGTCTCCCGGTCTTCGTCGGCACCATGCAGTTCTCGACGGCGGCAGTCATCGCGCGGGCGAAATCGCCGCGGCCGGGCGACATCTGGATCGTCAACGATCCCTATCTCGGCGGCACGCATCTGATGGACGTGAAGTTCGTCAAGCCCTTCTTTCATCGCGGCCGGCTCTTCGCCTGGCTCGCCAATACCGGGCACTGGCCGGATCTGGGCGGCGCGGTGCCGGGCGGCTTCTCGGCGAACGCCACCGAAGTCGAGCAGGAGGGGCTACGCCTGCCGCCCGTCCGGCTCTACAAGGAAGGCGTTCTCGACGAGGAGATCCTCTCTATCATTTTCTCGAACATCCGCATCGCCGACCAACGCATCGGCGACATCAAGGCGCAGGCGGCGGCGCTTGCCATCGGCGAGAAGCGCCTCACGGCGCTCATCGAGCGCTACGGCGAGGATGTCGTCGAAGAGGCGATCTCGGAGCTCGAGGCGCGGGCGGCGCAACAGATGCGCGCCAAGATCGCGACCGTCCCGGACGGCGTCTATGAAGGCGAGAGCTTCGTCGATTCCGACGGCGTCGAGGACCGGCCGCTTCGCATCGCGCTCACGCTCCGCAAGGCGGGGACGGAGCTCTATTTCGACCTCTCGCGTTCGAGCCCGCCCTGCCGCGGGCCGATGAACAGCGTCATCGCCACGACCAAATCCTCGGTCTACCTCGCGGTGAAGCACGTCTTTCCCGAGGTGCCGATCAACGCCGGCACCTTCCAGCCGCTGCACATAGCCGACCCCGTCGGCACCTTCCTCGACGCCCGCTATCCGCGTCCCGTCTCGGGCTGCGCCGCCGAAGTCTCGCAGCGCATCGCCGAGGCGGTGTTCGCGGCGCTCGGCCAGGCGATCCCGGACCGCCTCTTCGCGGCGCCGGCCGGCACCAGCGGCAATTTCGCGCTGGGCGGCAGCGATCCCAAGACCGGTCGCAACTACGTCATGTATCTCATCAGCGGCGGCGGCTATGGCGGCAGCGCTCGCCTCGACGGCATCTCGAATGGCTGCTCGACGATCGGCATCTCGAAGACGACGCCGCTCGAAGTTATCGAGCAGCGCTACCCGGTTCTCTTCGAGGAATATGCGCTGGCCGAAGGCTCCGGCGGCGCGGGTCGGCAGCGCGGCGGCTTCGGCGTGCGCTACGCCGTGCGGCTGCGGCGCGGCGAGGCGCGCGCCTCCTTCGTCATGGACCATGGCCGCTTCGGGCCGCAAGGCGCGCAGGGCGGCGCCGATGGCCGCGTCAACCGCGTCACCGTCCGGCGGAACGGCGAGGACTACGTGCCGCCGCACCTCTCGAAGGATCAGGGCATCGCCATCGGTCCCGGCGACAGTGTCATCGTCGAAACGCCGGGCGGCGGCGGCTTCGGCCCGCCTTTCGAGCGCGATCCCGCGCTCGTCGCCCGGGACGTGCGGCGCGGCTACTACACGCGCGCCGAGGCCGAGGAGCGCTTCGGCGTCGTGCTGGATGCCGGAATGGAGGTCGATGTCGCGGCGACCGCGGAGCGTCGCGTCCGATTCACCACAGAGGCACAGAGGCAGAGAGAATAGACGAAGGAGCGAACAACCCTCGCGTCAGTCCGGGAAGCCGTCGAGGATCGCGCATCTCTCGATGATGCTCTTCCGCTTCTGCCGCCTTGCCAGAGCGGCGGCGCAGCGCCGGAGCGCCTTCACGTCGAGGGCGGGATCGGCCGCGCAGAGCTGCACCACGTTGTCCTTGAAGCCGCGCAAGGCCAGAAAATAGCTGCGCGCCGCCAAGGATGCGGCGCGGCGCGCATGCGGCAGGTAGAGCGCCTTGTCGCGCGCGTCTGCCCAATTGACCGCGATGCAGCCGCCGGGCTCGAGCCGCGCCGCGCATTCTTCCCAGAATTCGAGCGGCGGCAAATTGAACCCGTGCCCGCCATAGATGTCGACGAGGATGGCATCGAAGCGCCCCTCGGCATGGCGCACGACATCGGCGGCCTCGGCCAGCTCGACCGGATGGTCGATGCGGAAGTGCCGGCGTGCGAGGCGAAGCACCGTCGGGTCGTACTCGACCACGGTCGCCGCGCAATCGGGGAAATAGGCGCGGAGGAAGCGCAGCATCGCGCCGCCGCCGAGCCCGAGGAGAAGCGCCGAGCGCGGCTGGGGGACAACCGCCACGGCGAGCGCCATAGCCTGCTCATAGGCGAAGACGAGCCGCTCGGGGCGCAGCAGGCTCATGGCCGATTGCTGCGTCAGAAGCCCATTCTGCGGCAGCGAGACGAGGCAGCGCCGGATGTCGCCGCCCCGCGGCACATCGACCACGGCAAGGCGTGCGCCGAAGGCCGTCGCATAGGCCTCCTCGACGATGCGGGCGCCGGGGCCGAAGGCGAAGCGGATGGGCTCGCGGCTGGTGGTCGGTGCGCTCGCTGCCGGCGATGCCGCGCGCCGGAGCCTGACTGTGGCAGCCGTCAAGTCAGGGGGAAAATGGCTGCCAGCCTTGCGCGCCCAGGCTCTCAAGCGGGCGGAAGCGGGTCTTGTAGGACATCTTGTCGCTCTCGGCGATCCAGTAGCCGAGATAGATATAGGGCAGGCCTCGCCGCCGGGCGTCCTCGACGAGCCACAACACCATGAAGGTGCCGAGGCTGCGCCGGGCAAGGAGCGGATCGAAGAAGCTGTACACCGCCGAATAGCCGTCATCGAGCGCATCGATGATGCAGGCGCCGACCAGAATCCGCCGGGGATCGCGGAACTCGACGATCCGCGTGTCGATCGGGCTGTCCTCGATCATGGCGCGGTAGTCGCCGAAGGTCATGGCCGCCATCTCGCTGCCGGCGTGGCGGGTCCGCTCGTAGCGGACGAAGAGGCGGTATTGCTCGGCGGTGGCGCGCAGCTCCGTCTCGCGTCCTTCGATATCGGCATTGATCCGGGCGACGCGGCGGGTCGATCGTGTCGGGCAGAAGGCGAGGGCGGCGACGCGCACCGGCACGCAGCCGGCGCAGCCGGCGCAGCTCGGCCGATAGGCAAGATGATGGCTGCGGCGGAAGCCGGCTCGGCACAAATCGTCGTAGAACGACTTGGCATCGCGGCCGGCGAGCTCGGTGATGAGCTTGCGCTCGAGCTTTCCGTCGAGATAGGGGCAGGGCAGGGCCGAGGTGCGGTAGAAGTGCTGGAGCGGCGTGACGAGGGGCCGGCTGTATTCCGCGCTGCGGGTTTCGATCGCAACCCGACGCTCTTCGATCGCTCCGCCCTGACCTTCGGGCATAACTGCCTCGCTCCTCCCTCCGCCGTTCCGGCTCTGACGGCCGTGCCGTCGCGGAATTATGGACGAGAGAGGCGGGGCTGCGCCAGAGGAATGCGTGCGCGAACGCGTGGCGGCGCGCGGCGTGGTTAACGCTGCGCCAGCGTGCCCACCGGCGGCTTCGCCTCGCGCAGCAGCACGATGCTGATGCGACGGTTTCGCGGCGAGGCCGGATCGTCGGGAAGCAGGGGATCGCGATCGGCGGCCCCGACTACCTTGGTGATGCGATCGGCGGGCACGCCGGCGGCGATGAGGGCGCGCCGGCTGGCATTGGCGCGGTCGCTCGACAGCTCCCAATTGCCGTAATTGCCGGCCCGGGCAAAGGGCGTCGAATCGGTGTGGCCGGTCACCGAGATCTTGTTGGGCAGCTTCTGTACCACCCGTGCCACGAGGGCCATCAGCTTCTTCGCCGAATCGACCATCTCGCTCGAGCCGAGCGGGAACATCGAATACTTGTCCTGATCGACGAGCTGGATGCGCAGCCCCTCGGGCGTCCGGTCGATGATGAGGTTCTGAGCGAGCTGCTTCAGATCGGGGATGTCCTGGATCGCCTGGCGCAGCGAGAATTCGGCGGCGGCGAATTGCTGCTCCTCCTTCGCCGCGAGCGCCTTCTCCGCCTGCCGCGCTTCGCTCTTGGCGAGTTTGGTCTGCTCGGGCTTGCCTTGATCCAGCCGGCTCGGATCGAGCTTGCCGGGTGCGCTGCCGGGCTCGGTGTTCTCGGCGACCCCCGATTTGTCGGCCGCATCCGTGTCCTTCTGTTCGTCGAGCTGGCTCGGATTGCCGGAATCCTCGCCATTGTCGCCGTCATTGGGCTGCCGCTCGGCCGGGATCGGCATGGTCACGGCGGCGGCCGCGGTATCCGTGAGCTGGCCCGGCTTGCCCAGCGATTCGCCGCCCAGGATCTTGCCGGAGCCGCTCGAATCCGAGCGCAGCGAGATGGTCGGGTCGAAGTAATCGGCGATGCCGCGCTTCTGCACGTCGGTCGTCACGTTGAGCAGCCAGAGCAGCAGGAAGAAGGCCATCATCGCCGTCACGAAATCGGCATAGGCGACTTTCCACGCGCCGCCATGATGGCCGGCATGGCCGCCCTTCTTGATCTTCTTGATGACGATCGTGCCGTTGGCTGGCTTGGCCATGATGCGGTTCCCGGCCCGCTGTGGCGGCTAAGCCGGCGCCGGCGCCGTCTCGACCGCCTCTTCGACTTCGTAGAAGGTTGGCCGCACGTCGCTGTTGAGGGCCTTGCGCGCGAACTCGACGGCAATCGCCGGGGCGTAGCCCTGCATATAGGCGAGAATGCCGGCCTTGATGCAGAGATAGTATTTCACCTCGGCGTCGCACCGCGCCTTGACCGCGTTCGCGATGGGACCGACGAAGCCGTAGGCGAAGAGCACGCCGCAGAATGTGCCGACGAGCGCGCCGCCGATGAGCTCGCCCAAGACGGCGGGCGGCTCCGTGATCGAGCCCATGGTGTGGATGACGCCCAGCACGGCGGCGACGATGCCGAGAGCCGGCAGCCCGTCGGCGACGGTCTGGATCGCGGCGTAGACGGCGTGCTGCTCCTCGTGATGGGTCTCGATCTCCTCGTCCATCAGCGTCTCCATCTCGTGGTGATTGTCGGTGCCGAGAGTGAGGAGACGCAGATAGTCGCAGAGAAAGACGACGGCATGGTGATCGGCGTTGAATTTGGGATATTGGGAGAAGAGAGGTGATTCCTCCGGCTTCTCGACATGCTGCTCGAGCGCGAGGGCGCCCTTGGTCTTGGCGAGCTTGAAGATGGTGTAGAGGAGGCTGAGGAGCTCCAGATAGGCCTGCTTGTCGTATTTTTCGGCCTTGAGCAGCGCCAGCACCGCCTGGCCGCTCGCCTTCAAGACGGGCTTGCGGTTCGCCGTCACGAAGCCGCCTGCGGCGGCGCCGAGGATGATCAGGATCTCGAAGGGCTGCCACAGCACGAAGAGATGCCCGCCATTCAGCAGGTATCCGCCGGCGACGCTGGCGAGGACGATGACCGAACCGACGATGAAGAACATGGCGAGAGGCGATCCGGAAGAGCCGCTTAACCCTGCCGCGACGGCGTTAATATTCAGTGTAGCGGCGCGGCTGCTTGCTCCGCGTCGAGGCGAGAGCGCGGCGGATGGTCGGGCACCAGGATCGCCCGAATGCCCCTCTGCGTCCGCGCCGACGCGACGAGCGCGGCAGCCTCGCCGCGACTCTGCGCCATGGCCGTGCGGCAGAAGAACCAGCCACCATCGTGCCCGCCCCTGACCACCGCGACGCGCGCGAGCGAGGCAAGATCCGCGCAATTGCGCTGGGCGTTTTCGGCCGACCGATAGGCGCCGAATTGCACGAACAACCCGCCTTGCGCCACTGCCGCCGCCTGCTGCGGCACGTCCGCCTCGACGGGATCGACAGCGGCGGCCTCGGCGACAGGTCGCGCCGAGTTCGACGATGCCGCCGGAGCGGGTGGCGCGTCGGTCGGGTCAGCCGAAATTGGCGGTTGCGCGAACTTCGGCGGCGCGTCGGGCGCGGGGACCGCCGCCGCTTCGGGATGCCGGTCCGGCGCGGCCTCGCCCGGCCCCGCGATCGGCTCTGGTCGCGCCGGGATCGCCGTCGCGGCGGGCAATGCTGCCGTCGCTGGTGCCGGTCGATGGAGGCGCGCCGCGATCATGTCGCGCAAGGCGGGTGGGCTGGGCAGCAGCTGCCGATCCACGAGGCGCAGGTAGTCCCAGGTACCGATCGCGGCCGAGAGCGCGAGGCAGAGAACGAGCGTGATAAGCTCGCGTGCGCTCTTGCCCGCGCGTCCTTCCGCTTCGGGAGCCGAGAGGTGGGGGGCGGGCTCCGGATCGGCCGCGGCGAGACCGGGAAATCCGGCAAGTGCCCGGCGCGCGGCGTCGAACGGATCTTCGTCTGCCGCATGCGCAGCGGCTTCTTCGGGAGCGGAAATCGGGGGCGCAAGCCAATGCGATGCCGTTCCGGCGCGCTCCTCGTCTGCGGAGGCGGTGAAGTCGAGCTTCGCCTTGAGCCGCTGCGGGCGGCCCGCCTCGGTCAATCGCGCCGCGGGTTGGGGCTGCTGTGCCGTTGGGGGCATGGGGAACGCCTCGGCTCGAACGCATAGCGCGAATGCGCGACGGGTTTGGCAGAATTCCGGTTAAGCCTGGATTAAGATTCTCCTCGGAGCGGTCCCGCGGGCAGTGATCTTCCGTCTCCCTCCGCACTGGTGTTAAATCGCCGTCCCGCGATCTCGATAGGCGGAGAGATGATGGAACGGCGGCTGATTTCTTCCGGTTCGAGCTTCGAGCGTCGTTTCGGCTATAGCCGGGCCGTCGTCGATGGCGATTTCGTCTTCGTCTCCGGCACGACCGGATTCGATTACCAAGCGATGACCATCGCCGACGATCCCGCGGCGCAGACGCGGCAGGCCCTCGCCAATATCGAGGCGGCGCTGGCCGAGGCGGGAGCCGCACTCGACGACGTCGTCCGCGTCCGCTACTACGTCCCCGAGCGTGCCGATTGGGACGCGATCGCCGCCGTTCTGGGCGAGCGCCTCGGCGCGATACGGCCGGCGGCGACGGCAATCTTCTGCGGCCTTGTCGATCAGCGCATGAAGATCGAGATCGAGGCTACGGCGCGCAAACGGAGCTGAACCATGCCGACCTTGCTGCTGACCGGCGCCAGCCGCGGTCTCGGGCTCGAATTCGTCCGGCAATATGCGGCCGAGGGCTGGCGGGTCATCGCCACCTGCCGCGACCCGGGGCGGGCGAAGGCGTTGCGCGAGGTGCCGGGCGCGGTCGCGATCCATGCCCTCGATGCAGTGGATTTTGCCGCCGTCGAGCGGCTCGGCGCCCAGCTCGCCGACGAGGCCATCGACCTTCTCATCGCCAATGCCGGCATCTCGGGGCCCCGCGAGATGCCGGCCGAGCATGTCGATGGCGAGGCCTGGGGCGAAGTCTTCCGCGTCAATGCGATGGCCCCGCTCGCGCTCGCCGGGGCATTCCGCAAGCAGCTCGCGCGCGGAGGGCAGAAGAAGGCGGTGGCGATCAGCAGCCGCATGGGCTCGATCGCCGAGAATCCCGGCGGGCGGGTCGTCTATCGTTCGTCGAAAGCGGCGCTCAACATGGTGTGGAGCTGCCTTGCCAAGGAGAATCCCGAGCTGATCGCCGTCGTGCTGCATCCGGGCTGGGTGCGGACCGATATGGGCGGCGCCGGGGCGCCGGTCCTTCCGGCCGACAGCGTGGCCGGCATGCGGAAGGTGATCGCGGGGCTGAAACCGGAGGATTCCGGGCGTTTTTACGACTACACCGGTGCGGCGATCGCATGGTGAGAGGCCGGCGAGGAGGAGCGCCATGATCCTGTCCCAGGAACAGGCAATGATCCAGGAGACGGCGCGCAACTTCGCCAGCGAGCGCCTCAAGCCTTTCGCCGCCGAATGGGATCGCGCCGGCGCCTTTCCGCGCCAGGCCGTCGAGGAGATGGGCCAGCTCGGCTTCATGGGAATGCTGGTTCCAGAGAGCTGGGGCGGTGCCGCCGCCGATCACGTCTCCTACGCCCTCGCCGTCGAGGAGATCGCCGCCGGCGACGGCGCCACCTCCTCGATCATGAGCGTCCACAACTCCGTCGGTTGCATGCCGATCCTGCGCTTCGGCTCGGAGGAGCAGAAGGAGCGGTTCCTGAAGCCGCTGGCGCGCGGCGAGCAGCTTGCCGGCTTCGCCCTGACCGAGCCCGGCGCCGGCTCCGACGCCTCCGCTATCAAGACGCGCGCGCGGCGGCAGGGAAACCGCTACATTCTCGACGGCACGAAGCAGTTCATCACCTCGGGCAAGAATGCGGATCTCGTCATCGTCTTCGCCGTCACGGATCCCGAAGCGGGCAAGAAGGGCATCAGCGCCTTCATCGTTCCGACCGCGACCCCCGGCTATCGCGTCGCCCGCCTCGAGCACAAGCTGGGGCAGCGCGCCTCGGACACGGCGCAGCTCGTCTTCGAGGAGATGGCGCTCACCCCGGACCTGCTCCTCGGCGCCGAGGGCGAGGGCTACAAGATCGCGCTCGCCAATCTCGAAGGCGGCCGCATCGGCATCGCGGCGCAGGCGGTCGGCATGGCGCGCGCCGCCTATGAGGCGGCGCTCGGCTATGCGAAGGAGCGGCAGACCTTCGGCAAGCCCATCATCGGCCATCAGGCGGTGGCCTTTCGCCTCGCCGACATGGCGACGCAGATCGAGGCGGCGCGGCAATTGACGCTGCACGCGGCGGCCTTGCGCGATGCCGACCAGCCCTGCCTCAAAGAGGCGGCGATGGCGAAGCTCTTCGCCTCCGAGATGGCGGAGCGCGTCTGCTCCGACGCCATCCAGATCCATGGCGGCTATGGCTATCTCAACGATTTTCCCGTCGAGCGCATCTATCGCGATGTCCGCGTCTGCCAGATCTACGAGGGGTCGAGCGACATCCAGCGCCTCGTTATCAGCCGCGCCCTGGCGGAAGGCTGAGACCTCCCTCAGCGGACATACTGCCAGGTGCCGTCCGGGCCGAGACAGGCGGCGTAGCCGTTGATCGTCGTGCAGGCCGGCGCGGGCGCGTAAGCGGGCGGCGCGGCATAGGGGTAGAGCGGGGCGTAGACGGGCGCCGGAGCCGGCGCTGGCGTCGCATTGGCGATGATGGCGGCGCCGGCGAGCGCGAGGAGGCCGAAACCGAGGATGGCGGCGGTGTCGTCATGGCCGCCGCCATGCGCCTCGCCGCGCCACTGATGCGCGGCCGGCGGCGCGTGCCAGTCGCGGGCCGAGGCGAGCGGCGCCAGGGCGGTGGTTCCGACGAGCGCGGCGGCGAAGGCGAGGGCGGTTTTGCGCGGAGCGGTGGTCATCCTACTCTCCAGCGGACGCTTGATCGCGTCCATGCTGATAGTAAGCATGCTTATCGAACCGCATCCCCGCCCAAGCCCCGCGACGCGGCGGTCATATCTCCTATAGCAGGAATGCCTTAGACTGAGGGTGGCGCCGACCGATAGCCTCGGGTGCCAGGAGGCGGGTCGGGCGGCAACCCGGCTCGGCCGAGAAAAAGCCGAAGGGGAGGGCGTTCCATGAAGGCATCGCGAAAGCCGTCTGCGGCGGTTCCTTGCGCCAAGCGCGCCCTCGCGTCGCTGGGCGCGCTCCTGCTTGCAGCCGTCGCGGCGCCGGGCGCCGCCAGGGCCGAGGCGATGCCGAAGCTCGATTTCGGCGGCTCGGTGACCTGGCTCGGGCAAGTGCCGATCATGGTCGCGGTCGATAAGGGCTTCTTCAAGGAAGAGGGGCTCGATGTCGGCTACCAGGTGATCCTCGCCTCGAGCGACCGTATCGCCGCCCTCACCTCGGGCGCGGTCGCCTTCAGCAATCTCGGCCGCAGCGCCGTCGTCGCGCAAATGGCGCGCGGCAACAAAAGCTTCTACTACTTCGCCAATATCGACCAGGCGCCGGGCAACGAGGGCTGCTGGGCGCGGCCCGCCATCACGTCGCTCGCCGAGGCGCGCGGCAAGAAGATCGCGGCCAACACCTCGGCCGAGATCACGATGGACGGCCTCTTGCAGACCGCCGGCATGAGCAAGCGCGACATCGACTACCTCGACATTCCCCCGAACGAGATGGTGGCGGCGCTGACGAAGGGCGACGTCGATGCGGTCTGCGTCTGGCAGCCCTTCCTCGGCGCCGCCGAGAAAGCGGTGCCGAACGGGCACCTCCTCGGCCTCGACACCGATACCGAGAGCTACAAGCGCTATCAGACCACCGCCTCCGCCGACATCCTCATCATTTCCAGCAAGCTCGTCGACGAGCATCCCGACGAGGCGCGCAAGCTGGCAGCGGCGATCTTCAAGGGCGTCGATTTCGCCAATACGCATCAGAAGGAGACGGCCGAGACGGTCGCCCACTACTTCCACCAGACGCCGGAGGAGGTGCTGGCCGGCATGAAGACCTTCCGCTACATTGGCCTCGCGGGCTGGCCGGCGCATATGGAGCGCCAGGTCAAGCAGATGCAGAATCTTGCCGAATGGCTGCACGCGAACCAGAAGATCGGCACGGTGCCCGACGTCGCCAAATGGGAGAATGTCAGCTTTCTGCCGGCGCCCTAGGGTCCGGATTTGACGGCGCTCCGGCCCGTATCCTTCGCCTGCGCCGCTGCGCGGCTGCGCTCAGGATGAGGTGAGTTTTCCATTTCGCTTCAACTGCACAACGACACACCCCTCATCCTGCGCGGAGGGCGAAGCCCGAACTCGACGAATAGGGCCGGGGTACGCGTCAATCCCATAACACCCGCAGGGGTGAGCCGATGGTCGTGAAGTCGAGCGGCGGCGCGCAGATCGCGGCACTGGAGGTGGCGGCGGCACCGCGGCCGTGGCGCGAATGGCTTCGGAGGCGGACCCGGCTCGTCCTCGGCCTCCTCTCCGTTCTCGCCTTTCTCGGGATCTGGAACCTCGCGACCGCCCGCGGCTGGATCTCGCCGGTTTTCCTTCCATCGCCGGCGGCCGTCGCCGCCGAGGCCGGCAACACCCTCGATACGGGCGAGCTCTGGCGCGCCGTCCTCGCCTCCTCCGAACGGGTCTTCGCCGGGTTCTTCCTCGCCGCTGCGGTCGCGGTTCCGCTCGGCGTGCTGATGGGCGTCTGGTGGCCAGCCAAGGCGATCATCGACCCCTTCGTCTCGCTGCTGCGGCCGCTGCCCTCCATCACCTGGATCCCGCTGACGATCCTTTGGCTCGGCATCGGCGAGGCGCAGAAGACGGCGATCGTCTTCATGGGATCGTGGATCTACATCCTCATCTACACGATCGAGAGCACGAAGCGCGTCGATCCGCTCCTCATCCGCGCCGCGCGGAACCTCGGCGCCACGGATGTCGCCCTGATGCGCGAGGTCATCCTGCCGGGGGCCCTCCCCGGCATCCTCTCCGGGCTGAAGGTCACGCTCGCCATCTCCTGGTCCTGCGTCATCACCGCCGAGATGGTGGCGGCGCAAACCGGCCTCGGCGCCATCATCTGGCGGGCGAAGGATTGGGGAAACCTCCCGTTGGTTCTCGTCGGCATGGCCGGCATCTCGGTGACGGTGCTGGTGGCGGATACGCTGGCCGAGCTGCTGGAGCGCCTGCTCATCCCCTGGGAACGGCGCCGGCCGCGATAGAGGCGTGACCCAAGTGGAGAGGCAGGCGATCCTCCGCGCCGAGGGCGTCAGCAAGGGCTATCTCGAGGCCCGCGGGGCGGGGCTCGTCGCGCTGGAGGATCTCTCCCTCGACATCTGGGAAGGCGAGTTCCTCTGCCTCATCGGCGCCTCGGGCTGCGGCAAGACGACCTTGCTCAACATCTTCGCGGGCTTTATCGAGCCGACGCGCGGCCGCGTCCTGCTGCGCGGCAAGCCGATCCTCGGGATCGAGCCCAGATGCGGCATGGTCTTCCAATCCTACGCGCTCTTCCCGTGGAAGACGGTGCGGGGGAATGTCGAGTTCGGCCCGAAGATGAAGGGGGCGGGCCGGGCGGAGCGGCGGCAAATCGCCCAGCGCTATATCGACATGGTGAAGCTGCGCGGCTTCGAGGGCCGCTATCCTTACGAGCTCTCTGGCGGCATGCAGCAGCGCGTCACGCTGGCGCGCGCCCTCGCCGCCGATCCCGAGGTTCTCCTGATGGACGAGCCCTTCGCGGCCCTCGATGCCATGACCCGGCAGGTCATGCAGGAGGAGCTGCTGCGCATTCATGAAGAAAGCCAGAAGACGGTGGTCTTCATCACGCACAATATCGACGAGGCGCTCATCCTCGCCGACCGGATCGTCGTGCTGTCGGCGCGGCCGGGGCGGGTGAAATCGATCCTGACCAACGACCTGCCGCGGCCACGGCACGTCACGATCCAGCTCTCTCCCGAATATGCCCGCCTCAAATCCGAAATCTGGACGCATGTCGAGGAGGAGGTGCACCAGCACCTTGAAGCGTCGCGCTACGCCGCCGCCGGCGGCGGGTGACGATGCCGCTCGCGACAGGCCGAGCATCGGGGCGCTGCACTCCGCGTCATTCGACATTCGCGCATCGCGCCGGAGAGAGCGGGCGGCACGTCTGGTCGGAACAGAGATTCCGCCGATCACGGCTCCCTCACGAAGCCTGTGTTAACGACGCGTTAATATGGTGAGGCGCTCGCCGCGCGGGCGGACTACACTCGCGACCCTGTGAGACTGCCGGGCCACGGTTGGAGGCGGGAGCGCATGAGTGAAGAAGCTCGCACGGCGCGCCGGCTCGCCGCGATCCTTGCCGCGGATGTGGTGGGCTATTCGCGCCTGATGGGCATCGACGAGGAAGGCACGCTCGCCGCCCTCAAATCCCATCGGCAGGAGCTCATCGACCCGCTCATGGCCCAGCATCAGGGGCGCATCGTCAAGACGACGGGGGACGGCCTTCTCATCGAGTTCGCCTCGATCGTCGATGCGGTGCGCTGCGCCGTCGTGATGCAAGAGGGCATCAAAGACCGCAACGCCAATATCGACGAGAGCCGGCGCATCCGCTTCCGCATCGGGATCAATGTCGGCGACGTCATCGTCGATGACGGCGACATCTTCGGCGACGGCGTCAATGTCGCGGCGCGGCTTGAGGCGCTCGCCGAGCCGGGCGAGATCTGCGTCTCCGCCACCGTGCGCGAGCATGTCGGCGAGAAGCTGCCGATCGGCTTCGCCGATCTCGGCGCGCACAGCGTCAAGAACATCGCCCGGCCCGTCCATGTCTACCGCATCGAGACGCGCCGTGCCCGCGAGACCCCCGGTGATGCTCCGATGCCTCAGATGCTGGCGCTGCCCGACCGCCCCTCGATCGCCGTTCTGCCCTTCGCCAATTTGAGCGGCGATGCCGAGCAGGACTATTTCGCCGACGGCATGGTCGAGGACATCATCACCGGCCTCGCCCGCATCAAATGGCTCTTCGTCATCGCGCGCAATTCGAGCTTTGCCTATAAGGGCCGCGCCGTCGATGTGAAGCAAGCCGCGCGCGAGCTGGGCGTGCGCTATGTCCTCGAGGGCAGCGTGCGCCGGGCGGGAAACCGGGTGCGCGTCACCGGCCAGCTCATCGAAGCGGAAGCCGGCCGGCATGTCTGGGCCGAGCGCTACGACCGCACGCTCGAAGACGTTTTCGCGCTGCAGGACGAGCTGACCTTGAGCGTCGTCGCCGCCATCGAGCCGAGCCTCCGGCAAGCCGAGGCCGAGCGCGTCAAGCGCAAGCGGCCCGATAGCCTCGATGCCTACGATCTCGTGCTGCGCGCCATGCCGGACGTCTATCCCGCGATGCCGGACGGCGCCGTCAGGGCGCTGCCCGTGCTCGAGCGGGCCCTCGCGCTCGAACCGGATTACGCGTTGGCGCATGGCTTTGCCGCCTGGTCCCACGAGATCCTCTTCGTCCGCGGCGGGGCGCGCCCGGAAAACCGCCTCGGCGCCATCCGTCATGCCGAGGCGGCCATCGCACATGGCCGCGACGACGCGCTCGCGCTCGCCCTGGGCGGCTTTGCGCTGGGCCTGGTCGCGCATGACCGCCCGGCGGCGCTCCAGGCCCTCGACGCGGCGCTCGCGGTCAGCCCGTCCTGCGCGCTGGCGCACAGCTTCGGCAGCGTCGTGCTCGCCTGCGGCGGCGAGGCCGAGCGCGCCATCGAATGGGGCCGGCGCGCGCTGCGGCTCAGCCCCTTCGATCCGATGCGGTTCGGCGTCTGCTTCGCTATGGGCCTCGCCCATCTCCAGCGCGGCGAGTACGAGGAGGCGGCCGAGGTGGCGCGCCAAGTCTTCCAGGCCAATCCCAACTGGAGCTTCGCCCACATGCTGATCGCGGCGACGCAGGCGAAGCTTGGCCATCTTGACGCCGCCAGAGACGCGGCCGCGCGCGTCCTCGAGCTCCAGCCCGGCTACACGATCAGCGGCATGATCGCTGCCGCCGGCATCGAAGCCGCCGCCGCCGAGCACCTGCGGGACGCGCTCGGCCTGGCCGGTCTGCCGGCATAAGTGCTCGCGGCTCTTGGCCGCTCCGGGATCCGGTCCGGACCCCGACGCTTTCGTTCTTTGCCGTTGCCGCGGCGGCGCACCATCACCCCTGCCGCGCCGACCAATCGCGGTACCAGCTCTTGAACAGCTTCAGCTGGGTTGCGGCGTAATGCTTCTGGCTCTTCGTCAGCGCGTCCGAGGGATGGATCTGGAGCTCGTATTCCGGATTGCCCTCGAGGACCATGAGGTATTTGTAATAGAGGACGAGATCGACGCCCTCGTCGAACGAGGAAAGGACGTAGAGGGCGCGGTCCAGGTCCTCGGCCTGGCGCCGCGCGCGAGCGTCGCCCTTGGCCGCCTTCTCGCAGAGCGCCACGAGATGCAGCACCTCCTTCGGCAGGACGTTGCCGATGCCGGTGATGGCGCCGACGGCGCCGCAATTGACGTAGCCATGGAATACCTGCGTGTCGACGCCGACCAGCAGCATCACCGAGGCATCCTCGCCCGTAATGTGCTCCGCCGCGTAGCGGAGCGGGGCGGCGCCCCCGAACTCCTTGAAGCCGACGAGATGGGGGTGGCGCTTGCGCAGCTCGAAGAAGAGATCGGCGCGGGTCTCGAAGCCGTAGTAGGGGCTGTTGTAGATGACCGAGGGCAGGTCGACGCCTGCCGCGAGCACCTCGTCGAAATGCGCGCGCTGGGCGGCGGCGGAGGAGCCGCGCGAGAGGACGCGCGGGATCAGCATCAGACCCTTGGCGCCGGCCTTCTTGGCGTGAGCCGCGAGATCGGCGGCGCGCCTCGGATTCTGCGCGCCCGTTCCGACGACGACCGGCAGCCCGGCCTTGACGAGATGCTCGACGCCCGCCATGCGCTGCTCGTCGCTGAGAAGCGGCCATTCGCCCATCGAGCCGCAATAGATGACCGCCGACATGCCGGCGGCGACGAGTTCGCGCCCCTTGCGCACGAGTGCCGCGAAATCCGGCTCCCGATCGCGCGTGCACGGCGTCATGAGGGCAGGCATGACGCCCTTGAAGACATCGGCTGACATGAGGGGCCTCCGTGTTCGAGATCGTGACGCGCCTGGCGCTGCCCGGGTTTTTCCCGACGTGCGCTCCCGTGTCAAGCCGACCCAGCGCCGGCGCGTTCGCGAAGCCGCCCTCTATGCCGCGGCATCGCCCAGCGGGAAGAAGTCGACGGCTTCGTGAAAAGGATCGATCGAGGCATCGCCCATGCGCGGCCGGACGCCGAGCTTGTAGACGGTGACGCCGATGATGCCGTCAGCGTGCGCCCCGTCCTCGGCGAGAGGAAGGATGATGCGATCGCCGTGTCCCTCTCTGCCGCTGATCAGTCGGATTCGGCCGCCGCTGCGCATCAGTTCGGGACCCTCGATCACCCGCATGAGCCGGGCCTTGACCAACTCGTACGCGCCCGGCGGGAAGCACTCCTCGACTTTCTTGCCATGCGTGTTGGTGCCGATGATCGCGATGTTGTCTTCGCCCGCAAGGCGACCGATGAAGGTTGCGAGCCCAGCGTCCCAGCGCCAGGCCCAGACGATCGAAAGATACTTTTTGATCGCTTGCGGATCGATGTCGCGCCAGGCCGGCATGAGCCGGCCGCGCCGCGCCGCGTTCCAATGCTCGGCAACCGCGATCAGCGCGGGCTTCTGAAGCGAGGCGCGGAACTGGCGATACGACATCGGCGGCGAGCGAAACTTTCGCCGGAGCGTATCGGCTGCGGGTGATCGAGCCGTTAACAGCCGATTGCCCTCAAGAGCAAGCCCGGCGCTGTTTCGGGCGGCGCCGGCGCCCTATATCCTGGGAGGAACGGCGGTGAGGCTGCCGGTCCCTCAGGGAGGAAACGATGCGAAGACACCCGCAGGCGGCTCGGCATGTGCTCCCCCCTCTCACCGCCGCGCTTGTCGCCGCGAGCCTCTCCGCGGCCGGCGGCGCGAGCCTCGTTCACGCGGCGCGTGCGGAAGAAGGCGCGATTCCTCTCCCGCCGCCGGCGGTGGACGAGGCCGCGGCGCCCGGAACGGCGACGGAGCAGGCGGTCCTCGCCGGCGGATGCTTTTGGGGCGTGCAGGGCGTCTTCCAGCATGTGAAGGGGGTCACCGGCGCCGTCTCCGGCTATGCCGGCGGCGAGGCGCAGACGGCGCAGTACGAGAAGGTGAGCACGGGCAAGACGGGGCATGCCGAATCCGTCCGCATCACCTTCGATCCGCATCAGATCAGCTACGGCAGAATCCTCCAGATCTTCTTCTCGGTCGCGACCGATCCGACGGAACTCGATCGCCAGGGCCCGGATGTCGGGACGCAATACCGGTCGGAGATCTTCACCGCCAATGCCGAGCAGGCGAAGGTTGCGACCGCCTATATCCGCCAGCTCGACGCCGCACACGCCTTCCCAGGCCCGATCGTCACCAGGGTGGCGCCTCTCGAAGGCTTCTACCCGGCCGAGGCCTACCACCAGAACTTCCTAGCGCTCCACCCGACCTATCCCTACATCGCGATCTTCGACCTGCCGAAAATCGCCAATCTCGAGCGGCTCTTCGCGGCAGACTACCGCGCGGACCCGGTTCTGGTGAACCCGCAGGAAGCCGCGCGCTAGTCCCGGAGAGCGGCCGCGAGGCGAGCGCTTCGCGGGCCGCCGTCGCCGATTGACGCGCGGCGGAATTAGAGTTAATTATATTAACATGAAATCTGCGAAACGCCGTTACGCCATGACCGCGCGGGCGGCGAAGATGGAGGCGACCCGCGCGCGCATCCTCGACAGCGCCGTCGCCCTCTACATGGAAGACGACATCGAGGCGTTCACGCTCGATGCGGTCGCGCGCCGCGCCGGCACGACGGCGCAGACGATTCTGCGCATCCACGGCAGCAGGGACCGGCTCCTCTTCGCCGCCGTCGACAAGCTCGCGCGCGGCGGCGTGCCGCTGAAGCCGACGCCGGCGGGCGACGTCGCGGCGGCAATCGGCGCCATCTTCGACCTCTACGAGACGAGCGGCGAGCTGATCCTGCGCTGGCTCGCCGACGAGCGGCGGCGCCCCGAGCTGAAGGCGACCCTGGATGAAGGACGCGCCGATCATCGCGCTTGGGTGAAGCTGGTCTTCGCGCCGCAGCTCGCGGCCGCGGCGCCGGCGGCGCGTCAGCGCCTCTTCAACATTCTGCTCGTGGCCACCGACGTCCATGTCTGGAGCAAGCTCCGCAAGGAGAACGGACTCGCGCGGGCCGAAGCCGAGGCCGTGCTCCGGCACATCATCGCGGCGGTGACGGAGAGGAGGGCGGAGGATGGCAAAGTTCCTGTGGCTCAATTGGTCGGGCGGCGGAAATCTTCCGCCTAGCCTCGGCGTCGCGCGCGTCCTGCGCGAGCGCGGCCACGAGGTCGCCTTCGCGGGGCGCCCCGAAATGGTGCCGCGGGTGAAGACGGCCGGCTTCCGCGCGATCGAGGTCACCGAAGCCTATCGGCAGCTCGCCGGGTATCCGCAAGGCAGCCATCTGACGCGAATGGCGTGCTACCTGACCTCGCCGGCGGTCGAGGCGCAGCTCCAGTCGATCGTCGCCGCGGAAGACCCGCAGGCGGTGCTCATCGACGGGATGTTTCCCGCGGCCCTCCTGCACGCGCGGGACTTCGCGCGCCCCTCGGCCGTCTTCGTCCACACCTTCGTCTTCCGCCAGCTCGATATGTGGCGGCGGATTTTCGCCACCTTCAGCGACATGCGCCAGAAAGCGGGATACTCGCCTTTGCCCGGTCTCGACGAGCTCTGGCGGCCGCGCGACCGTCTCGTCTCGACGAGTCTCGCGGCGTTCGACGCGGCGCCCGAGCCGGGCTGGAGCAATGTCGTCCATGCCGGGCCGGTGCTCGAGGACGAGAAATTCGCCGTGCCGACGCTCCTGCCCTGGGGCGAGGCGGACGAAACCCCGCTGGTTCTCATCAGCTTCAGCACTGGCTTCGAGCAGCGCGACGTCGGGAAGGTGCAGCGCGCGCTCGATGCTCTCGCCGGCGAGCCGCTCCATCTCGTCGCGACGACCGGCGGCATCGTCGCGCCGAACGAGGTCGCGGCGCCGGCGAACGCCGTCGTGCTGAACTATGCGGCGCATGACCCGATCCTCGAACGCGCTTCCCTGGTCGTCGGCCATGGCGGCCATGGAACGGCGATGCGGGCGATGCGCCACGGCGTTCCGATGGTGGTGATCCCGGGGCTCGCCGGCGATCAGCCCTATGTGGCGGCCGCCATCGAGGAATGGGGCGCCGGCCTCGCCTTGGCCGCCGACGCCGATGCCGCGACCATCCGCGAGGCGGCGCGGCGCGTCCTCGCCGATCCCGCCTTCCGGACCAATGCGCGCCGGAGAGCGGCGATGCTCGCCGGAGGCGATGGCGCGGCGCGGGCAGCCATGGAAGCGGAGGCGCTGCTCGCGGCGGGCGGACGAGGCTGGGCGCCGGCGGCCGCCTAGGCTATTCGCGGTCCAGGAGCTTCCCCGGCCAGGCGCCGGATGCGGCGAGCTCGCGCGTCACGCTGCGGACCGTGCGGATGAAGGCCTCGACGACGGCGGAGCGCGGGGCGTTGGCGCAGGTCACCAGGGCGAGCGGCCAGTAGGCGTCGGGGCGAAACGGCACCGCTTCCAGCTCGCCGCAGCGCAAATCGGCTGCGATCGCGCCGCGCGTCAGCAGGGTGAAGCCCAGGCCCTTCTTGACGAGGCCGCGGGTCACGTAATGGTCGTTGACCTCGATCTTGATGTTGAGCGGGATCGGCGTCGCGGCGACCCAGCGGTCGAGCAGGCGGCGCGAGGCGTTCGGCAGGCTCGGCACGATGAGCGGCAGGTTGGCGAGATCGGCGGTGCGCGCATAAGCCCTGCCGGCGGGCAGCGAGCCGGGCTTGCCGACGAGCAGCACCTGCTCGTTCAGCAGCGGCGTGATCTCGAAGCCGCGCTGCGGCAGCGGGTCGTGGAGGCACGCCACATCGACCTGCCCACGGACCAGCCATTCATGGATATAGCCGCTGAAGCCGCCGACGAAATTCAGGAAGACGTTGGGGTATTCGGCATGGAAGCGCTCGACGAGGGGCGGCGCGAGGACGTAGCCGGCGGCGGGGGTGACGGCGAAGGAGACGACGCCCGACGGGTTCGCCATGCCGCTCCGGATTTCGGCCCGTGTCTGCTCGAGCTGGCGGAAGAGGAGCTGGCTGCGCTCGAGCAGGATCTGCCCCGCTGGGGTGAGGCGCACGCCATGGCCGTGGCGCTCGAAGACGGCCGTGCCCAGCTCGTCCTCGAGCTTGCGGATGGTGCGGCTGACGGCGGGCTGCGAGATGCGCAGCATGTCGGCACCGCGGCTGTAGCTGCCGCAATTCGCCACCATCTGGAAATAGCGCAGGGCCCTGATCTCCAAGAGCACCCCCGAGCGACAAAGCGGTCATAACACATATACGTGCAATGCCTTGGACGCAAAACGGTCGTATTCGCTAGCGTTCATCGTCGCGGCGGCGGGTGCACCTCGCCGCGGGAGGAGGCGGCCCCATGCAGTTCGGCTTGATGACGCAAATCCAGATGCCGCGCCCTTGGACCGAGACGACGGAGCGGACGGCCTATTGGAACGCGCTCGACCAGGTCGTCGCCGCCGAAGCGGCGGGGTTCCAGTATTTCTGGATCACCGAGCAGCATTTCTTCATCGAGATCGGCCATTGCTCCTGCCCGGACATGGTGCTGGCGGCGCTGAGCCAGCGCACCAAGACGATCCGGCTCGGCTTCGGCGTCATCCTGCTGCCGGTGCATCATCCCTATTACGTCGCCGAGCGCGTCGCGACCTTGGATGTCCTCAGCCAGGGCCGCGCCGAGTTCGGGGTCGGGCGCGGCACCTCTCCCTACATGGTCGAGCCCCTCGGCTTCCGCCCCGAGGACGGCCGCGAGGTCGCGCGCGAGACGCTCGAAGCCGTCATCCTGATGCTCGAGCAGGAGCGCTTTCCGGGATACAAGAGCAAGCATTTCGATCTGCCGCCGCGCCACGTCGTGCCGCGCCCCGTGCAGCGGCCGCATCCGCGGCTCTGGGTCGCCGCTTCCAATCTCGAAACCTTCGAGCATGCGGGCCGGCAAGGGATGGGGGCGATCGGCGTCACGCGCAACACGCCGGCCGAGACGAAGCCCTTCATCGACGCTTACCGCGCCGCCATCCGCGGCGCCGACCGCTCGCAATTCGTCGGACGGTTCGCGAACGAGCAGGTGGGCGCCTTCGCGATGGCGTGCTGCCTCGAGGATGACCGCCTCGGCCGCGACGTCGCCTGCGCGGCGGCGCGCTGGTATTACGGCGACAACGATGCCGAGCTCAACCGGTCGCGCTTCGCGACGGCGGGCGGCGTCAGCAAGATTTCGGACAAGATCGGCCGGCGCAGCAATGACGAGCTCATCGCCGATGCGATGGCGATCGGCGGCAATCCCGACACGGTGTGCCGGCAGGTCGAGAAATGGGCCGAGGCCGGGCTCGACCAGATGATCTTCATGCTGCAAGCGGGTCATACGAGCCACGAGCAGGTGCTGCGTTCGATCGACCTCATCGGCGAGAAGGTGATCCCGCGCTTCGGGACCGCCGATCTCGCCTTGACCGCGTGAGGCGCGGCCGAGAGATGCCCGAACCGGCAGCCGCATCCGGCGAGCGCTTCTGGGCCTACTCGCTCGCCGTGTACGGGAGGGAAGGTGTCGCCGCCGCCTGCATCGCGCTGCAGGACCGGCACGGGCTCGACGTTAATTTCCTGCTGCTCGGCCTCTTCGCTGGGGAGCATGGCTGCGCGCTCGGCGCGGAGGCGCTGGCGCGCCTCGACAGCTTGTCGGCGCCGTGGCGCGAGAACGTGACCGCGAAGCTGCGGGCGGTGCGCCGCTGGCTGAAGGCGCAGGGCGTGTTCCCCGCCGAAGCGGCGGCGCCGCTGCGGCAAGCCGTTCTGGCACAGGAGATCGAGGCCGAGAGGCATCAGCACCGCTTGATGGAACAGCATCTCGCGCTGGCCGAAGCCCCGGCCGACCCGGCGATCGCGGCCGGCAACCTGGCGCGCTATGTCATCCATGCCGGCGTCGCCCCGGATGCGGCCGATCTCGCCGATCTGGCGACCCTTATCGTGCAAGCGTTTCCACGCGTGGCCGCCGAGGACGCCAAGGCGATGCTCGGCCGGCATCTCCCGGCTTCCGCGCCGGCGGCGCCGCCTCTCACTCCGCACTAGAGGCTCCCCATGTCGCGCGCCGATTTTCCGATCGCGGAATTCACGTCGCGCCTCTCGCGCGTGCGGGCGGCGATGGCGGAGGCGAGGCTCGACTGGTTCATCGCCTTCCATCCGGTCTCGATCCATTGGCTGACCGGCAGCGACGCCAAGAGCTACCAGGCCTTTCAATGCCTCTTCATCTCGGCTGCGGATGGGCGGCGCGTCATCCTGACGCGCGAGGGCGAGCGCAACGAGTTCGAAGCGGATGCGGTGGTCGACGCCGTACATGGCTGGGGCGGCGGCGAGCCGGAGGACCCGATCGCCGCCTTCGAGCGCCTCGCCGCGGCGCTCGGCCTCGGCGGCGAGCGCGTCGGCATCGAGGTTCCGGCCTATTACCTCCACCCGCACCACTATCTCCGCATCAAGGCGATCCTCGGCGACGCGCTCGCGGCCGAGGCGACGGACCTCATCCACCGGCTGAAGCTGGTGAAATCGCCGCGCGAGCTCGACTACATCCGCGCGGCGAGCCGGATCGCCGACGCGGCGATGCGGACCTTCATCGCGGCGCTGAAGGAGGGTCGCTCGGAGCTGGAGGTCGCGGGCGAGGTCTACCGGGCGCTGCTTGCCGGCGGGAGCGGCTTGCCGGCGAGCACGCTCAACCTCGTCTCTGGCGAGCGCGCGGGCTTTAGCCATGGTGCGCCCACCGCCCGCCGTCTCCGAAGCGGCGACACCGGCAATGTCGAGTTCGGCGCCGCCTATCGGCGCTACACCGTGACGATCGGCCGGCAGTTCAGCCTCGGCCCGCCGAGTGCCCGCGTCGCGGAGCTCTACCGCATCGTGCGCGAGGCGGGCGATGCCGCCATCGCCGCGATCCGGGCGGGGGTGAAGGCTTCCGTCCCGCACGAGGCGGCGCGGTCGGTTATCGCCGCGGTCGGATACGACCGATACCGCGTCCATACGACGGGCTACGGAATAGCGCCGGGCTTCCCGCCCTCCTGGGGCGAGCCGCTGCACATGTTCAGCGGCTGCGAGGACGTGCTCGAAGCCGGGATGGTCCTCTCTGTCGAGCCGCCCATCTTCATCGGCGCCGAAAGGCTGGGCGTGCGCATCATCGACAATGTGCTCGTCACCGAGAGTGGCGTCTCGCGCCTCTCGCAACTCCCGCGCGACCTCGTCGTCGCGTGATCCGGTGCGACGGCAGGCGCGGGAGGCCCTCTTCAGACGATCGCCTTCACCACGGTCGCGAGGATGGCGAGGAGGATGATGAGCTGAATGGCGCGCAGTTCCGCGTGAGGCGGCAAGACGGGCGTCCGGCAATCGGGGGCATGGCTCATGGGGGAGCCTCCCATCGGCGATGAATCAAGTCTGCGAACGCCCCAGCATCGCATTCGTTCGGCCGGGCCGAGCGTGGCTTATTTCGGACGATTTGGTTTATGGCGCGTGAAAGCCGCCAGCTCGGCCAGAGGCGCGCCGCTCGCGGGCGGCGCCTTGGTCGCGGCGGCGGGGCTGTCGCCGGCGCGCCGGTCGGTGCCGGCAGCGAGCAGCTTCAGCCGTTCGAGATCCTTGATGATGACGAGGTGCTTGTCGACATAGGCGATCCGCTCGGATCGGAACCAGCGGAGCATGCGGTTGACGTGCACCACCGTCAGGCCGAGATAGTCGCCGATCTGCTGCTGCGTCAGCGGCAGATTGTAGCTGCCGGGGATGATCAGCTCGCGCTGGCGCAGGCGCTGCTGGAAATCGAGCAGCATCATGGCGATGCGCTCGCGCGCTTCGAGCCGGCTCAGCGCCGCGGCAATGCTGTCCGACCGACGCTGCGCCTCGGAAAGAAGCCAGGCCAGGTAGACCGCCGTCGCCGGCCGCGTCATCAGGGCCGAGAGAGCGTTGCTCTCGATCGGCTGCACGGTCGCGGCGCAAGCGGTCACGACCTCGTCCGCGGAATGGTCGAGCAACGCATGTTCGATGCCGACGATGTCGCCCATCACATAGACGCCGAGGATCGCCCGCCGGCCATCGGGGAAAAAGCGCGTCCGTATCGCCCAGCCGCGGGAGAGGCGGTAGAGAGCCGGGCTCGGGCAATCCGGCGCGACCAGGCTCGTGCCGCCCTCGACCGCGCGCGAATTCGCCTTGAGGAAGGCGCGGCGAAGCTCGCGCTCGCCGAGGGACAGCAATTCGTAGAGCGCCGGACGGCAATTCGGGCGACGACGCGCTCTCGGTATTTCCTTGGTGAATTCCTCGGCCATGATGATCTGCTTCGATTCGCAAATCGCCGCGCTGCCGGCGGATCGACGCGAGCGTGGCCAGCATATTCCGAACGCGGCGATCCCGACAGGGTTCCTTTGGAGAGATAGAGCACCGAATTCTCCAGGAGTGAAGCGCCTCACAGGTCTTCGGCGCCCGGATGTGGCAGAAGAGGAGGCGCGGCGGGCAGGGCCGCCCTGCCGCCGGCTTGCGATCGGGGAGGTGACCCATGCCGTTCGACCAAGCCAATGCGCTCACGATGCTGCTCGGCCTCTCGGCGCTGGCGCTGCTTCTGCAGCGGCCGCCAGCCCTCGACTTGCACCCGCATGCGGCCTTCGAGATCCGTGCCGTCGTCCCGTCCTGGCAGAGCTTCGCCGCGCTCAATGCCTGCACGCAGTCGGACGGAACCTTTTGCCCCGAATCCTTGGGCCCGTGAGCCGGACAGCCGTTGCCGGCCGCGCAAGGCAGAATGTTCTTGATATGTTCTCGTGATGCTGATACTCTTCGCTCCTCCTCCCGGATGCTTGCCATGCGCGATGCCTCGGACTCTCTCAACGCCTATCTCGGCCGCCGCTTCGGACTGAGTCTCGAGCGGCTCTTGGCCGATGCGACCGCGAAGGCGCGCTGTCTGCCCCTCGGCCCTGCCATCGAGATCGTCTGCGATCCGGTCGGCGCCTTCAGCTACGAGGATGGCGGAGCGAGCGAGCAGTATCAGGGCTTGCTCACGGTAGAGGGCGCAACCTACCGCTTCCGCTGCTCGGTCTTCACGGATGCGGGCGGCGCCCGCTACATCGAGGATCTGGGCGCGTTCGAGCCCATTCGCTGGGCGGGCAGCTCTTCGGCCTCGAGAAACGCCACCTGCCCCAAATAGGGCGCGATCGTCGAATCGCCGTCGAGGGAGCCGCGCAGGACCGAGCCGTAATCGAAGGTCTGCGCCATGATCAGCATGGAGACCGCGGCGTCGTTCTCGGAAAGGGGCAGGATGATGCGGGTGGCCACGATGTCGACCGACTTCGTCGTCGTGTATTTGTTCTGGACGTAGATGGGCCGGCGGGTGTCGAAGACGAGGGAATAGTGGCCTTCGGCGACCCGGCGCCGCTCGGGCGGGATGACCTCGTCAATGAATTTGCCGGTCAGCTCCCGCCCATAGGCCTCGACGATGGCGCTGCCGGTCAGCCGATAGCGGAAGCGCCGCTCGGGCTCGATGCGCTCGACGAGCTGCAGATAGGGCAGCAGCTTGGGGATATGAACGGGGTCGATGTCGCGGCGCCGCGGCATTCGCCGCCCGCCCCGCCGCTCCCGCCAATAGGTCCACAAGGCGGCGAGGGTCGGGTTATCGGCGATGAGCGGGGGGACCATCGGCTCGCAATGTGATCAGCGCGGCAATCGAGCGGATACAGGTCAATCGATCCTCGGCTGTGGCCGGACCCTCGGCGTGACCGCGGCCTGCGCCGGCGCACGACGCTGGCCGCCGGCGCGCGCGGCCCGCCGGCTCACGCGGCGCGTACCGCGGCGATGAAGCGATCGACCTGTTGGCGCAGGCTCTCCGCATGGCCCGCAAGCGCCGTCGCGGTCGCCAGCATGTCGCCGGCGACCCGGCCGTTCTCGCTGGCGACTTGCGTCACCCCCGCGATGTTGCCGGAGACCTGGTTGGTCCCGGCGGCTGCCTGCTGAACATTGCCGGCGATCTCGCGCGTCGCCGCGCCTTGCTCCTCGATCGCCGAGGCGATCGTCGTGGCGATCTCGCTCATCTCGTTGATCGTCGTGCCGATCCCGCGGATCGCCGTGACGACGGCGCCGGTTGTGCTCTGAATGGCGGCGATCTGCGCTGCGATGTCCTCGGTCGCCTTCGCCGTCTGGTTGGCCAGGCTTTTCACTTCCGAGGCGACGACGGCGAAGCCTTTTCCCGCCTCGCCGGCGCGCGCCGCCTCAATGGTGGCGTTGAGCGCGAGGAGGTTGGTCTGGCTCGCGATGTCGTGAATGAGCTGCACGACCTCGCCGATCCGCTGCGTCGCCTCTGCCAAGGCGGCGACGTCGCTGTCGGTCCGCTGCGCCTCCTCGACCGCCTTCTTGGCGATCTCGGCGGAGTGGACGACCTGGCGGCTGATTTCGGCGATCGACGCGTGCAGCTCTTCGGCGGCCGCCGCGACGGTGTTGACGTTCGTCGTCGCCTGCTCGGCTGCGGCGGCGACGGCCGTCGTCTGCCGGCTCGTCTCCTCGGCGCTCGCCGAGAGCGTCTCGGCCGTCGCCTTGACGGCGCCCGCCGAGGAGGCGACGGCGCCGACCACGGCGTCGACCTCGCCGCTGAAGCCTTGGACGAGCGCGTCGAGGGCGGCGCGCTTCTCCTCTTTCGCCGCCTCTTCGCCGCGCCGTGCCGCTTCGAGCTCGTCCGCGGTGATGCTTTGCCGCTTCAGGATCTCGATCGCCTCCGCCATCTTGCCGAGCTCATCGCGCCGGCCGAGCGCCGGGATCTCGACGGCGTAATCCTTGCCGGAGATGCGCGTCACGGCGCGGGTCATGGCGACGATCGGCGCCGCGATCATGCCGCCGAGGGTGAGCGACAGCAGGAGCGCCAGCACGGTGATGGCGGCGATCGCGGCCGCGAAGATGATGCGGCCATTCGCCATTTCCGCATCGATCCCGGCAATCTGCGCATTGCGCCGCCGCGTCAAATCCTCGCCGATCTGGCCGAGGATGGCGTTGGCGGCGGCGAATTTCTGGGCGGCGCCCGTCATCCAGCCGAGCGCCGTCGCGGCGTCGCCATCGGCCATGTCGGCGACGTTCTTGGCGGCTTTCACATAGGCGGCAAGCGCCTTGCCGAGCGCGTCGATATCGGCCGGCGCTACGCTGGCCTCGGCCATGCGCGTCTTGACCGCCGCGAACCCGTCCTCGAGCTTCTTGATGGCCGCCGTCTCGGCTTTGGCGAGGGCCGAGACTTTGGCGGCGTCCGTATCGTTCGCGGCGGTCGAGGTCAGGCGGTAGAGATCGGCGACCGTGGTCAAGGCGTCGTTCTGGAAGGCGGCGACGGCGAAGGTGCCGCTGACGATGCCGTGATTGAGGTCGTCGAGGCGCTGCTGATTGCTGCTGAGCAGAAGGTACCCGTAGGAGCCGAGCGCGATGAGCACCGCGACGACGAGTGCCGGGACCGCCGATATCTTGGTCCGCACCGCCAGGTTCTGAATGACATCTCGCATGCTGCCCGCGCCCCCCGCCTGTCGAGTTCCTTCGCCCTTCGCCCGGCCGAGCTAGGACTTATAAATGCCGCTGCAGACTGCGGTATCGCCCAGGCGCTCGCAATACATCTGCTTCGGCTCGATCTTCTTCGTTACCGGATCGGAGAATTTATAGTCCTGCCAGAAGGATTCGTGCGTCTTGGCAAGCTCCATGCGCTCCTTGATGAAGTATTTGCCGTCGACGTCCTGCGTGTCGGCAAAGTCTTTGCCGATCATCTTCGCGTTGGCGCCGTGCGCGAGGCATTTTCCGTCGAGCCCGTAGACGACGACATAGAGGTCGCGATCGACGAACTGGCCCTGGCGGTTGTCGATCTCCTGGTAGGCCTTCTCGGTGCCGTTCGCCTTGATGAAGGCGACGGCCTTTTTCACCATCGCCTCGGCCTCCTCGCGGCTGGCGTGCTCGCCGGCGATCGCCGTTCCGAGCATCAACGCCGTGGCGAGCGTCGTCAGAATGATCGTCTTCATCTGCCTTGTCCCTGTCCCGGTTTTCGAGAACAAGGCACCTCATGTAAACAATACAAATTGAGAAATATTTAAGCGAGTTGGTGCAATCTAGGAGTGTACTCGACTTGACGATGTGCAATATAGCGGGAAACGACGGCGGTTCGAGACGGGAGGCTCAGCCGTCCTGAGTGCGCCTCACTCCGCGGCGCTCGCTGGCGCGACGGGGCGGCGGAATGCGGCGAGCAGTTCCGCTTCGCGCGCTTTCGCCTTGCGGAGGTTGCGCTCCTTCACATGGCCGAAGCCGCGGATGTGCTCGGGCAGGCCGGCGATCGCGACGGCAAGGGCGTGGTTCTCAGCGTCGAGCCCGGCGGCGAGCTCCGCCAGCACCGCCTCGTATTCGCCGATGAGCCGGCGCTCCCGCTGCCGCTCGGCGGTATAGCCGAAGAGGTCGAAGGCGGTGCCGCGCAGCCCTTTGAGGCGGGCGAGGAGGCGGAAGGCCGAGAAGACCCAGGGACCGTATTCGCGCTTCCGCAGCTCGCCGGTTGCCGGGTCGCGGCGGGCGAAGAGCGGCGGCGCCAGATGGACGCCGAGGCGGAAATCGCCGGTGAACTGCCGGTCGAGCTTTGCCCGGAACGCCGCCTCTGTGTAGAGCCGCGCCACCTCGTACTCGTCCTTGTAGGCCATGAGTTTGAAGAGCGAGCGCGCCGCGGCCTCGGCGAGGCCGGAGCGGCCGCGCGCCCGTGTCTTCTCCGCCGTTTCGACCGCAGCGACGGCGCGGCGATAGCGCTCGGCATAGGCGGCGTCCTGGTACTCGCAGAGGAGGGCGGCACGGCGGGCGACAAGGTCGGCGAGGCTCGCCGGCGCCGGCGCCTCCTCGCGCAGCACCGGACTCGCCTGCGCCGTCACGGCGGCGATGTCCTGCGCCGCGAGGCGGCCCCAGGCAAAGCTGCGCCGGCTCGCTGCGACGGCGACGCCGTTGAGCTCGATGGCGCGGAGGATCGCCTCGAGGCGGAGCGGCACGAGGCCTTTCTGGAAGGCGTAGCCCAGCATGAAGAGATTGGTCGCGATCGAATCGCCGAGGAGCGCCGTCGCGAGGCCAGTCGCGTTGATGAAATCGATGCCCTTGCCGCCCGTCGCCTGGCGCAGCGCCTTCTGCATCGCGGCGGCCTCGAAATCGACGTCGCCATCCATGACGAAGGCGGCGGTCGGGACGAGGGCGCTGTTGATGACCGCCCGCGTTACTCCGGCCTCGATGCGCGAGAGCGCCGCCGGGCTCGCCGCCACCACCATGTCGCAGCCGAGGACGAGAGCGGCGCCGCCGGCGGCGATGCGCACCGCATGGATGTCCTCGGGCCGCGGCGCCAGGCGAATATGGCTCATCACCGCGCCGTTCTTCTGGGCAAGGCCGGTGAAATCGAGGACGGTGCAGCCCTTGCCTTCGAGATGCGCCGCCATACCGAGGAGGGCGCCCAACGTGATGACGCCGGTACCGCCGATGCCAGTGACGAGAATGCCATAGGGCTCGTCGAGCGGGCGGGGGACGGGGAGGGGGATTGCGGCAAGGAGGCGCTCTTCCGCCGCGGGCGCCGGCGGGGGCGCCTTGCGCAGGCTGCCGCCATGAACGGTGACGAAGCTCGGGCAGAAGCCTTTGAGGCAGGAAAAATCCTTGTTGCAGTTCGACTGGTCGATCTGCCGCTTGCGCCCGAGCTCGGTTTCGACGGGCTTCACCGAGACGCAGTTCGACTGCTCCGAGCAGTCGCCGCAGCCCTCGCAGACCGCGTCGTTGATGAAGACGCGGCGCGGCGGATCGGGATAGTGCCCGCGCTTACGGCGGCGGCGCTTCTCGGCGGCGCAGGTCTGGTCGTAGACGAGGACGGTGAGGCCGGGAATTTCGCGCAGCTCGCGCTGCACCGCGTCGAGCTCGTCGCGGTGGTGAATGGTGACGCCGGGGGCGAAATCGCTTCCCGGCGGGTATTTCTCGGGCTCGTCGCTGACGACGACGACGCGCCGGGCTCCTTCCGCCGCGACCTGGCGCGTGATCTCGGGCACGGTCAGCCTGCCGTCGACGGGCTGCCCGCCCGTCATGGCCACGGCGTCGTTGAACAGGATCTTGTAGGTGATGTTGACGCCGGCCGCCGCCGCCGCGCGGATCGCCAAGAGGCCGCTGTGGAAATACGTGCCGTCGCCGAGATTCTGGAAGATATGCCGCTCGCGGGTGAACGGGGCCTGGCCGATCCAGGTGGCGCCTTCACCGCCCATATGCGTCCAGGTCTGCGTCCGGCGCTGCGGCATGAAGATCGCCATGGAATGGCAGCCGATGCCGGCGACGGCGCGGCTGCCTTCGGGCAGCTTCGTCGAGCTGTTATGCGGGCAGCCCGAGCAGAAGAACGGCGTGCGCGCCGGAAGCGTGGCGGGCGCCTCGGCGATGCGGGCGAAGCCTTCGAGGCGCGCCATGCGCTGGCGCATCTCGGGCATCTCGCCGTCGAGGCGCTGGAGCCGTCCGAAGATCGCCGACGCGACCCCGATCGGCGACAGCTCGCCTTCGGTCGGCATCAGCGGCGCCCCGTTCTCGTCGCGCTTGCCGATGATGCGCGGGTGCTCGCCGGGGTCGAGATTGTAGAGCAGCTTGACGAGCTGGTCCTCGACGAAAGGCCGTTTCTCCTCGACGACGAGCACCTCCTCGAGGCCGCGCGCGAAGGCACGGGCGCCTCGAGGCTCGAGCGGCCAGGAGAGGCCGACCTTGTAGAGGCGGATGCCGAGCCGCAGCGCCGCCGCCGCATCGATGCCGAGGTCCTCGAGCGCCTGGCGAACGTCAAGATAGGCCTTGCCCGTCGCCATGATGCCGAGCCGCGCCCGCGGCGGGTCGAAGACGAGGCGGTCGAAGGGATTGGCCCGGGCGAAAGCGAGGACGGCCTCCATCTTCGGCCCGTGCAGCCGCGCCTCCTGCTCGAGTGGGGGATCCGGCCAGCGGATGTGGAGTCCGCCCGGCGGCGGGGTGAAGTCCGTCGGCATCCGCAGAACGAGGCGGTGCGGATCGACCGAGATGGAGGCCGAGCTCTCGACGGCCTCGGCGATCGTCTTGAAGCCGACCCAGCAGCCGGAGAAGCGGGAGAGGGCGAAGCCCGCGAGGCCGAAATCGAGATACTCTTGCAGGCTCGCCGGGTTGAGCACCGGGATCATCGCGGCGGTGAGCACCTGCTCGCTCTGATGCGCCAGGGTCGAGGATTGGCAGCCGTGATCGTCGCCGGCGAGGACGAGCACGCCGCCGTGCTTCGCGGTGCCGGCAGCATTGGCATGCTTCAGCACATCGATCGAGCGGTCGACGCCGGGCCCCTTGCCGTACCAGATGCCGAAGACGCCATCCACCTCGGCGCCTTCGAAGAGGCCGACCTGCTGCGAGCCCCAGACCGCGGTCGCCGCCAGATCCTCGTTGACGCCGGGCTGGAACGTGATGCGGTTCTCTTCGAGGAAGCGCCGCGCCGCCCAGAGCGCATTGTCGTAGCCGCCGAGCGGCGAGCCGCGATAGCCCGAGATGAAGCCCGCCGTATTGAGCCCGGCCGCGACGTCGCGCTGCCGCTGCATCAACGGCAGGCGGACCAGCGCCTGGACGCCGTTCAAATAGACGCGCCCGCTTTCGCGGACGTATTTGTCCTCGAGCGTAACCTCTGCCAGCGCCATCGACCGCCCTTGCCCCAAGCCGTCGCCGGACTTTAGGGGGAATCCCGAGGCGTGACAACGCGGGGAAAGGTGCTTCCGCGGCCTCGCACGAGCTGCGCTGCACGTTCCATTGTCATCCCGGCGAAAGCCGGGCTCGATCGCGCCCATGTCACGCTACCGCGCGTATGGATCCCGGCTTTTGCCGGAATGACGCGATGGAATCCCCCGCTCAGATCATCGCCTCGTCGAGCTGAACCTCGGCGTCGCGCGGTTCAATCTCGATGACCCAGAGATCGGGGTCGCGACCGGCCTGGCGCGCGATATAGGCGTCGGCATCCGCCTCCGCGACCGGTTCGAGCCCCGTGCCGCGCATCCAGACGAGGCGCCCCGCGAGGTCGCGGGCTTGGGTCAGCACCATGCAGCCGCGCTCGCGCCGGTTGACCTTGATGAGGATCGCGCCGGCCTCTGCATCGCCCCGCCGCACGACGACCGCAGGAATGGCAAGGCGGCCGTTGCGGCGGATGATCGCCTGGACACGAAGCGCCGATTTGAGCCTTGGTTGCACCGCACGCTTATAGCGGCGGCGGCCAGGGCCGTCACTCGCTGTGAGAATTGCGCGTCGTCCGATCGCCGCTCTTGCAGTGCGGAATCGCACCGTTATAGACTCGACGAAATAGAGGGCGGAGCGAGCTTGATGAATCTCGAGATGCGCGCCGACCTCGCAGCGTCTCGTCCGGCATGATTAACGAATTCGTACCAAACGCGAAGATATGATGCGATTCATGTCGCGGGCTTCTCCGTAGCATTCCTGTCCGGGCGAGGAGCGGAAAGGAGTCGGACCCGGCCTTTCACTCGGTCCCAAACACATCGGATCATCAACCGAAGAGAGCTTTGCTGGAGCTGGCGGTGGCGGAGGTAATCAGAACCTTGACGGGTTGGGGTCGGCGGAGGAAATCCGCCGCTTCTCTTTCCGGGATCGAAGTCTGGCGATTGGCGAACGAGCTCATCGCCTCGCTCGGCGAGCGCGCGACCTCTTACGCCAACTATCAGGCCCTGCAAGCGCGCGAGAGCGGCGACCGCATCCGCATGACCGCTTGGCGCTGGATCGCCGGCGCCACCGACGAGATTCTGCGCTCGGAGCCCGAGGAGGAACTCAGCCGCGCGAGCGGCGACTGAGCGGCTTCAAGCCGCGCCGAGGAGGCCGCGGCGGGCGAGATTCTGCATCAGCGCGCCAGCGCCGAAGCGCCAGGGCGGCAGCGCGTCGCTGGTGGCGACGCGGTTGACGAGCGCGCCAAGGCGGGGCGTCGCGATGGTGACGATGTCGCCCGGCTTGTGCGTGAAGCCGCTGCCCTTTTCGCCGCGATCCTTGGTCGGCGCGAACATGGTGCCGAGGAAGATGGCGAAGCCGTCCGGGTACTGGTTCGAGGCGCCGATGCTCTGGCGGACGATCTCGGCCGGGTCGCGGCTGATCTGCCGCATCGAGCTGTGGCCTTCGAGCATGAAGCCGTCCTCGCCGGCAACGCGCAGCTCGACCTCGGCGGCGCGGACATCATCGAGCGTGAAGCTCTCGTCGAAGAGGCGGATGAAAGGTCCGATGGCGCAGGAGCCCGTATTGTCCTTCGCCTTCGACAGCAGCAGCGCGCTCCGCCCCTCGAAATCGCGCAGATTGACGTCGTTGCCGAGGCCGGCGCCCTGGATGACGCCGGCCGCGTTGACGACGAGGACGATCTCGGGTTCCGGATTGTTCCAGACCGAGCGCGGGTGAATGCCGATCCCGGCGCCGGTGCCGACCGCCGCCATCGGCTGTGATTTCGTGAAGATTTCGACATCGGGGCCGATCCCGACCTCGAGATATTGCGACCAGAGCCCGCGCGCCTGCAGCGCCGCCTTGAGCCGCGCCGCGTCCTCCGAGCCGGGCTTCACCTGCGAAAGATCCGTGCCGATCTCGGCGACGAGGCTCGACCGTACCGCCTCGGCGCGCTGCGGATCGCCGCGCGACTGCTCCTCGACGACGCGCTCCAGGAGGCTGCCGGCAAAGGTGACCCCGGCGGCTTTCAGCGCCTGAAGATCAACGGGCGCCAGCAGCCACGGCTTCCGCTCGTCGCGCTTCTCGGGCGGGGTGTTGGCGAGGATCTCGTCGAGGCTGCCGAGCCGCTTGTCGCGCGGCGCGAGGCGCGCCGTCGCCAGCGGGTTCGGTCCGTTGAGAAGGCTGGAGACGGTCGGCGCCGTGCGGCTGATATCGAAGACGCCGTCCTCGCGGATGAGGATGACCGAGGGCCCGTCCTCGGCCGGGACCCAGGCGCGTCCGATGAGCGTACCGGCAAAGCCGTCGGCGGGGAGAGTCGTCATGGCATCGAGCACGAGGGTCATGGTCGCCCGTCTTTCCGAAGCTTCAAGTTCCCTCTCCCACAGCGGGAGAGGGATAAGTTACCCCGCCGGCGGCCTCGCGCAACACCGCGCTCTTGTTCATGAGATGGGCTTCAAGGAGATGGGCCAGCCGCGCGCCGTCGCGCGCCTGGAGCGCCTCCAGGATCGCCTCGTGCTCGGCCACCGCCGCGCGCCAGCGCTCCTCAGTCAAATTGGCGAAATAACGGGCGCGGCGAATGCGGACGGCGAGACCGCGATATGTCGCTTCGAGGACGGGATTGCGCGCCGCCGCGACGATCGCCGCATGGATCGCCTGGTTGAGGCGGAAATAGTCGGGCAGGCGCCGGCGCGTCCATTGCGCCAGCATCTCGTAATGGAGGGCGGCGATCTCGGCCAGCTCGGCCTCGGTGATGCGGGTCGAGGCAAGGCGCCCGGCCAGCGCTTCCAGCGCCGCCATGACCTCGAACATCGCTTCGATGTCCTTCTCCTCGAGCGCGGCGACGCGGGCGCCGCGATTGGGCAGCAGCTCGACGAGGCCTTCGGCGGCGAGGACCTTGAAGGCCTCGCGTAGCGGCGTGCGCGAGACGCCGAGCGCGGCGCAGAGCTCGCGTTCGGAAAGCCGCGCGCCCGCCGCGAGCTCGCCCTCGACGATGCGATCGCGCAGGCGCGCGATCACGGTCGCGTGGAGGCCGGAGCGGCGCCGCGGGGTCGGCGCGGGGAGGGGCGTCGCCAGGGCGTCCATCATGCCGTCGGCGCCGAAGCGCGGTCGAGGATGCGCGCGAGATGGACGGCCTCGCGGCCGGCGGCGTCCGCGATCTGATGACGGCAGCTCGTCCCGCCGGCGACCAGCAGCGCCTGCGGCGCCGCCGCCCGCATCGCCGGCAGCACGCCGAGCTCGCCGATCGCAAGCGAGGTCTCGTAATGCTCAACCTCGTAGCCGAAGGCTCCGGCCATGCCGCAGCAGGTGGAGTCCACCGCCTCGACCGCGAGCCCCGGCACGAGCCTCAGCGCGGCTTCGAGCGCGGGGAGAGTGCCGAACGCTTTCTGGTGGCAGTGCCCATGGAGAAGCGCGGCGCTTTCCGGCAGTGAGTGGACGGGCAGCGCGAAGCGGCCCTCCCGGCGCTCCCCGGCGATGAATTCCTCGAAGAGGAGGGCGCGCTCGGCGAGCGCCGCCGTCTCGCCTCCGGGCAGCAGCACGGTGAACTCGTCGCGCAGGGTGAGAAGGCAAGAGGGTTCGAGCCCGATGATCGGGATCTCGGCCGCGATGAAGGGATGAAGCGCGGCCAGCATCCGCCGCGCCTCGGCCTTCGCCTCCTCGACGAGGCCGGCGGCGAGGAAGGTGCGGCCGCAACAGAGCGGGCGCCCCGTCGCGGGCGGAAAGGCGACGCGATAGCCGGCCCGGCGCAGGACGCGCTCGGCGGCGCGCGCGTTTTCCGGCTCGAACCAGCGGTTGAAGGTGTCGACGAGGAGGAGGACGGGGCGATGATCGCATTCTTCCGGGTCGAGGCCCCTCCCTCTCCCGCTTGCGGGAGAGGGAGGGGGTGAGGGCGGGAGAGGGTTCCCTGTGAAGTCGAGCGGGTCGCGATAGGGTACCCTGCTCCACTCCGGCAGTTTCCGCTTCGCGCTGAGACCCGTCACCCTCTCAGCCAGGCGCGCCATAAGCGGGACCCGGTTCCTCTGATTGAGCAGCCGCCCGAATTTCGCCGCCGCGGGGGCGTAGCGCGGAAGATAGGCCACGAGCCGGTCGCGCAGAGTGAGGCCGTGCCGCTGCTTGTAGTGATGGAGGAACTCGATCTTCATGCGCGCCATATCGACGCCGGTCGGGCATTCGCGCTTGCAGCCCTTGCACGAGACGCAGAGCTCCATGGTCTCGCGCATCGCCTCGGAGACGAACGCGTCCGGGCCGAGCTGCCCCGAAATCGCCAGGCGCAGCGTGTTGGCGCGGCCGCGCGTCAGATGCTGCTCGTCGGCGGTCGCGCGGTAGGAGGGGCACATGACGCCGGCATCGGCCTTGCGGCAGGCGCCGTTGTTGTTGCACATCTCGACGGCGCCAGCAAAGCCGCCCCATTCCGACCAGTCGAGCGCCGTCGCCATGGCCGCCGTCGCGTAGCCGGGCTTGAAGCGGAAGAGCGAGCGGTCGTCCATCTTCGGCGGATCGACGATCTTGCCGGGGTTGAAGAGCCCCTTCGGGTCGAAGGCCGTCTTCACCTCCTTGAAGGCGGCGACGATGCGCGGGCCGAACATCGCCTCGTGGAACTCCGAGCGGACGAGGCCGTCGCCATGCTCGCCCGAATGCGAGCCCTTGTATTCGCGGACCATGGCGAAGGCTTCCTCAGCGATGGCCCGCATCGTCTTGGCGCCGAGCTCCTGCTTCAGGTTGATGACCGGCCGGACGTGGAGGCAGCCGACAGAGGCATGGGCATAGAAGGTGCCGTAGGTGCCATGCTTGCGGAAAATGCCTTCGAGGCGGTCCGTGTAGTCGGCGAGATCCTCGAGCGCCACGGCGCAATCCTCGATGAAGGAGATCGGCTTCCCGTCTCCTTTCATCGACATCATGATGTTGAGCCCGGCGCGGCGGACGTTCCAGACGGCGCTCTGGAAGGCGGCGTCGGTCGCCTCGACGACGCCGCCGGGAAAGCCGAGCTCGGCCATGAGCTGGGTGAGCTGGCGCAGGCGGCGGCGATTCTCCGCGTCGTCGTCGCCGGCGAACTCGACGAGGAGGAGGGCGGCGGGCTCGCCGCGGACGAAGCGCTCGACGACGGGTCGGTACATGGCGATCTTCCGCGACAGCTCGATCATCGTCTTGTCGATGAGCTCGACGGCGGTGGGGCCGAGCTTGACGATGTGCTGCGTCGCCGCCATGGCCTTGTAGAAGCTCGGGAAATGGCAGATGCCGAGGACGCGATGCCGAGGAATCGGTTGAAGATCGAGCTCTATCGCATTGAAAAAGGCGAGTGTCCCCTCCGAGCCAACCAGCAAATGCGCCATGTTGTGGCCGCTCTCGCCGATCATGTCGATGTTGTAGCCGCCGACTTTGCGCAGCAGCTTCGGGATGCGCGCTTCGATCTCGTCCTTCTCGCGCCGGTGGAGGGCGCGCATGCGGCGCACGAGGTCGCGGTAGCGCTCGGGATAGGCTGCACCCTCGGCGAAATTGCCCGAGGTCTCGCCCATCCGCACCGCCGTTCCGTCGGCGAGGAGCGCGTCGATGGCGCGCACATTGTGGACCATGTTGCCGTAGCGCAGCGAGCGCGAGCCGCAGCTGTTGTTGGCCGCCATGCCGCCCAACGTCGCGCGGCTCGAGGTCGAGACATCGACCGGGAAGAAGAGCCCGTCTTTCTTGAGGACGCGGTTGAGGTGGTCGAGGACGACGCCGGGCTCGACGATGGCGCGGCGCTGCGCGGCGTCGACCGAGAGAATGCGGCGCATGTGCTTGCTGCAATCGAGCACCAGCGAGGGGCCGACGGTCTGACCGCATTGCGAGGTGCCGCCGCCGCGCGGAAGCAGCGTCACGCCCTCCTCGGCGGCGATCGCCCGCGCCGCCGCCACATCCTCCGCGTCGCGCGGCACGACGACGCCGATCGGCTCGATCTGGTAGATGGAAGCGTCGGTCGCGTAGCGGCCGCGGCTGAAGGGATCGAACAGCACCTCGCCGCGGAGGGCCCGGCGCAGGCGCTCGGCCAGGATGGGATCGCCGATGCGGGACGAGGCGAGCGGCATCGTGAGATTTCCTCCGCGGCACACTGCTCCTCTCCCCTTGCGGGAAAGGAAGGGGAGAGCGGAGCCGCAGCATGCGGCTTCACAAGATTGCATGCAAGATTTCCAGGAGGGCGCGTGAACCAGCCGCTTTGGCCGCAACCGTCATTGCGAGCCGCAGGCGAAGCAATCCAGCCGCAAAGCACCGCATTCGTGGATTGCTTCGCGGTCGCTCGCAATGACGGGTGCCAAGGGTCCGCTTGCGTTAGCAGCATTTTGCATTCAATCTGGCCGCACAGAAGAACGGAGTGGAACAAATGCCTCACCGCAGCGGCCGGCATTTCCTGCAGATACCCGGACCGACGAATGTGCCGGACCGCGTCCTCCGCGCGATCGACCACGCGACGATCGATCATCGCAGCCAGGATTTCGCGGCGCTCGGCGAGGGCCTCCTTGCGGCTCTCAAGAAGGTCTTCAGGACGAGCGGGCCCGTCATCGTGTTTCCGTCTTCGGGCACCGGCGCCTGGGAGGCGGCGCTCGTCAACACTCTTTCGCCCGGCGACAGGGTCCTCATGTTCGAGACCGGCCATTTCGCGACGCTGTGGCGGCAGATGGCGCAGAAGCTCGGACTCGAGGTCGAGTTCGTCGTCGGCGACTGGCGCCACGGCGTCGACCCCGACGAGCTGGAGCGCCGCCTTGCCGCCGACAAGGCGCATGCGCTGAAGGCGGTGATGGCGGTCCATAACGAGACCTCGACGGGAGTGACGAGCCGCATCGCCGAGCTCCGCGCCGCCATCGACCGTGTGCGGCATCCGGCGCTCTTCATGGTCGACACCATCTCCTCTCTCGCCTCGATCGACTACCGCCACGAGGAGTGGAAGGTCGACGTCACCGTCGCCGGCTCGCAGAAGGGGCTGATGCTGCCGCCTGGCCTCGGCTTCAACGCCGTCTCGGCGAAGGCGCTTGAGGCGGCGAAGCGGGCGCGTTTGCCGAAGTCCTATTGGGATTGGCAGCCGATGCTCGACAGCAACAAGAAGGGCTTCTTCCCCTATACGCCGGCGACCAACCTCCTCTACGGCCTCAAAGAGGCCTTGGCGATGCTGGAGGAGGAGGGGCTCGACAACGTCTTCGTCCGCCACGACCGGCATGCCGAGGCGACGCGGCGCGCCGTCCGCGCCTGGGGGCTCGAGGTGCTGGCTCAGGATCCGCGCGAATATTCGAGCTCGCTGACCGCCGTCCTCATGCCCGAGGGTCATAGCGCCGACGCGCTGCGCCGCGCCATTCTCGAGCGCTTCGACATGTCGCTCGGATCGGGGCTGGGGAAGGTGGCGGACAAGGTCTTCCGCATCGGCCATCTCGGCGACTTCAACGATCTGATGCTGTCCGGCACCCTCTGCGGCATCGAAATGGGGCTCGGCATCGCCGGCGTGCCGCATCGACGCGGCGGCGTCGATGCGGCGCTCGATTACCTCGGCGGCAACCGAGCGGCGTGAGAGCGGGCCGCGACAGCGGCGCACTGCCGGGCTATATCTCCATCGAGAACGAGATCAGGCGGGCGGAGCCAGCGTGTTCCGCGCCAAACACAGGGAGACGTCATGACGAATGACCGCGCGCTCAAGGCCGCCGCGCTCTTGCTCGAAGCCCGGCGGTCCGGCCGCCCGGTTGCCGAGCTCCCGCCGGAGTGCCGGCCGCGGAGCGCCGAGGAGGCCTACGCCATTCAGGACGCGGTGGCGCGCAGCAGCGGGCCCGTCCGCGCCTGGAAGACGGGGGCGCCGTCGCCCGAGGCCGAGCCTTCCTATGCGCCGATCTTCACCGTCGTCGCCAGCCCCTCGCGATTTCCCGCGGCGGCGCAACGGCTCTTCGGCATAGAGGCGGAGCTGGCGTTCCGGATGGCGGCCGACTTGCCGCCGCGCGGGGCGCCTTACGAGCGGGCCGAGGTGATCGCGGCGATCGGCGGCATGCACCCCGCGATCGAGCTCGTCGATACGCGCTTTGCCGATTGGCCGCAGGTCGATGCCCTCTCGAAGCTCGCCGACAACCAGTCGAACGGGGCGCTGATCTACGG
>JAJPHB010000134.1 GCA_021325525.1 Alphaproteobacteria bacterium
AGATCGCCTCGTCGAGATGCGCGACGAAGAAGAGGCGGCAGCCCGCTGCCGCTAGGGCGGGGGCGACACGCGCCATGCCGAGGCCGTAGGCGTCGGCCTTGACCACGCCGGCGCAGGAGGCGGCCGGGCCGACACGACGGCCGAGCGCGCGCCAATTCTCGACGATCGCGCCGAGATCGATGTCGAGCACGGCCCCGGCGCGATCCTCGGCAGCGCTGCTCGGGAGCGGTCGCGGTCCAGCGCCGCCCGCCGCCTCAGAAGGCATCGGGCAGGTGGTCGGCGCCGATCAGATTCTCGAAGCGCGTCGTGTCCGCATCGAAGCGCAGCTTGACCGTGCCGATCGGCCCATGGCGCTGCTTCGCAATGATGATCTCGCTCATGGCGTGTACCTCGGCGAGGCGATTGTGCCAGCGCTCGTAGCGGTCGTTGAACTTGTCCTCGGCCTCGTCCGGCCGCCGCATCGGCTCGCTGCGGCTCAGGTAATACTCTTCACGGAAGATGAACATCACGACATCGGCGTCCTGCTCGATCGAGCCCGATTCGCGTAGATCGGAGAGGAGCGGCCGCTTGTCCTCGCGCTGCTCGACGGCGCGCGAGAGCTGCGCCAAGGCGAGCACCGGGACGTCGAGCTCCTTGGCGATGCCTTTGAGGCCGCGCGTGATCTCGGAAATTTCCTGGACGCGGTTCTCGGCCGACCGGTCGCGGCTCCCCTGCAAGAGCTGCAGGTAGTCGACGATGAGGAGGCCCAGCCCCTGCTGCCGCTTCAGCCGCCGCGCCCGCGTGCGCAGGGCGGCAATAGTGAGCGCTGGTGTGTCGTCGATGAAGATCGGCGTCGTCGCCAGGCGATGGCTCGCCTGCACGAAGCGGTCGAACTCCGCCTCGCCGATATCGCCGCGCCGGATGCGGTCGGATGAGACGCCCGATTCTTCGGCGAGCACCCGCATCGCCAATTGCTCGGCCGACATTTCGAGCGCGAAGAAGCCGACAACGGCGCCGTCCTCGGAGACGGGCTTGCCGTCGGGGCCCTTGACCGGCTTCCACAAGCGCGCGGCGTTGAAGGCGATGTTCGTCGCGAGCGAAGTCTTGCCCATGGAGGGGCGCGCGGCGAGGATGATGAGGTCCGAGGGATGCAAGCCGCCGAGGAGCTTGTCCATATCGGTGAACCCCGTCGACACGCCCGTCGTCTTGCCGCTGCGCTTGAACGCCGATTCGGCCATGCCGATCGCGGTCTTGAGGGCCGTATCGAAGGGCTGGAAGCCGCCATCGAGCTGGCCCGTCTCGGCGAGGTCGAAGAGGCGCTTTTCCGCCGCTTCGATTTGCTGCACCGCGTCGCGGTCGAGGTCGTGGCTGTGCGCCTCGTTGACGACATCCTCGCCGAGTGCGATGAGCTGGCGCCGCAGATAGAGGTCGTGGATCGTCCGCCCGTAATCCTCGACATTGATGATCGTGACGACGGAGGCGGCAAGCCGCGCCAGATAGGCGGCGCCGCCGATCTCGGCCAGCGCCCCGTCCTGATCGAAGTAGTTCTTGAGCGTCACCGGATTGGCGATCTGGCCGCGCTCGATCAGCTTGGCGATCGCAGCGTAGATGCGGCCGTGCACGGCTTCGGCGAAATGCTCCGGAAGCAGGAATTCGGAGACGCGGTTGTAGGCGGCATTGTTGAAAAGCAGGGCGCCGAGCAGCGCTTGCTCAGCCTCGCTGTTATGGGGCGGTGTGCGGTATTGCGCGAGCTCCCCGTCGCGCAGCGCCGTCACGTTGGAAAGCGCGTGTTCCATGGGAGAACGCTATCATTCCCGAGCGCCGGCCGGCAGAGTGAATCGATCCACATGGCTGTGGATCGCGGGGATGCGACGGCAGGCGCCGCAGGACAAAAATTCGCGCCGGGAATCTTGCCTGCGAGTCGCGGCGCTCTTAAGTGAGTGAGGCCGAGCTGCAGCTCGACTGCGTCAGGCGAGGGAGGAAATCTTGCGAAAGGCGACTGATGATTTCCGGAGAGACGAGCGCCGGCGGCGAGAGCAGGAGTTGAAGCGGCCGCAAGAGCGGGAGTCGCGCAAGCGCCAGCACGCCGGGGCCAAGCCGGAGGAGCACCAAACCGGCGGCATCCTTCGCGAGCTCGCGGAAACGAAGCGTTCGCTCGATTAGGCGACCGGCAGCCGCGGAGCCGGCGCAATCAAGCCGCGCGATCGGTCCGCTGCCGCTCGCGCTCCCAATCGACCATGTAGTCGCGGGTCAGCGGCACCACATCGACCGCCTTCGCGAGCTGCATCTGCCAGACCATATGGCCCTGGCGGCGGAAGGCGACCTCAGAGCCGGCGAGATAGAACTCCCACATGCGGCAGAAGCGCTCGTCATAGAGGCGGGCGACCTCGTCGCGATGCGCGAGGAAGCGCTGCCGCCACGCGCGCAAGGTCTGCGCATAATGCAGGCGGAGAATCTCGATATCGGTGACCCAAAGCCCGGTCTTCTCGACCACGGGGACGACTTCCGACAGCGCCGGCGAATAACCGCCCGGGAAGATGTATTTTCGTATCCAGGGATTGGTGCTGCCCGGTCCGTCCGAGCGGCCGATCGCATGCAGAACGGCGACGCCGCGATCGGCGAGGAGACGCTTCATGGCGGCGAAGAACTGGCCGTAATGGACGACGCCGACATGCTCGAACATGCCGACCGAGACGATCCGATCGTAGCTTCCCGTCTCTTCGCGGTAGTCGCGCAGATGGAATCTCACGCGGTCGGCGAGCCCGGCCGCCGCCGCCCGCTCGCTCGCCACTTTCTGCTGCTCGCGCGAGAGGGTAAGGCCGGTGACGTCGACGCCGCATTCGCGCGCGAGATAAAGGGCGAGCCCACCCCAGCCGCAACCAATATCGAGCACCTTTTGACCCGGCCGCAGCAGCAGCTTCGAGGCGAGGTGCCGCTTCTTGTTGAGCTGGGCCGTGTCGATATCGTCGCCCGGGGCGGTGAAATAGCCGCAGGAATATTGCCGGTCCTTGTCGAGGAAGAGCTCGTAGAGGCGGTCCGACAGATCGTAATGATGCGCGGCATTGGCGCGCGCCCGACGTCGGGGATTGTATTGCTGCGCGCTGCGGAAGAAGCGGCCGAAGCCGGCATAGAGGGGACGCAGCGGATGGGGCGGCGCATGCTCGATGTTGAGGGCGAGGAAATCGAGGAGGTCGTAGACGGTGCCGTCCTCGATCGTCAGCGTGCCGTCCATGAAGGCTTCGCCGAGATGGAGGCGCGGATTGAGAAACAGCTTGCGGCTGAGCGCGCGATCGTGAAGGCGAATGCTGATCGACGGGCCGGGCGTGCTGCCGGCGAAGACATGGCTCATGCCATCCGGCGTCGTCACGCGGAGCGTTCCGATGGTGATGACATGCCCGAGCAAATGCGCGAACAACATCCTGCCCTCCGACATCCGGCGCGCGAGCCAACAATATCGTCAGCAATTTGTCACAGGCAAGAACGGGCTCGCGCGCGGGTGGACGCCGATTCGGCGACGCTCTTGACGCCGCCGGGCGCTTGACCGACATTCTCGTCATTCCAAGGGGAGCCCCGCTAGGGGGCTGAGACACCACCCGTGGCGCGCGGCGCCGCAACGTGGAAACCCTTCGAACCTGATCCGGGTCGTGCCGGCGTAGGGACTGGAACATTTCCGCCGAGGGGCGGGCGAACTCCAGAACAAGGCACGGCACCGGGTCGGCGCGCAACGCCGTTCGCCGAGGAGGCCAGCATGCCGGAAGGGTCGCTCAGCCACAGCTTCTCCATCTCGACGGGGCCGCTGCCCGCCTCGCGCAAGGTCTATGTCGGCGGCCGCCTCCATCCGGAGATCCGCGTCCCCATGCGCGAGATCGACCTCTCGCCTTCGGCGAAGGAGCCGCCGGTCCGCGTCTATGATTCCTCCGGCCCCTACACCGAGGCCGGGGCAGCCATCGACATCCATGCCGGCCTGCCGCCCTTGCGCGCGCCCTGGATCGCGGCGCGCGGCGACACCGAGGAATGCCCCGGCCGCGCCGTCCGCCCGGAGGATAACGGGCTGAAGCCGGGCGAGGCGAGCCAGGTCCCGGTCTTCGACCGCGCCGGGCGCAAGCCCCTGCGCGCCAAGGCCGGTAAGGCGGTGACGCAGCTTGCCTACGCCCGCGCCGGCATCATCACGCCGGAGATGGAGTTCATCGCCATCCGCGAGAATCTGGGGCGCGCCGAGGCGCTCGAAACGGCGGCCGGCGGGCACTCCTTCGGCGCCGCGATTCCGAAGGTGGTGACGCCCGAATTCGTGCGCGACGAGGTGGCGCGGGGCCGGGCCATCATCCCGGCCAACATCAATCATCCCGAATCCGAGCCGATGATCATCGGCCGCAATTTCCTCGTGAAGATCAATGCCAATATCGGCAATTCGATCGTCACATCCTCGGTCGCCGAGGAGGTCGAGAAGATGGTGTGGGGCATCCGCTGGGGCGCCGACACCGTCATGGACCTGTCGACCGGGCGCAACATCCACACGATCCGCGAATGGATCATCCGCAATGCGCCCGTGCCGATCGGCACCGTGCCGATCTATCAGGCGCTCGAAAAGGTGGGGGGCGTCGCCGAGGACCTCACCTGGGAGGTCTTCCGCGACACGCTCATCGAGCAGGCGGAGCAGGGGGTCGACTACTTCACGATCCATGCCGGCGTGCGCCTTGCCTATGTGCCGCTCACGGTCAACCGCGTCACCGGCATCGTCAGCCGCGGCGGCTCGATCATCGCGAAATGGTGCCTCGCCCATCACCAGGAGAGCTTCCTCTATACGCATTTCGAGGAGATCTGCGAGATCATGCGCGCCTATGACGTGTCGTTCTCGCTGGGCGACGGGCTGCGCCCGGGTTCGGGGGCCGACGCCAACGACGCCGCGCAATTCGCCGAGCTCGAGACCTTGGGCGAGCTCACCAGGATCGCCTGGAAGCACGATTGCCAGGTCATGATCGAAGGCCCGGGCCATGTTCCGATGCACAAGATCAAGGAGAACATGGAGAAGCAGCTCGAAGTCTGCCACGAGGCGCCCTTCTATACGCTTGGTCCGCTCGTCACCGACATCGCGCCCGGCTACGACCACATCACCTCCGGCATCGGCGCCGCGATGATCGGCTGGTTCGGCACGGCGATGCTCTGCTATGTGACGCCGAAGGAGCATCTGGGGCTGCCCGACCGCGACGACGTCAAGGCGGGCGTCATCACCTACAAGATCGCGGCGCACGCCGCCGATATCGCCAAGGGCCATCCGGCGGCGCGGCTTCGCGACGACGCGATCTCGCGGGCCCGCTTCGAGTTCCGCTGGCGCGACCAGTTCAATCTCTCGCTCGACCCCGAGACGGCGGAGAAGTTCCACGACCAGACCTTGCCGGCCGAAGGGGCGAAGCTCGCGCATTTCTGCTCGATGTGCGGCCCCAAATTCTGCTCGATGAAGATCAGCCAGGAGGTGCGCGATTACGCGGCGCGCGGCATGGAGGAGAAGTCGCGCGAGTTCCGCGAGAAGGGCGGGGCGATCTACGAGGTGCTGGAGGGGAGAGCCGCGGCGGCCGATTGACCAGCCGCGTAGTGGACGACCGTTCCTATCCGGAGCGGCCGATCGCCGGCGTGCTCGCCGTCGCCCGGCGGCGCGGACGCGTTCTCCTGGCGCAGCGCGCCAAGGCGCCGCGTCCGGGGCTGTGGGGATTCGTCGGCGGCGTGCAGGAGGTGGGCGAGACGGTGCTTGCCGCCGCGGCGCGCGAATTGCGCGAGGAGACCGGCATCGAAGCCGAATCCGTCGCCGTCCTCACCGCGCTCGACATGATCGGCCGCGACGAGGCCGGCCGCGTGCGCACGCACTTCACCCTGGTCGCCGTTCTCGCCGATTGGCGCTCGGGCGAGGCGGCGCCCGATGCCGATGCGCTGGCTCTCGGCTGGTTCACGCCGGAGGAGGTGGAGGAGCGCCGAATGCCCTGCTTCCCGGACACGCTGCGCCTTATGCGGATGGCGCTGGCGCTGCCTTAGCGCTCTTTCCCTCATCATCCGCGATACCCTCTCCCGCGCGCGGGAGAGGGGGATTTTCGGGACGCTTTTCGGACCGCTACCGCTACGCCTGGGCCAGGAACCTCCGGTAATCCTCGGCGACGTCGCAAACCGCCGCCTCGACAAGCCGGGCGCCGTGCTCGGGCGAGGCGAGGGTGGGGTCGGAGCCGATGCGGCCGTCGGGGAAAAGGCGGCGGTAGTCATCGGCATCGGCGAAGTCGCGCTGCTTCGGTCCGATGGGACCCATGCTCTTGCGCTTGATCGCCTCGGGATAGGCGAATTGCGTCACCGACACTTCGCTCGGCGTCGCGTGGCTGCCCTCGCGGTCGCCGAAAAGCTCGGAAGAAATTCGTTTGACGCCAGGGTTTTCCCACCAATTCTTCAACCGGCATCGAATGGCGGGCGCGTTGCCGCCCGAGCGCATCATCGAGGTTTCGGCATAGATCTCGGAGAAGGCGGCGTTGGTCGTCGCGATATTGCCGCCGTGGCCGTTCAGAAAATAAAAGCGCTCGAAGCCGTGGCGGGCGAGCGAGACGACATAATCGCGGATGACGGCGATGAGCGTCGTCGGCCGCAAGGTGACGGAGCCGGCAAAGCCGAGATGATGCTGCGCCATGCCAACGCTGATCGTCGGCCCGACGAGCGCATCCGCCACTTCGCCGACGCGGCGTCCGATCACCTCGGGGCAGATGGCATCGGTGCCGATAAGGCCGTTGGGCCCATGCTGCTCCGTCGAGCCGATCGGGATGATGATGCCCTTGGAGCGGTTCAGATAGGTTTCGACCTCTTCCCAGGTCTGCAAGTGAAGCAGCATCGCTGTTCAGAACGTCGTGATGGGGCAGCCGCAGATCGGGCAGGTCATCCGGACGATCGCCGCCTCGATCTGCGCATCGCTGGCGCGGCCTGCCAGCTCCTTTCTTGCTTCGGCGACGAGCTCGCGGTGATAGGCGCCGTCGCGGCTGCTGCAGGCGGCGAGATAGAGGCTGCGCGATTGGGCGTCCATCGGCTGCAGGGACAGCGCCCGGGCGGACCGCGCGGCGCTCGCCGCCGCGATCGCGCCGGCGCCGGCCAGGACGGTCGTCGAGAGCAGGCCGCGCCGGGTGATCCCTCTTTCCATCAGCGATCTCCGCGTGAGGAACTCGGCAATAGGTAGCCCATCGGCAGGCGGGCGCCAAGGGCCGTGCGGCGTCGCAACACCGAGATGGTATAGTGCACCGTCGTGAACGCCGCCGACCGCATTGCCCCGCAGCCCTGGATGACCGAGCCGGCGACCCGCGCCGTGCTCGCGGCGCTCGCCGCCGGGGGCGCCGCGACCCGGTTCGTCGGCGGCTGCGTGCGCGATGCGCTGCTCGGCCGCCCGATTGCCGATATCGACATCGCGACCCCGGCGCCGCCCGAACGCGTCATCGCCCTGCTCGAAGCGGCGCGGATCAAGGCCGTTCCGACGGGGATCGCCCACGGGACGGTGACGGCGGTGATCGCGCCGCGCCATTTCGAGATCACGACCCTGCGTCACGACGTCGAGACCTTCGGCCGCCACGCCCGCGTCGCCTTCACCGAGGATTGGTCCGCGGATGCCGCGCGGCGCGACTTCACCATGAACGCGCTGTTCCTCGACGCCGGCGGCGCCATCTTCGATCCTGTCGGCGGGCTCGATGATTTGCGCGCCGGGCGGGTGCGCTTCGTCGGCGACCCTGCGACGCGCATTCGCGAAGATGTGCTGCGCATTCTCCGCTTCTATCGCTTTCAAGCGCATTACGGGCGCGCCGAGGCCGATCGCGCGGCACGCGACGCTTGCATGAGCCTCGCGCATCTGCTGCCGACTCTTTCCGGCGAGCGCGTCGCGGCGGAGACGATGAAGCTCCTCGCGGCGCCCGATCCCGTCCCGACATTGTCGCTCATGATCGAGGATGGGGTTCTCGCGAGCCTCCTTCCCGAGGCGGCCTCCCTCGGCCGCCTGGCCGCGCTCATTCCGCTGGAGCCCGAGCCGGACCCGCTGCGCCGATTGGCGGCGCTCCTTCCGGCCGCGGCGCCGGCGGCGACCGCGGTCGCCACGCGGCTGCGCCTCTCGAATGCGCAGCGCGATCGCCTCGTCGGTTTGGCGGCGCCGCCCTGGCCCGTCGAGCTTGCCGGCGACGAGCGAGCGCAGCGCCGCGCGCTACACCGGCTCGGCCTCTCGGCCTACCGCGACCTCGTGCTGCTGGCGGCGGCGGAAAGCGGAGACGGAGATCGGGCGGGCGCCTTGCTCCGCGGCGCCCCGGCTCTGATGCCGCCCTCCTTCCCGCTGCGCGGCCGCGACGCCGAACGGCTCGGCATTCCCACGGGCCCACAGATCGGCCGCCTTCTCGCCGCGGTGCTGGCTTGGTGGGAGGAGGGCGATTACCGTGCCGACCGCGCCGCCTGCCTCGATCGCCTCGCCGCCCTCGCGCGCGCCGAAGGCGTCCTGCCGCCGTGACCGCGCCGCGGGCGCGGCGGAGAAAGCGATTGGCCCGCTGCCCATTTGGCGATAGAAGCGGCGTAGCTTTCGCATGTCGAACGAGATGACCGGCACGATCTTTCACCGCTCCCGCATAGCAGCCGGCCTGCGCGTCGTGGTGCTGCTGCTCGTCCTCGCCGGGGTCGTGTTCGCGGCGAAAAGCGGCGCCATGCGCTGGGAGCGGGTGAGCGCCGAGGCGATGGCGATGCGCGCGCATATCGCCGATCATCCGCTGGCTCCGCTCGCCTTCATCGCCCTCATGACGGCAGGGAGCCTCGTCTTCGTGCCGCGCACCATCCTGGTGGCCGCCGGCGGCCTGGTGTTCCAGTTCTGGCCCGGCCTCGCCTGGGGAATGGTCGGCAGCACGCTCGGCGCCCTCTTGGGGTTCCTGCTGGCCCGCTACGTCAATGCGGGTCTCGTCGATGTTGACAGGCTGGCGCCGGCACTGCGCGGCGCCGACCGCAGCGGCTGGCGGGCGATCGCGCTGCTGCGCCTGCTTCCCTTGCCGCACACTCCGGTCAACTACGCGCTCGGCCTGACGCGGGCATCGCTCTGGAACTATCTCCTCGGCTCGTTCCTCGGCATGTTGCCTTCGACCCTCGTCTTCGTGCAGCTCGGCGCCAGCGGCGAGCGGATGCTGAGCGGCGGCAATTGGGTGATGCCGATGCTGGCGGCTCTGGCACTGCTCGCCTTCAGCCTTGTCCTGCCGCGCTTCGCCCGGCGGTCGCTTCGCCCCGGCGGCGAATGAGACTGGGCCGGTGCCGCCGTCGTCACGGCCAGGCGGCTTCCGGCGGCAGGGACATCAAAATCGCCTCGACATTGCCGCCGGTCTTGAGCCCGAACAGCGTTCCGCGGTCATAGAGCAGGTTGAACTCGACATAGCGGCCGCGGCGCATGAGCTGGTAGCGGCGCTGATCCTCCGTCCATGGCTTCCGCATGTGGCGGCGGACGAGGTCCGGATAGATGCCGAGGAAGGCTTCGCCGACCGCCTGCGCGAAGGCGAAATCGCGCTCCCAATCGCCGCTGTCGAGATAATCGAAGAAGATGCCGCCGACGCCGCGCGGCTCGCCGCGGTGCTTGAGGAAGAAGTATTCATCGCACCAGGCCTTGAAGCGCTCGTAATAGCTCGCGTCATGGGCGTTGCAGGCCGCTTCCAGGGCGGCGTGGAAGTCACGCGTGTCGGCTTCGTCGGGATAGGTCGGGGTGAGATCGGCACCGCCGCCGAACCACGCCTTCGTCGTTACGATGTGGCGCGTATTCATATGGACGGCCGGCACGAGCGGCGAGCGCGGATGGGCGACGAGCGAGATGCCGCTCGCCCAGAAGCGCGGATCCTCCGCCGCTCCCGGGATCTGGCCGCGGAACTCCGGCGAGAACGCGCCGAAGACGGTGGAGATGTTGACGCCGACCTTCTCGAAGACCCGGCCGCGCATCAGCGCCATGACGCCGCCGCCGCCCTCCTCGCGCTTCCATGCCTGGCGTTCGAAGCGAGCCGCCTCGCCGCTCGGCGGCCCGCCTTGGAACTCGTCCTCGACGGCTTCGAAGGCGGCGCAAATGCGCTCGCGCAGGGCGGCGAACCACGCGGCGGCGCGCCCGCGGCGCTCCTCATCGGCGGCGTGAGCGGGGGCGGGCGGCGTCATTCAGAGCCTCCAGGAAAGAGCGCAGTCTGCCGGAGCGCCTCGCCCAGCACCATGGCGCCGGCGACGGCGACGTTGAGAGATCGCATTCCGGGCCGCATCGGGATCTTGAGCCGCACCGCGCAGGCGGCATGAACGTCGGGCGGGACGGCGGCGGTTTCGCGTCCGAGCAGCAAGACGTCCGACGCCGCGAAGCCGAAGCGGAAATAAGGCAGCTCGGCCTGCGTCGTCAGCAGGACGAGTCGCGCCACGGGCGCGAGCGCCGCGCGGAAGGCGGACCAGGATGCATGCCGCATGAGCGTAGCCGCCGCGAGATAGTCGAGCCCGGCGCGGCGCAGCCGGCGGTCGGTCATCACGAAGCCGCAGGGTTCGATGATGTCGACCGCGACGCCGAGGCCGGCGCCGAGCCTGATGAGCGTGCCGGCATTTTGCGGAATATCGGGCTGGTAGAGGGCGATGCGCATGGGCCGAAAAGCTCGTGGAAAAAGCATGGCCGCGCGGCCATCACCGGCTTTGCATTGCTCGGCGAATCCATTATACCGCTTGCGAATTCCACGCTCCTTACCGGCGGGGAAAAGAGGCGCGGCGATGCGTCAGGATGTCGCATAGCCGCGAATGTTCAACAGTATAGCTTGCGCGGCGGCCGCCGGCGGGCGGGCCGCAGGAAAGAGGTAATTGCGAAGATGGCGGACATTGCGCATCCCGCGGGCGGCAGCGTCCACGGTACCGAAACGTCGCGGCGCGATTTCTTGACCCTGACCGCGGCGGCGCTCGGCGGCATCGGCGCCGCCTCCGCGATCTGGCCGTTCCTCGACAGCATGAATCCGGCGAAGGACACCTTGGCGCTCTCCAGCACCGAGGTCGACCTCGCGCCGGTGCAGAAGGGACAGCGCCTCACCGTGGTGTGGCGCGGCAAGCCGGTCTTCATCGACCATCGGCCGGACGAGGAGATCAAGAAGGCGCAGGAGGTGGATGTCTCCTCGCTGCGCGATCCGCAGCCCGATTCGGAGCGGGTCAAGAAGCCGGAATGGCTGGTCGTCGTCGGTGTCTGCACGCATCTCGGCTGCATTCCGCTTGGCCAGAAGGCGACGGACGACCGCGGCCAGTTCGGCGGCTGGTTCTGCCCCTGCCACGGTTCGATGTACGACACCTCGGGCCGCATCCGCCAGGGACCGGCGCCGCAGAACCTCGCCGTGCCGCCCTATGAGTTCACCAGCGACACCACGATCAAGATCGGCTAGAGGCGCGCTATGGCTGCTCCCGTGAAGCAAAACAAGCTCATCCGGTGGATCGATCACCGGCTGCCGGTCTTCACTCTGATGGAGCATGAGCTCAACGAGTATCCGACGCCGAAGAACCTCAACTATTGGTGGAATTTCGGATCGCTCGCCGGGATCATGCTGGTCATCATGATCTTCACCGGCGTCTTCCTGGCGATGGCTTATACGCCGCAGAAGGATCTCGCCTTCGATTCGGTCGAGCGGATCATGCGCGAGGTCAATTACGGCTGGCTGATGCGCTACATCCACATGAATGGCGCATCCTTCTTCTTCATCGTCACCTACATCCACATCTTCCGCGGCCTCTATTACGGCTCCTACAAGACCCCGCGCGAGCTGCTGTGGATGCTGGGCGTCGTCATCCTGCTGCTGATGATGGCGACGGCCTTCATGGGCTATGTGCTGCCCTGGGGACAGATGAGCTATTGGGGCGCCACCGTCATCACCAATCTCTTCTCGGCGGTCCCGGTGGTGGGCAACGCCATCGTCACCTGGCTCTGGGGCGGTTTCGTCGTCGACAACCCGACCTTGAACCGCTTCTTCGCCCTCCACTACCTGCTGCCCTTCGTCATCGTCGGCGTCGTCATGCTGCACCTGGCGGCGCTGCATCAGCATGGCTCGAACAACCCGCTCGGCATCGACCGCAAGGGCCCCCAGGATTCGATCCCCTTCCACCCCTACTACACGATCAAGGATCTCTTCGGGCTCGGCGTCTTCCTGCTCTTCTACGCCGCCTTCGTCTTCTTCTGGCCGAACCTCCTCGGCGACCCCGCCAACTATATCCCGGCCAACCCCTTGCAGACGCCGCCCGAGATCGTGCCCGAATGGTACTTCCTGCCGTTCTACGCCATCCTGCGCTCGGTGCCGAACAAGCTGCTCGGCGTCGTCATGATGTTCGGCTCGATCTTCATCCTCTTCCTCTTGCCCTGGCTCGATACCTCGCGGGTGCGGAGCGCGACCTTCCGGCCGATCTACAAATGGTTCTTCTTCGTCCTCATCGTCGATTGCGTCGCCCTCGGCATCGTCGGCGCGCATCGTCCGGAGGGCATCTGGGTCGTCATCGGCCGGATCGCGACCGCCTATTACTACTTCCACTTCCTCCTGATGATGCCCTTCGTCGGCTGGTTCGAGCGGCCGCGGCCGCTGCCGACGAGCATCAGCAGCGCCGTGTTGAAGGGCGGCGGCCGCCTCGCCGGCGCCGGCGCGACGATGGAGAAGCCGTGATGCGCAAGCTCGTTCTCGCTGTCGCCGGAGCGGCGGCGCTCGGCCTCGGCGCCGCCTGGGCGCAGGAGGCAAGCCAGCCCCTGCCGGATGAGCATTGGTCCTTCGACGGCATCTTCGGCACCTATGATCGCGCCGAGCTGCAGCGCGGATTCCAGGTCTACACGCAGGTCTGCGCCGCCTGCCATGCGCTCGAGCATCTCCTTTACGCCGATCTCGGCGGGCCCAACGGCCTCGGCTACAGCGAGGCCGAGGTCAAGGCGATCGCGGCGCAGGCGCAGGTGACGGACGGCCCCAACGACCAGGGCGAGATGTTCCAGCGCCCGGGCCGCCCTTCCGACCCGTTCGCGCGGCCCTTCGCGAACGACAAGGCCGCGCGCGCCGCCAACAACGGCGCGTTGCCGCCGGACCTGTCGCTCATCGTCAAGGCGCGCGAAGGCGGGCCGCAATACGTCTACGGCGTCTTGACCGGCTATCGCGAGCCGCCCCCGGGCGTCAAGATGGGGCAGGGAATGAACTACAATCTGCAGTTCCCCGGCCATCAGATCGCCATGCCGCAGCCGCTCCGGGACGATTCGGTGACCTATGCGGACGGCACCAAGGCGACCTTGCAGCAGGAGGCGCATGATGTCGTCGCCTTCCTCACCTGGGCGAGCGAGCCCACCATGGAGCCGCGCAAGCGCACCGGCGTGAAGGTCTTCCTCTTCCTGCTCGTCGCGACCGTCTGCGCCTATGTCGTCAAGCGCCGGATCTGGGCGAGCGTGCACTGAGATTTCGCGAAGCCGCGGTGGAGAGGCCGCCGTCCCGGCGGCCTCTTGCTGTCGGCGCAGTCATCTATTCAAACCGCCGATGCTGCGGTAACGTTCTGGTGCGTACGGGGGAAAGCCGACCGGGGAATGCGGTACTCATTCGCCAGCCTGCTCGGCCACGCTCTGGCCGGGCATCGCGGGTGGCAGCGTGCATGGCGCGATCCGCCGCCGAAGCCCGCTTATGACGTCGTCATCGTTGGCGGCGGGGGGCATGGGCTCGCGACCGCCTATTACCTCGCCAAGAATCACGGCATCACCAACGTGGCGGTGCTGGAGAAGGGCTGGCTCGGCGGCGGCAATACCGGGCGCAACACGACGGTTGTCCGCTCCAACTATCTCTGGGACGACAGCGCGCATCTCTACGAGCATTCGCTGAAGCTCTGGGAAGGCCTGTCGCAGGACCTCAACTTCAACCTCATGTTCTCGCAGCGCGGCGTCGTCTTCCTGGCGCAGACGCGGCACGAGCTGCGCGAGATGAACCGTCGGGTCGGCGCGCTCCGCCTCAACGGCATCGATTCGGAGATGCTGTCCGTCGAGGCGCTGAAGCGCGAGGTGCCCATTCTCGAAACCGCTCCCGGCGTGCGCTATCCCATCCTCGGCGGCATGGTGCAGCGCCGCGGCGGCACGGCGCGGCACGACGCCGTCGCCTGGGGCTTCGCGCGCGCCGCCGATGCGCGCGGCGTCGACATCATCCA
>JAJPHB010000005.1 GCA_021325525.1 Alphaproteobacteria bacterium
CTCCGGAGATCTATTCCGAGCGCCGCTCCGCCATCGCGCCACACTGTCCCCTTGCGCGGCCAAAGAAGGATACCGCCGCGGCCCGACTCGGGGGCTCGGCGGGTCCCGTTCTCATGCCATCGCCCGCACCGCCTCCTCGTGAATGAGCCCCATGATCCGCCGCTTCAGAGCGATGAATTTCGGCTCGGTCAGGACCTCGACCGAGCGCGGGCGCGGAATGTCGATCTCGACCATCTCCTTGATGCGGCCGGGGCGCGCCGTCATGACATGGACCCGGTCGCCAAGAAAGATCGCCTCGTCGATGTCGTGGGTGATGAAGAGCACCGTCTTCTGGGCGTGCTCCCAGATCTTGAGCAGCAGCTCCTGCATCAGGGACCGGGTCTGGCTATCGAGCGCGCCGAAGGGCTCGTCCATGAGGAGGATTTCGGGATCGTTGGCGAGCGCCCGCGCCAGCGCGACGCGCTGCATCATGCCGCCCGAGAGCTGGCGCGGATAGGATCGCTCGAACCCCTCGAGCCCGACCTCGGTGATGAAGTGCCGCGCCGTCTTGCGGCGCTCCTCGGCCGGCACGCCGCCGACGCGCAGGCCGAACTCGACGTTCTCCTGCACCGTTAGCCACGGAAAGAGCGTGTAGGATTGGAAGACCATCCCGCGGTCTTTGCCGGGCCGCGTCACCGCCTTCCCGTCGAGGCGGATGATCCCCGTCGTCGGCTCGATCAGGCCGGCGACGAGGCGGAGCAGGCTCGATTTGCCGCAGCCGGACGGGCCGACGATGACGGCGAACTCGTTCTTCTCGACGGCGAGGGTGATGCCTTCGAGCGCGGTCACCGGCTTGCCGCCCCTCGGCAGGAAGCGGAGGGCGACGTTCTCGATCTCGAGCTTGGCCATGAATGGGTGCTGCCTCGGCTCAGTTCTCCGCCGCCCAGGGCAGCAGCCAGTTGCGGAAGGCCTTGAAGAGCTGATCGGTGAGAAGGCCGAGGAGCCCGATCACCGTGATGCCGAGGAAGATCTGGTCGGTGAAGAGGCCGCGCATGGAATTGAGAATGAAATAGCCGAGCCCCTTATTGGCGGCAACGAGCTCGGCGACGACGAGATAGGTCCAGGCCCAGCCGAGCGTCACGCGGAGCGTGTCCATGACGCCCGGCATCGTCGCCGGGACCAGGACGCGCGTCACCACCGTCCGCCGGTCGGCGCCCAGCGTGTAGGAGACGTCGAGCAGATCGTGGGAGACGCCGCGCGAGACGTCGGCGATGAGAATGAGCTGCTGGAACAGCGTGCCGATGAAGATCACCGTGATCTTCTCGCTCATATCGATGCCGACCCAGAGGATGAGCAGCGGGATGAGCGCGCTCACCGGCAAGTAGCGGACGAAATTGGTGACGGGCTCGATCGCCGCCTCGACGATCTTGAAGCTGCCCATGAGGATGCCGAGCGGCACGGCCGCGATCGAAGCCAGAATGAAGCCGGCCATGATCTCGCCGACGCTGACGGCGGTGTTGAGCAGGAGCGAGCCGTCCTGCAGACCGCTGACCCCCGCCCAGACGACGTCGGCCGGGGTCGGCAGGAAGTCGGGCCGGACGAAGCCGCCATAGGACAGGATGCACCAGCCCGCAAGCACGGAGATTCCCACGAACGCGCTCACCGTCAGGTAGACGCTCCGGGGAATCTCCTTCTTGGGTGCGGTGTATGCCTCGAAGGCGGAGCGCATCACCGCCGTCCCGTCAACCGTTGACGAAGCTGTAGTCGATGAGGTTCTCGGGCTTCACCTTCACCTGCAGCTTGCCGTGGTTCGACCATACGTCGATCGCTTCCTTGACCGTTTGATAGAGCGGACCCGGCTTTGCCTTCGTGCCGAAGAACTTCTTGTTGTCGTCGGCGCCGTAGAATTTGATGCCCTCGAGCGTCTCGCCGAAGACCTTCGGATCCTTGAGCCAGCCGCCGACCCCCTTCGCCATGATGACGTTGGCTTCCTGCGGATTGGCCCGCGCATAGGCAACCGCCTCGTTCCATGCCTCGACGACCCCCTTCGTCGCCTTGGCGTGCTTGGCGACGAAATCCTTGGTCGTGATGATGACGTCGGTGATGAGGCCGGGCGTCGTCGAGCTGTCGACGAGGAGATGGCCGAAATCCGTCTTCTTGCCGCGCGAAAGCCAGGGCTCCCAGGTTACCGCCGCATCGACCTTGCTGGCGACGAAGGCCGCACCCGCCTCGGGCGCCGCCATGTTGACCGGCTTCAGATCGCTCTCTTTGAGGCCGGCCTTCGCGAGCAGGACGTTGAGATAGAATTCCGAAACCGAGCCTTCGCTGAAGGCGACGTTCTTGCCCTTAAGATCGGCGATCGTCTTGATCTCCTTCTTGGCGACGATGCCGTCGCCGCCGTTCGAATCGTCGATCGCGACGACGTAGCGGAAGTCGTCGGGCTTCTTCAAATAGAGGATCGCCGTATCGACGGTGCTTGCGATCATGTCGATCTTGTTGGCGAGCATCGCCGGGAAGCGATCCTTCGGCTCTTCCATCACGACGAGGTCGACATCGACGCCATGCTTCTTGAAGAAGCCTTTGTCGCGCGCGATGTAGAGCGGCCCGTAGCCGACCCAGGTCGAATGCGCGATGCGGACGGTCTCGGCCGCCGCAGGAGCCGGTGCCGCGAGCGCGGCCAAGGCGACGCCGCCGATAAGACCCAGAAGAAGACGCCTATCCATCTGATGAACCTCCCTGTTGACGCTTGACGGCAGCGCCCCCGCGGCGCCGCCCCACCCTACTTCGCTTTGCGCGCCGCGACCGAGGCGGCGACGACGCAGAGGATCTCGTACATGCTCGTCGCCCCGACGAGCGCCGTCGTGCCGCTCGGATCGAAAGGCGGCGCCACCTCGACGACATCGCCGCCGACGAGGTTGAGCCCCTTGAGGCGGCGGAGCATGATCTGCGCTTCCAGCACTGTCATGCCGCCGCATTCGGGCGTACCGGTGCCGGGCGCATAGACCGGATCGAGGCCATCGACATCGAAGCTGACATAGGTCGGGCCGTCGCCGACCACGCGCAGCGCCTCCTCGACGACCGCCTTCGGCCCCCTGTCGTAGAACTCCTCCATATAGACGACGCGCATGCCGCTGTCATGGCTGAAGCGCCAGACGTCCCGGTCGTTGATGGCGCCGCGGATGCCGATCTGGATCGTCCGCTTGGGGTCGAGGAGACCCTCCTCGACGGCGCGGCGGAACGGTGCGCCGTGATGGAATTTGGAGCCGAGATAATCGTCGCCCGTGTCGCAATGCGCGTCGAAATGGATCATTCCGACCGGGCGCTGGCGTGCGATGGCGCGAAAGATCGGCAGCGTGATCGAATGGTCGCCGCCCGCTGAAACGGGAACGGCACCGGCGGCGTGGATTTCGGCGAAGGCCTGCTCGATCTCGCGATGCGCGCCTTCGAGCTCGAACGGCTTCTCGACCCAGGCATCGCCGACATCGCCGATCCGGCACAGCGCGTAGGGATCGATGCCGCTCGCCTGGTTAATGCGCCGCATCAGGCTCGACTGGTTGCGGATCTCGCGCGGGCCGTGGCGGGCGCCCGACCGGTTGGTGACGCCGCCATCGAAGGGAACGCCGACAAGCGCGATGTCGAGGCCGGCGGGGTCTTCGCAATGGGTCGTCCGCATGAATGTCGGAATCCCGGTGAAGCGCGGCCGTACCATCGGATCGGCCATTTCGGGATATCTCAGCTCACGGCGCATCACCCGCCCCTTGCTTCCGCTCCTCCTTCGATCGGCGGGCAAGGTAAATGGAATCCGCGGTTTTTAGAATGCCCTTCTTCGCGCCGCAGGCCGGCGATAGGCTCTCCGCCGCGGCGCCCCCTCTTCTTGTGCCGGCGCCCTGCCCTCAAGGACCGGCGAAATGACGATTTTTCTTACCCACACCCCGGAAATGCGGCGGAACTATTATGGCGAGAAGGCGCTCGCGGGGCTTGCGGCTCTGGCGCCGGTGCGCTTTCATGAGAGCGCGACGCCGCTCGATGCCGCTGCGCTGATCGCCGCGGCGCAAGGGTGCGAGATCATCGTGTCCGACCGGCAGACACCGGGCGGGGCGGCGATATTCGCCGCGCTCCCCGATCTCGTCGCCTTCCTCCGATGCGCCGTCGATATCCGCAATGTCGCCGTTCCCGCGGCGAGCGCCAACGGCATTCTCGTGACGCGCGCCAGCGCCGGTTTCGTGCCCGCCGTGACCGAGCTCGTCCTCGGTTTTCTCGTCGATCTCGCGCGCGGCGTCACGCGCCAGGCAGCGGCCTATCATTCCGGGGCGGCGCCCGCGGCGCTCCGCGGCCGGCAGCTGCGCGGCAGCACCCTCGGCATCATTGGCTATGGAGCGATCGGCCGCTATCTCGCCGAGCTCGGCCTCGCCCTCGGCATGAAGGTGATGGTCACCGATCCCTATGCGAAGGCGACCGCCGCGGGGCTGGTACAGACCGATCTGCCTCAGCTCCTCGCCGAAAGCGACTTCGTCGTCTGCCTCGCCGTCGCCACGGACGAGACCGAGAACTTGATGAATGCCGCCGCCTTCGCCCGCATGAAGCCCTCGGCCTATTTCATCAATGTCTCGCGCGGCAACCTCGTCGACGAG
>JAJPHB010000092.1 GCA_021325525.1 Alphaproteobacteria bacterium
CAGACGACCTTGTCGAATCCGCGATTTCCGCCGTGCAGCGTATTGGCGCCGTCATTGTGCGGCAGCTCGTAGACCACGCCGTCGAGCGCGAAGCGCCCATTCGCGATGCGGTTGGCGAAGCGGCCGGTCAGCGCCCCGAAATGCGGGCTGCGGCGGAGATAATCCTCGAGCGTCGGCAGGCCGAGAACGACATTGGCCGGCCGCCCGTCGCGATCGGGCACTTCGAGCGCCGCGATGACGGCGCCGTAAGTGAGGATCGAAACCCGCATTCCCCGCGCATTGGCGAGAATATAGCGGTCGACGGGGGTGCCGTCGTCGGTGACGCCGAACCGGTCGCGCTGCATGAGCCAGCCTCTTCGCAGGATCGCGGGCCGTAAACGCCTGCCGGCTTCGCCGATTCACCCGTGAAGCGTGTCGAGCGCATCGCGGAGTCGATAATATCGGAGCCGTGCGAAGACGACCGCACGGCGCAGGGCATGCCCGGCGATGGGCCGCATCGGCGTCGCCGGGACCGCAAGCTCGTCGAGCGCCGCGCCGGCCGCGCGCTTGGCGAGCTCGCGCCCCATCAGCGTTCCCATGGAGACGCCGCGGCCGTTATAGCCGAAGCCGGCGAGCAGGCCGGGCGCCAGCTCGTGCAGCCGCGGATAGCGGTCCGGCGTCATCGCCATCCAGCCGCTCCACGACGCCTCCCAGCGCAGCTCGCCGATCTGCGGGAAGAGCCGGCGCAGGGCCTTTTCCACCTGCGCGAAAGGGGGCGGCCGGTCGGGCCCGGTCGTGACGCCGCCGCCGCCGAGCTGCAGCCGGCCATCGGCATAGCGGCGCATGCCGATCATGACGCGCTTCGTGTCGCTCAGCGCCTGTCCTCCGGGCAGGATCGTGCGGCGGACATTCTCGCCGAGCGGCGCGGTCACGAGCTGATAGGCCCGCACCGGAACGATGGTGCGGCCGAGCGCCGGCCACAGATCGCTCGTATAGGCATTGGTGCAGATGAGCACCGAGCGGGCGGTGACGGAGCCGGTCGCGCAAGCGGCGCGCCAGCCGCCCGAAGCGGGCGCGATGCTCGTCGCCGCGCTTTGTCCGTGGATGCGGGCGCCGAGGCTCTGCGCGGCACGGGCGAGGCCGCGCGCATATCCCAGCGGATTGAGGACGCCGCCACGGTGGTCGAGCGAGCCGCCGAGATATCCCACCCCGCCGATCATCGCCGCCGCCCGCGCGCGGTCGAGGAACTCGACCGGGGCGCCGCGCGCCTGCCAGAATTCCGTGCGCTGCCGCATCCGTTCGAGGCTCGCCGGCGAATGCGCCGCGGTGATGATGCCGCAGCGCGCCGCGGCGCAGTCGATGGAGAAGCGCTGGATGAGCCCGAAGACGACATCCGGCCCCGCCCCCGCCGCCTCCATGAGGCGCTGCCCGCGCTCGCGCCCGAAGCTGCGTTCGGCATGCGCCGGCTCCTGCTTCATCGCCGGGACGATCTGCCCTTCGTTGCGGCCCGAGGAGCCGAACCCGATCTCGCGCGCTTCGAGAAGGACGGTGCGGAGCCCCTGCTCGGCCGCGTGAAGGGCGGCGGAAAGCCCGGTGAAGCCGCCGCCGATGATGGCGAGATCGGCCTCGACATCGCCGTCGAGAGGCGGGGTTGCCGGCGCCGGCTCGCCCGTGTCGCCATAGATCGTGCGCGGCGCCTGCGGTGGATCCGCGAGCGGATGATACGCCATGATCTCGCCCTCCCACCTCGCGGCCCTCCGCCGCCGCCTCGGGCCAGCATGCCGAAGCCGCCACGGAGCGGTCAAGGAACCGCCGCTGCGGTCGCCTCCCGGAATAAACTCCAGAGCTCGCCCGTTCCGAATTCCGCCACACGGTCGTCGCCCAAATTCCGGCAAAATCGCGTGGCAGCGTGATGCGGATCACAGCTCGAGCCGAAGGATTGCGGCATGGTAAGCACATTCTCTTCGAGGACCTTCGCCCTCATGCGCGACATTCAAGCGGATTGGAAGCATTGGAGCCGGGCCGAGCGCATCGCCGCCATGCTGCTGATGACCGCCTTCACCATCGCCATCGGCACGCTCTGCTATATTCAGGTCTGAGCGCTTACACTCGAACCGGCACTGTCGATGGCAACGTAAGGCTTCGCTTGCCCGCGCTTGTGACCCGCCGCGCAGCCCGCGCTCATCGCAAAAGCGCGGCCACACATTCGACGAACCGCGTGGCGATCGCAATCGCGGCCTCCACTCGCTCGAGTGGCACGATCGAGTCCGGCCCCTGCGCGGTAGGGCATGGCGTGGATCACAGCGCCGGTGTCGTCGATGATATCCGCGTCACCGACCCGATGCGGTCGACCTCTTCCCAGCGGTCGCCGAGCTCTCTGATGAATACCGCAACGTCGTAGTCGGAATCCGTGCGATTGTCGCCCCGCGCCCGGGAACCGAACAGGACTACCCGCTCGAGGCGATCGCCGTACAGCTCCTCGAGCGCCGCACGAAATCGCGTCAAGACCGGGTCGTTGCCAACATTGCTGTTCATGAGGTGTTCCCATCATGAATGGCGTCGGACCTCAATGCGGCCATCCGATCCATGCTGTTGTGCACGAGAACGGCGTGATTCCCCCGCCGTCAGCTAAGTAAACACCGTCTGCTCGGCCTGCCTGTCGAAGCCGACGAGCCCAGCCAGAATCGTGACGCCGCGGTCGAGCGCGTCCGGCGGCGCCGCCGCGAAGCTGAGGCGGAGGAAGGAGCCGGTCGGTTCCGCCGGAAACCAGGGCCGGCCGGGGCTGACGAGAAGTCCCGCCGCACGCGCGCTAGCCGCAAGATCGCGATCGGAGACGGCAGGCGGCAAGTGCAGCCAGAGATGGAGCCCGCCCGCCGGGACGAGCGGCAGGCTCGCGGCGCCGAACTGCCGGCGGAGAGACGCGGCGAGATGGTCGCGCCGGGCGCGGAGCGCGCTCCGCAGCCTGCGCAAATGGCGGGGCCAGGCGGGCGCCGTCACCAGTTGCAGCGCCGCCTCCTGCATCGGACCCGCGAGGAAGAGATCGTCGATAGTGCGGATCGAACGCAGGCGCTGCATGGCGGCGCCGCGCGCAGCGATGGCGGCGATGCGCAGGCCTGGCGCCGCCGATTTCGTCAGCGAACGAATATAGACGATATGGCCGTCGCGGTCGGCGCGGATGAGCGGCGCCGGCGGCGGTCCGTCGAGGCCGAAATCGCGCGCCCAATCGTCCTCGACGAGGAAGGCGCCGGCACTGGCCAGCCGCTCGAGGAGTGCGGCGCGGCGCGGCGCTGAGAGAACCGCGCCGGACGGGTTGGCAAAGGCCGGCTGGCAATAGACGACGCGTGCGCCCGAACGCGCCAGCGCGGCTCCCAGCAGATCGGGATCGACTCCCTCCGCGTCCCCGGGGACCGGTACCGGCTTCAGCCCCGCCGCGCGCGCCGCCGTGATCGCGCCGATATAGGTCGGCGATTCCATGAGGATCGCCGCGCCGGGCTCGGCGAGGGCGCGGAAGGCCGTACCGATCGCCGACTGCCCGCCGGCGCAGATGATGATGTCGTTCGCGGCGAAGCCGCCGCCGATCTCGCTCGCGAACCACGCGCGCAGAGGCTCCAGCCCGGCGGGCGGCAGGCGATCCCAGACGCCGGGCCGGCGAAGCGCGCGCTGCATTGCCGCCGCGAGCTGCGGCAGGGCCTGCAACTCGGGCGGCGGGTATCCGGCGCTGAGGGCGAGAGTGCCGACGGGCGGCACGGAAACGAGCTCGCCCAAGGCATCGGCCGACACCCGACCCGCGCCGAGCGCGCCGCTTTGCCAGGCGAAGTCGCCGGCGGCGGGCGCCTCGCGCGGGGCGACGAAGGTGCCGCGTCCCGGTTGCGCGTCGATAACGCCTTCGCCGGCCAGCCGGTCGAAGGCGCGCTGGACGGTCACCGGGCCCACCCCGTGCCGGGACATGAGCGCGCGCACCGACGGAAGCCGGCTTCCCGCCGGCGATCCGGCGATCTCGGCGCGCAGGTGTTGAATAACGCGATCCAAGCTGTTACCGTCTTTCATGGACGATACAAGTAACGCTATTCCAGCCGCCGAGAAAGCGTTTTCGCGGCCCGCATCCAAACCCGTCGCCGCCTGGATCTGGGGCGCGCTCGGCACGCTCGCCTTCTCCTTCACGCTGCCGGCGACGCGGCTCGCCTTGACCGGCCTCGACGCCACCGTCGTCGGCCTCGGACGGGCCATCGTCGCGGGCTGTCTCGCGGCGCTGCTTCTGCTGGCCCGGCGCCAGGCACCGCCGCCGCGCCGGCTCTGGCCCGGGCTCGCGATCGTCGGCTTCGGCTGCGTCCTCGGCTTTCCGCTCTTCAGCGCCCTCGCCCTCGAAACCGTGCCGGCCGCGCATGGCGCCGTCGTCGTCGGGCTGCTGCCGATGGCGACCGCCATCATGGGCGTGCTGCGCGGCGGCGAGCGGCCATCCCTCGCCTTCTGGGCGGCCTCCGGCCTCGGCCTCGCCGCCGTGCTCGTCTTTGCCGCGATCCAAGGCGCCGGGCGCCCACAGCTCGCCGACGGATTCATCCTGGTCGCGGTCGCGCTCGGCGCCTGGGGCTATGCCGAAGGCGGCGTTCTCGCGCGCGAGCTCGGCGGCTGGCAGGTCATCTCCTGGGCGCTCGTCCTGAGCGCGCCGCCGCTGCTGCCGGTCGTGGCCCTGCGGGCCGCCGAGACCGGCCTTGCCGCGGGCCCGCTCGCCTGGCTCGGCTTTGCCTATGTCTCCGCAATCAGCATGTTCCTCGGCTTTTTCGCCTGGTATCGCGGCCTCGCCCTCGGCGGGGTCGCCCGCATCGGCCAGATCCAGCTCGCACAGCCCGTCCTGACGCTCGTCTGGTCGGCGACTCTGCTCGGCGAGGCCGTGTCCGCCGCCACGGTCCTCGCCGCCCTCGCCGTCATGGGCTGCGTCGTACTGACGCAGCGGACCCGCATTCGCCGCGCATCCTGAGCGTCAGCGGCTCAGCATGACGCGCGGCGCGCAGTTGCGCCCCCCGGCGGTGGCGCAGGCCTGGGTCTTGTTCCAATCCGCGAAGGCGAAGACGAACTCGCCGAGCAGCGCCGCCGCGATGAGGACGAGAACGAGGACGAGGTAGTTCTTCATGAGCGTCAGCGTTGCGTGCGCCGCCGGAGCCGGCGTGCGGCGGAAGAATAGCGCTCCCCTCGCCATCACGCCATCGCGGCGCCGAAAGGCGCGCGACCCAAGCCGCTCAGCGATCGAGCGGAATCTCGCTCCTCAGCCGAGGATGCCCGAAGACGACATGGCGCCCGTGCACCTCCTGCTCGGCGGGCGCGCCGGCGGGCCGGCATAGCGGGAAACAAGGACCTCACGGGAGATCCAGAGCTCGAAACGCTCCTTGATGAGGCTCTTGCCGCGCAACCCGCCGGGGTTGAAGGCCCAGACGAGGCCCCAGATGAGAAAGTTTTCCCAGAAGAAGCGGAAGCGCCGGTGCAGCGGCGTATTGCCCTGGAACATCTCGAAGCCGTAGCGGCGGGCGACGCGCACCATCTGGCGGCGACCGATGCGGCTGGTGAAGGCGGCTTCGCCGCGCAGCGCCTTGACGCCGGGATAGGCGCCGTCGTCGCGCAGATGCGCCGCCAGGAGGCGCAGCGAATGAAGGGCGCGGTCGCGCATCACCAGCCCCCAGGCGATGCGCGGGCCTTCGCGCGGGATGGCGGGGAGCTGCTCGTTCCAGAGGTGGAGCTCGAGAATGGGGTCGCCCGGAACGATCTCGGTGCCGTCGCCGAGAGTGACCTCGTCCTCGGCGACGGTGAGACCGAGGCGAAAGATGCACTCGCGGTCGGCGGTGAACTCATAGATGTGCAAGGCGCGGCGAATGACGAGTTCGAGGCCGCGCACGGCGCCTTCGAGCATGCCGCGGGAGGACGGAAGCGGCGCCGGCGAGGCCGCCTTCCAACGGGCCGGGAGGAACCGATCCGACAGCCAGGCCCGGTAGCTCTGCGCTTCGCTTCGTCCGCTCATGTCCCTTCCGCGGTTGCATGAGGTAATCGGATATGCCCTCCGATGAACACCCCCGCCGGGCCACCTGTTCCGCCCAACCGCAGATTAAAAAAGACGACAGGTCACGATCGAAGTTCGGAACCTAG
>JAJPHB010000133.1 GCA_021325525.1 Alphaproteobacteria bacterium
TCCAGCTCCGGCACGGTCTTGGCGCCGGTGAGGACCCGCCCGCACAGCATCATCACCGCGCCGGCGAAGAGCACGCCGGCAAAGCCGGCGAGGTCGAGCCAGGTGGGAACCAGGGCTGCGAGCAAGGTCACGCGACATCCTCGGATGGCGCCGCCGCTGGGGCGGCCCTCGGGTCACCCTCTACCGGGCAGGGCGGCGAGGGTCAAGCATGCCGCCGAGATCGGCCATGCGCGCCGTGGCAGGCGGCGCTACCATGCCGCAGCTTCGCGGCCTCGGAGGTGATGCCATGGATTTGCAGCTCGCCGGCAAGAGGGCGCTGGTCACCGGCGCCAGCATGGGGATCGGCCGCGGCATCGCCCGCGCGCTCGCGACGGAAGGCGTGCGACTCGCCATCGTCGCCCGCCGCCGCAATCTTCTCGACGACGCTGCCGCGGAGATCGCCGCTGCGGGCGGCGAGCGATCCGCGACCATCGCCGCCGATCTGATGGAGGAGGGAGCGCCGGCGCGCATCGCAGCCGCGGCGGCGCAGGGGTTGGGCGGCGGCATCGACATCCTCGTCAATTGTGCGGGCGGCAGCCGGCCGCTGCCGATCGACGCGCCCGAGGAGCGCTGGGTCGAGGCGATGACGCTCAACTTCACGCGCCAGCGGCAGCTCGCCCACGCCGTGCTGCCGGAAATGATTGCGCAGAAATGGGGCCGCATCATCAACATCACCGGCAAGTCCGAGCCCGACCGCATCAACGCTGCCTTCGCCGCCAAGGCCGCCGTGCATTCGTGGGCGAAAGGCCTCTCGCGCGAGGTCGGGCGCCACGGCATCACGGTCAATTCGATCGCGCCCGGCCGCATCATGAGCGAGCAGATCCGCCGCAACTACCCGCCCGAGGAGCGGCGGCGCTTCGCCGAGCAGGAAATCCCGGTCGGCGCCTATGGCGAGCCCGAGGATCTGGCCGTCCTCGCCGTCTTTCTCGCCTCGCCCCTCGCGCGCTACATCACCGGCACGGTCATCCCCGTGGATGGCGGGCTGCGGCGCTACCAGTTTTAAGGTTCTCTGCTCCGCCGATCCGAGCGAGGCTGGCGGCGATTCTCGCAAACGGTGCTGCGTTTGGCGCCGATTTCGCGCCGTGCTAAGGTCCCCTCGGATCGTCCGATGAGGCCGCGATGAAACCGCTTTATGCCGTGCTGCTCATTTTCGCAATCTCCCTGCCGGGAAGCGCACACGCCTTCACCTTCGACAATCAGAGCGGCAACAACCGCGACGGCAGCGCCCGCTTCACGGATCCCGATGCGCTGGCCGATGGGCTCACCGCGCCGCGCCGCGGAGATTCCGGCTCGATGACGCTGTTCCGGAACGGCAATTCCTCCCTCTCTTTCGGCATGGCCCGCCCGGACGACCGTCCCCCGGCAGAGCGGGCCTTCCCCTTCCGTGGCTTTGGGGTGAGACCGTTTCCGGTGCCGCCCTCGAATCCGAATTGAGCTGAGAGGCGAGAAACGCAAACGCGACATAGAGCGCTTCGTTCCATGCGCGCCGCGCATGCGGCTATGATGTGGGCCTTCTGTTGACCATTTGTTACAGAATGTTATTTTCCGTAACAGGGAGTGACTGGCCGCCGGCCGGTGTTTCCTATTGTGTCTGATTGGAACGGATTCTTCGCAAATGCCCCATCCGTGCGCTGCGGTCGCCGTCGCTCCTAAGGAGGACGCGCCCATGGAGGATGCCGAGATCCTCGCCGAACTTCTGCCTGTCTCCGTCCAGATTGAGCACTTCCTCTCGGGCGCTACCAACGGTCGCGCGCTGCTCGAGGCGCTCTATGATCACGTGCTCGAAGAGCCCGTCCCGGAGCGGCTGACGTCGCTGCTGCGACGCTGAGTCGAGGCCCGGCACCGCTTCTTAGCCGCTGGGCGCCTTTCCAATCATCCGGCCGAGGTCGCGGCCGGCGAAAATATGGACATGGAAGTGCGGCACTTCCTGACGCGCGTCGCGCCCATGATTGGCGAGAACGCGATAGCCTGTCCTCGCCGCGCCCTGCTCGCGCGCGATCCGGCCGAGCGCGCGGAGAAAGGCTGACAGCTCCCTATCGCTCGCCCGCTCGGAAAAATCATCGAGCGAGACATAGGCGCCCTTCGGAATGACGAGGATATGGGTGGGCGCCTGCGGGTTGATGTCGTGGAAGGCGAGAACGTGCTCGTCCTCGTACACTTTCCGGCAGGGGATCTCGCCGCGCAGGATGCGGGCGAAGATATTGTTCGGGTCGTAAGCCATCATCCGCCTCCGTCTTTTGCCGTGCGCGCGGCTTTTTCGGAAAGTCCGGAGACGCCGGCGCGGCGTCGCAGCTCCGCCCAGATCTCTTCGGGATCGATCCCGGCATCGGCCCAGAGCACGAGCAGGTGGTAAAGCAGATCGGCGCTTTCGCCGATGAGCGCCGACCGTTCGCCGCGCGTCGCCGCGATGACGGCCTCGACTGCCTCCTCGCCGAGCTTCTGGGCGATTTTCGCCGTGCCGCGCGCCAGCAGCTTCGCCGTGTATGAGCTGGCCGGATCGGCGCCGCGGCGAGCGGCGATCGTCCGGTGGAGTTCATCCAGCGCGTGATCGGGTCGGGACATTCAGGGATGTTTTAACCACGAAGGCGCGAAGACGCGAAGCTCTTCTGGCGCGCCGCCCCCTCCGCAAACCCCCTCCCTACACCCTCTCCCGCTTTGCGACGCGTGCGGGTGAGGCAGCGTGGGGGCATCGGAGGTGTGCGAAACCGTCCTCACAGCCGCATCGGGATCCCGGCCCGCGCCAGATACGCCTTGGCCTCGGCGATGCGGTAGGTGCCGAAATGGAAGATGGAGGCGGCAAGCACGGCCGAGGCATGGCCCTCGCGGAGGCCCTCGACGAGATGTTCGAGCGTGCCGACGCCGCCGGAGGCGATGACCGGCACCGGAACGGCATCGGCAACCGCGCGGGTGAGGGCGAGGTCGAAGCCCGCCTTGGTGCCATCGCGATCCATCGAGGTGAGGAGGATCTCGCCCGCGCCGAGCGCCGCCATGCGCCGCGCCCAGGCGACTGCCTCCAGACCCGTCGCGCGACGGCCGCCATGGGTGAAGACTTCCCAGCGGCCGGGTCCCGTCGCCTTGGCGTCGATGGCGA
>JAJPHB010000002.1 GCA_021325525.1 Alphaproteobacteria bacterium
GCGCTTCATCGAGGCGGGGCGGCTTTAAGGGCGCTGACCACCGCACGTTCCGGGCTTCGTCTTTGCGAGGACGCGAAGCCGACGAAGCAATCCATGGCGCGGGCTCCTGGATTGCTTCGCGTTGCTCGCAATGACGGCAATTGGCCGTAGGTTGAGAGAACGCTGAGGATCGGCGGCTCAGAGCATGACGAGGCCGAGGCGCGCGGCCTGCGCCACCGCCTCGGTCCGGCTCTCGGCGCCAAGCTTCGCAAGAATGGCGGCGACATGGAACTTGACGGTGTGGAAGGAAAGGCCGAGGCGGCGGGCGATCGCCTTGTTGGAGGCGCCGTCGGCGAGGGCGCCCAGGATCTCGATCTCGCGCGGCGTCAGCGCGGGACGCTCGCTATCCTCGGGCGCTCTCGGCCGCGCGGCGCCGCCGATCGCGGCAATCGCGGCGACCGTGGCGGCCGGATCAGCGGCGAGGCGCAGCACGGCATCGGCGCCGGCGCGGAGCGCCGCGATCGCCTCCGCCTCCTTGTCGATCAGCGCGATCCAGGCCGGCGGCCGAGCGCGCGGCGGAAGCGCCGGGAAGCCGTCGGCGTCCCGCCAATCCGCGATGAGGACGTCGCAGGGCTCGTCCTCCTCGGCCGCTCCGGCGCCGGCGACGAGGGCGATGCCCGCAGCGCCTCTCAAGCGGCTCTCCAGAGCGCGGCGCCAGGCGTGATCGCGCGTCCGGAGGGCGACAGAGAGAGGCCGCGATGCCGTGCCGGCCAAGGCGTCAGCGCTCCGCCGCCATCCGCTCGCCGATGACGACATCGAGAGCGGCCGAGGCGCCGCCGCGCAGCAGCGCCAGCCTGACCGTGCCGCCGACGCTGTCGGCGCCGAGGAGGCGCATGACATCGCGCACGCGCGCCACCGGCGTCCCGTTCCAGGCGAGAATGACGTCGCCGATCAGGAGGCCGGCGCGGGCGCCCGGCCCCTCGGGATCGAGGCTGACGACGAGGATCCCGCCCTTGCGCTCTGACGCGGGCGCCTCGCCTTTGCGCGTCCCGAGCGCCACCGCGTGCAGGCCGGCGCCGAGATAGCCGCGCGGAATGCGGCCTTTGGCGAGGAGCTGATCGACGACGCGGTCGATCGTCGAGCGCGGAATGGCGAGCGCGCGCCGGCGCGGGCCGGACACGGCCATGCCGAGGACGCGCCCCTCCGCGTCGATGAGGGCGCCTCCCTCGGCGCCCGGAGGAAGGCGCAGATCGAGCCGCATCAGCAGGTCGATCGTGCCGCCGCGCCGGCTCTCCCACGGACCGCCGGCGACCGCGACGAGGCCGAGCGCGGCGGCAGGCGCGCCGTCATGGCTGCCGACGGCGACGACGATGCTGCCGGCGCGCGCCGCGCCGGCATCGCCGAGCGCGGCGGCGGGGAGGTCGCCGGGCTCGAAGCGGAGCAGCGCGACATCGGTCGTGGGATCACGCCCGACGAGCGAAGCCGGGAGCGAGCGCCCGCCCGGCAGTGCGAGGGTGATCTCGTCGTCGCGGGCCAGCGCCTCCTCCGCCGTCACGACGAGGCCGGGGCGCCAGTGAATGCCGCTCGCCGGCCAGCGGCTGCCGCTCTCGACGGCGACGACGCTGTCGGCCGCGCGCTCGACGAGGCCCGCGAGATGCTCGGAAAAGGCGGCGACGGGATTAGCGGAGGGAGTCATGGCGCTCTCTTTCGGTGGCTGCATGGCAGCGAATATGGCGCCGCCGCCCTCCGCTTCATATCCGCCGGATGGCCAGGTCGCCGGACCTCGTCGTAGCGACCGGGCCTTGACCTTCCAGCGGCGGGAAGCCCCATATTCCCTCCAGTAAGCTGGAAGGATGAGGATCGGCCATGGATGCAAATCGCTCGCATGACACTCCCGCCTCGGGGACGGTGCTGGCCGTCACCGGCATGACCTGCTCGGGCTGCGCCGCGACGCTGCAGCGCGTCTTGTCGCGCGTCCCCGGCGTCAGCCGCGTCGACGTCGACCTCGCGGGCGGCCGGGCGATGGTGGGCGGCACCGCCGCTCCCGCGGCGCTCATCGCCGCGGTCGAGGCGGCGGGCTACGGGGCACGGCTCTCGTAGAGGAGGGTCGGGAAGAGCCAAATGAGCACGGCCGAGACCATCGCCGCCGCCCGCGAACGCGTCATCCTGCCGATCGAAGGCATGAGCTGCGCCACCTGCGCCGGCCGCGTCGAGACGGCGCTGTCGCGCCTGCCCGGCGTGCACGCCTCGGTCAATCTCGCGGCCGAGCAGGCGGAGGTGCAGTACGATCCGGCGCGCGCCGGCCCGGCCGATCTCGCCGAGGCGGTCGAGCGCGCGGGCTACGCCGTTCCCCATGAGCGGCGCGTGCTCGCCATCTCCGGCATGACCTGCGCCACCTGCGCCGGGCGCGTCGAGACGGCGCTCCGCCGCGTTGCGGGGGTGACGCGCGCCGAGGTCAATCTCGCGAGCGAGAGAGCCGCCGTCGAGGGTCTCGCCGGCCTCCTTCGCCCCGCCGACCTCATCGCCGCCGTGCGGCGCGCCGGCTACGAGGCCGAGCTCCTCACGGGCGACGCCGAGCGCGACCGTCACGTCGCCGCCGACGAGGAAAAGCGGCTGCGCCGGGAGAGCGGGCGCGTCGCCGCGGCGCTGGCGCTCTCCGCGCCGCTCCTCCTCCCCATGCTGGGCGTGCCGCTGCCGGGCTGGCTCCAGCTCGCGCTGGCGACGCCGGTCCAGTTCGTCCTCGGCGCCCGCTTCTACCGCGCCGCCTGGAAGGCGCTGAGGGCGGGGACCGGAAACATGGATCTGCTCGTCGCGCTCGGCACCTCGGCGGCCTATTTCCTCAGCCTCTATCTCCTCGCCGCCGGCATGGGGCGGCACCTCTATTTCGAGGCGGCGGCGATCGTCATCGCCCTCGTGCTCCTCGGCAAGTGGCTGGAGGGGCGCGCCAAGCGCTCCACCACCGCCGCGCTCCGCGCGCTGACGGCGCTGCGGCCGGAGCGCGCCCGGATCGAGCGCGAGGGCGGCGAGATCGAGGTGCCGGTCGATGCCATCGCCATCGGCGACGTCGTTGTCGTGCGGCCCGGCGAAAGGCTGCCGGTCGACGGCCTCGTCCTTTCCGGGCAGAGCGAGGCGGATGAGAGCCTCATCACCGGCGAAAGCCTGCCCGTCGTGAAATCGGCAGGCGCCCGCGTCACCGCCGGCTCCATCAACGGCAGCGGCTTGCTGCGCGTCGAGACGCGCGCCGTCGGCAAGGAGACGACGCTCTCGCGCATCATCGCCCTCGTCGAGACGGCACAGGCGAAGAAGGCGCCGGTGCAGCGCCTCGTCGACCGCGTCGCCGCCATCTTCGTGCCGGTTGTCCTCGCCATCGCCCTCGCGGCTTTCGTCGGCTGGTGGTTCGCGACCGGCGATGTCGCCGCCGCGATCCTTGCGGCCGTCGCGGTGCTGGTCATCGCCTGCCCCTGCGCGCTCGGCCTCGCGACGCCGACGGCGCTGATGGTCGGCACCGGCGTCGCGGCGCGGGCCGGCATCCTCATCCGCGACGCCGAGGCGTTGGAAAACGCGCATCGGCTCGACACGATCGTGCTCGACAAGACCGGCACCCTCACCGCGGGCAAGCCCGCCGTGACCGAGATCGTGCCCCTCGGGATCGCCGAGGACGAGCTGCTGCGCCTCGCCGCCGCGGCGGAGAGCGGCAGCGAGCACCCGCTCGCGCGCGCCATCCGGCATCGCGCGGAAGGGCAGGACTTGCCGGTGCTCTCCGAATTCCGCAGCCATACCGGCAAGGGTCTGACGGCGGCGCTCGGCGGCCGCCGCTTCGCCCTCGGCAATCGCCGTCTCCTCTCCGAGAACGGCGTCTCGACGGACCCGCTGGAAGCCGCGGCGCGAGCCCTCGAAGCGCGCGGACGGACGGTGATGTGGGCGGCAGCGCTGACCCCGGCGCCGCAGCTTCTGGGCGTCATCGCCGTCGCCGATCCGGTGAAGCCTGGCGCGCGCGAGGCCGTGCGCCGCCTCCATGAGGCCGGCATCGCGACCGTGCTCCTCACCGGCGACAACGAGCGCACCGCCGCCGCCGTCGCGGCCGAGCTCGGGGTCCAGCGGGTGATGGCGGGCGTACTTCCGGAGGGGAAGGCCGCCGAAATCGAGCGCCTGCGCGCCGAAGGGCACTGCACCGGCATGGTCGGCGACGGCGTCAACGACGCGCCGGCACTGGCCGCCGCCGATATCGGCATCGCCATGGGGACGGGCGCCGATGTGGCGATGGAGACCGCGGGCGTCACCTTGATGCGCGGCGACCCGCTGCTCATCGCCGATGCGATCCGGGTCAGCCGCGCCACCTACCGCAAGATCCGCCAGGGCCTCTTCTGGGCGTTCTTCTACAATGTGGTCGGTATGCCGCTGGCGGCGATCGGGCTCCTGAGCCCGATGATCGCCGGCGCCGCCATGGCGCTCTCCTCGGTGAGCGTCGTCGCGAACGCGCTGCTGCTGCGCCGCTGGCGGCCGGCCGCCGCGAAGGAGGCGCTGAGATGAAGGCGAATGGCGCGATGACGATCGGCGAGGCGGCGGCGCGCACGGGCGTGCCGCCCAAGACCATCCGCTTCTACGAGGAGATCGGCCTCATCGCGCCGGCCGAGCGGCTCGAGAACCGCTACCGGAGCTATGACGAGGCGGATATCCGCACCCTGCGCTTCATCCACCGGGCGCGCGGCCTCGGCTTCTCCCTCAAGGACATCGCCGCGCTGCTCGCGCTCTATCGCGACCGCAAGCGGGCGAGCCGGGAGGTGAAGCGCCTCGCCCTCGCGCGTGTCGCCGAGCTCGACCGCAAGATCGCCGAGATGACGGCGATCCGCAACACGATCGCCGACCTCGCCGCGCGCTGCCACGGCAACAATCGTCCGGACTGCCCCATCCTCGACGAGCTCGAAGCGGCGGCCCCTTGAACCCCGGTCAATACAGCAGGGATTTGTCGAGGATGTTGCGCATGAGATCCGTGCGGCCCGCGAGGTAATGCCGGAGGTTCTCGCAGAAAATCTCGGTGATCTTCGCGTTCTCCGTCACCACCGTCGAGGCCGAGTGCGGACTGATGAGGACGTTCTCCAGATCCCAGAGCGGGCTGTCGGGCGGCAGCGGCTCGATCGTCGCGACATCGAGCGCCGCGAAGCCGAGATGGCCGCTGCGCAGATTGGCGATCAGCGCCTCCTCGTCCACCACCTGCCCGCGCGCGATGTTGACGAAGACCGAGCCCTTGCGCATTGCCGCGAAGGCCGCGGCGTCGATCATCCGCTCGGTCTCGGCCGTATGCGGCACGGTGACGATCGTCGCATCGGCCTCGGCGAGCGTGGCGTGAAGCGCGGAGGCCGGCCTGATCTCGTCGAAGAGCGCGTTATGCGCCCGCCCCTTCTCGGCATGGCGCGCCACCGCGATGCTGCGCAGCTCGAAAGCGCGCGCCCGCTGCGCGATGCCGCGGGCGAGATCGCCCGCGCCGACGATCGCGAGGACGCGGCCCGCGACTTCGCGGCCGCAATAGCGCAGCCAGCGATGCTGCCGCTGCTCCGCTTGCAGATGGGCGAGGCCGCGCCAATGGGCGAGGAGCGCCATGAAGACGAATTCGGCGAGCGGGCCGGCATGGACGCCGCGCGCCGTCGTCACCAGCACATCGGAATCCTGGAGCCCGAGCGCCTTGACGCTCTGGCCGACGCCGGTCGAGGTCGTCTGCACCCATTTGAGGCGGCGCGCCAGCGCCGCATCCTCGCGCTTGCGCGGCAGGTCCCAAAGAATGTCGGCGCGCGCCAGCGCCTCGCGCCAGCGCCGCTCCTGATCCGGGCTGCGCGTGAAGGGGTGGCCGACATGGTCGGCGACGTAGCGGATGGGCGGCCAGAGGTCGGGCTCGCAAACGATGTCGAGGCGCGCGGGATCGACGGCGCGAATGCGCGCGACATGTTCTGCCTCGAGAGGCGAGGTGATGAAGACGCAGAGCTTCGTCATGGGGCGGCGTCCAGTGAAGCGGAATGGCGGGCAGCGCGCCGTCCGCTCCCGGCTCGCCGCGGCAGCGGGCGGTCACGCGCTGTGGGGAGGCGAACGTTATACGGGCCGCGGCCCGGAGCAAAACGACTTTTGCGCCGTGAATGCGTGGCCGCGCGACGGCCGAAAGCCCCGCCCCTAGGGAGCGCCCGCTCGCTCGTTCCTCAATAGCGCAGCAAGGCGGCGGCGACGCCGGCACCGGGCAGCGCCTCTCTCGGCACCATGGCGACCATGCCGCCCTGGCGCAGCGTCTGCGCCGCGGCGTAGTCGAGGAGATCGTCGTCCTCGGCTTCCCGCCGCGCATGCGCGACCACCCGCTGCGCGCCGTCGTCGTATCGGCCCCAAAGATCGGCGCCCTCGGCGCGGCACCGCCGAGAGCGCCAGAATGAGAAAGGCGTCTTGCTTCTGCATCAAGGGCAGCAGCGGCCTTATGACGAAGCGCCGCCCGACCGCCACGGCCTCGTCGAGCGCGAATGGCACCCGGAAAAAGCGGAACGTCCCCGGCGCCGCGAACACGGCGAGGCCGCGCTTCTGATGACGCCAGAACTCGCCGTCATCGCTCAGCGTTCGAGCCGGCTTCAACAGCGCCGCCGCCGCGGGCCGGCGGCATCCGCTGGCGAGGAGGCGTTAGAGCGCGGCACCGACCAGGCGTCGCAGGCGGATGGCATCCTGGCGGATTTCGCGGCCGGCGATATGGGTCGGCATGAACATCGAAACCGCGGGCGTCGCCTCGGTCGCAGCGAGCGTGCGGAGATCGTCGATCCCGATCATGGCGTGCCTCGTCTCCTCAGCCTCTCCATGCGGAACGCCGCGGCCGGCGGCGATCGTTCCACCGCTGTCGCAGCCGCGGTCGGCGCGCCGGCCGATGGCGGAGTCCCGCCGCGGGTTCACTTCATCCCGATCACCATCGAATGCGGGCCGGCGAGCGGCGCGACGCGGGTATCGCGGAAGCCCGCCTCGCGCATCCAGCCCATGCACTCGGCGCCGGTGTAGTCGAAGCCGCCTTTCGTCTCGATCAGCATGTTGAGGCTCATCAGCAGCCCCGCCGCGTTGGTCCGGCGGTCGTCGTCGATGATCATGTCGTAGACGATGAGCGCGCCGCCCCCCGGCAGCGCCCGATGCGCCTTCGCCAGCAGCGCCTTCTTCGTCGGCAAATCCCAATCGTGGAGGATATGGCCCATGACGAGCACGTCGGCGCGCGGCAGCTCGTCGCGCATGAAGTCGCCGGGGAAGAAGCGGAGCCGGTCGGCGAGGCCGTGATCGCGGACATAGCGCTCGAAGACGCTGCGAACCGCGGGAAGGTCGAAGCCGCCGCCGCTGAGGTGCGGATGCGCGAGCGCGAGCTGCACGGGCAGGCAGCCCTGCGCCGCGCCGATGTCGATCACGGTTCGATAATCCTGCCAGGGAAAGGCGTGCGCCATGATCGCGGCATTGGCAAGGCTGGCGCCCGTCATGCCGGCGAGAAAGCTTTCGAGCCGCGCCGGATCGGCGTAGAGCGCCGCGAAGGTGTCGCCGCCGCCCTTCGATTCGTTCTGCGGCTCGCCCGTCCGCAAGGACTCGGTGAGCGCGCCCCAGAAGCCGTAGAGGCGGGCGTTCAGCATTTCGAGGAGGCCGCCGACATAGCCGGGCTTGCCCCGGTCGAGATAGAGGCCGGTCTCCGCCGTATTCGCGTAGCGGCCGGCCGCGTCGCGCTCGAGCATGCCGAGCGCGACGAGCGCGTCGAAGAAGTCGCGGGCGCTGCGCGCGTGGAGGCCCAGGCGGCGCCGCAGCTCTTCCGCCTCGAGCGGGCCGTCGGCAAGAGCCGTGAAGACCCCGAGCTCGACGGCGCTGAGGAAGGTCTTCGACGCCATGAAGCCCATGCCGAGCTGCATGATGCGGGCGGGCGTAACCGGAGCGTTCTGCATGTGTCTTCCTTCTGTGATTTCCTCTCCTGCTTGCGGAAGAGGGCAGGGTGAGGGCACTCTTTCCGCGTCTCTCGGAGTAGGGACCGAGGTGCTCCAGAACCTTCGCCCAGGCCCTCTCCCGCGCGCGAGTCCTTTTCAAAATCCTCTCCCGCAAGCGGAAGAGGGAGATTTGCAAGTCCTCATGCGCGGGAGCGGGCGATCGAGAAGCCGGAGCATCGCGCTCAAGATACGGGAGGATGCCATGAAACGCTGCGCCGTCGCACTCGCCGCCTCTGTCGCCCTTGCCGCCCTCCCCCTCGCCGCCGCCGCGCAGCAGGGCGAGCCGGTGCGGATCGGGCTCCTCCTCGACATGTCAAGCCTTTACGCCGACATCACCGGCATCGGCTCGGAGACGGCGGCCAAGATGGCGGTCGAGGATTTCGGCGGCAAGGTGCTGGGCCGGCCCATCGAGGTCCTGGCCGCCGATCATCAGAACAAGCCCGACATCGCCTCGGCGAAGGCGCGCGAGTGGTTCGACAACGAGCATGTCGACGCCCTTCTCGACGTCGCCGCCTCGGCGACGGCGCTCGCCGCGATGAACGTCGCCAAGGAGAAGAACAAGATCATCGTCATGAGCGGACCCGGCGCCTCCTCGATCACGGGCGAGGCCTGCATCCCGACCTCGGTGCATTGGGTCTACAACACCTACGCCCTCGCCCATACGACGGGCAAAGCCGTGGTCGAGAACGGCGGCAAGAGCTGGTTCTTCATCGCCGCCGATTACGCCTTCGGCGCCCAGCTCGAAAAGGACACGGCCGATGTCGTGAAGGCGAGCGGCGGCATGGTGTTGGGCGAGGTCAAGGCGCCGCTCAACACCGCCGATTTCTCCTCCTTCCTGCTCCAGGCGCAGGCCTCGAAGGCGAAGATCATCGGCCTCGCCAATGCCGGCGGCGACTTCATCAATGCGGTGAAGCAGGCGGCCGAGTTCGGCATCGCGCAGGGCGGGCAGAATCTCGCCGGGCTCCTCGTCTACATCAACGACGTGCACAGCCTCGGCCTCAAGGCGACGCAGGGCATGATGCTCTCCGCCGCCTTCTACTGGGACATGAACGACGCGACGCGCGCCTGGTCGAAGCGCTTCTTCGCCAAGCTCGGCAAGATGCCGAACATGTCGCAGGCCGGCGTCTACTCCTCGACCATGCACTACCTTGCAGCGGTGAAGGCCGCGGGCACGACGGCGACCGAGCCGGTCATGGACGCGATGCGGAAGATGCCGGTCAACGACTTCTTCGCCAGGAACGGCCACATCCGCGCCGACGGCCTCATGCTGCACGACATGTATCTCTTCCAGGTGAAGAAGCCGGAAGAGTCGACGGGCGAGTGGGACACCTACAAGCTGGTGGCGACCGTGCCGGGCGAGGAGGCGTTCCTGCCCCTCGCCCAGTCGAAATGCCCGCTCGTCAAGAAATGAGGCGGCGCGCGCCGCGCTCAGCCATGCTTGGCGCGGAGCGCGGCGAGGCGGTCGGCGGCGCTGGCGGGCGCCGGCGGCGTGCCGGCCGCGGCCGCCATCGCCGCGGCGATATTGGGATCCTCGATCTCGGGGCGTGAGGGCGCCAGAATCTGCGCCTTGGCGCGCGCCGCTTCCGCCGCCTCATGGTCCTTCTCAGCGGCGGCGCTCATCGCCGCCGTCGCGACCGAAAGGCTGTCGGGCGCGCCGCCGAGCCCGGCAGCGATGCGGGCGGCATTGGCCTGGCGCTCGGCGGTCTCGCGTTCCTGCCGCGCCCGCTCCATCTCGCGCTGCGCATGATCGAGCTCGGATTTGGCATTCTTCAGCTTGGCTCCCGCTTCCTGATAGGCGCCCTGCATCTGGGCGCTGAAGCTCGCGGCCTCGTCGGCGTCGCGTTTCAACGCATCGACCTCGCGGCTCTGCTCCTCGGCGAGCTTCAGCAAGGTCTCGAGACTCTGCTCGAGGGCGGGCTTCTGCGCCGCGGCCGCGGCCTCGACCTGCTGCTGCAGCTTTTCGGCGGCGGCGATGCGCTGCTGGACGAGGGCCTTCGCCGTCGCATAGGCCTTGCCCTTGCGCTCGGCATCCTCCTTGGCCTTGGCGACTTCGAGGCCGAGCGCGTCGAGGTGACGCTCCATCTCGCGGAGCTGCGCCGCGCTGGCGCCGCGCGGGTCCCAGCGGACCAGCGCCTCAATCGCGGCATGCGCGGCGCTGTCGGCGCGGGTGGTGCCATAGCTGCGGATGAAGCCGAACAGGGACATTGAGACGTCTCCCTTGGTGCTGCGAATCGAAGCGCCGGCGCGGCCGCTCAGGCCAGCGACAGGCCGGCCGGGTTGATGTCGATGCCGGCATAGATGAGGACCGCCCCGGATTGGCCCTCGGTATCGGCCGAGACGAGAATGTATTCCTGAGTCGGCGCCGGCGGCGCGAGGCCGGTGGCGGCGGCGTAGAGCATCGCCTCATGGCCGATGGTGAAGGTGCCGCGGTCGGTCTCCAGCGTCTCCTTGCAGGAGACGGGAGCGATGCGCTCGCTGCCGGGCGCCCAGGCGCGCTGATAGACCTTGCCGTCCTTGGTCTGGAACTCGGGGAGGCCGATCGAGCCGTCGCCCGCGTCGAGCCAGAAGCCCCACTCATCCGGCGTCGCCGGCGTCACCTCGTCGATCTTGCTGAAATAGCGGCACTCGTCGGGCTGTCCCAGCGGATCGAGATGGAGCTGGAAGAAGCGGTCCTCGGCGACGTAGAGGCGGTGCAGCAGCGCCGGGCCTTGGCTCAGATGCCCGATGCCCATGATGGTGACGGCGCCCGAGCCGGCATCCCCGGTGAGCGGCCGCACCTTCGTCGCGCCCTGGGCCAGCACGAAGGGCGCGGGATCGGCGGCAAAGCTCATGCCGATGCGGAAGAGGCGCGGATCATAGCCGCCGCGATGATGCAGCTTGTCGGCGACGTAATTGCCGAGCGCGCCGAAGGGCCCCATGGATGCGCCGCCTCCGAGTCCCGCCCCGCCCGCCATGGCCAGCGTCGGCCGGCGATGATGCGCGGCAACCCAGATGGCGAGGCCGGCGCCGAAGGCGAGAATGATGCCGATGCCCGGCCCCCAGGGCAGGCCGGGATTGGGGATGGTCGCGACCGCCGCGGGCTGCACCACATTGTCGGCGGCGAGCGCGACCTGCGGCGGCGTGTCGGCGGGGACGAAATTCGGGTCGCGCGGCTGCCCCTGGCGCGCCGCCATCTCGGCATCGAGCTTCGCGAGCTGGGCGCGCAGATCGGCATTGTCGCGCGCGAGGCGATCGGCTTCGGCGCGGAAATCGCGATAGGCGGGATCGTCGGCGTGGTCGTAGAAGAAGGCGGCGTGGCCGGGCCGACTCAGCGTGTCGAGCATCCACCACAGCCAGAGCGCGTCCCATGCCCCGAAGCTCGGCCGCGACAGATAGGCGTAGGGCGGGACGCCCCAGCCCAAATGCGAGAACCAGCCGTCGCGCCGGGCGTAATAGGCGCCGTAGCTGCTGTCGCGCGCGAAGGAGGACCAGGAGGAGGGCGGCGGCTCCAGCGGGCTCGCCGGCGCCGCGAAGCGCGCATTCTCCTGCGCCCGGAACTGGCGCAGCGCCGTGCCCGAGAGGCTGCGGCTCAGCGCCCGGTCGCCGCCCGAATTGGGGCTGGCGGCGTAGGGCGCGCCGGTGATCGAGGGCTTCGAATAGCCGCCGCTCGAACGGCTTCCCGAAGAATATGCCGAGCCGCCGAAGCTCGAAGAGGCGCCCGGCTTGAAGTAGCCGCCGGAGCTGCGCGAGCGCGCGTCGGCCGGCTGTGCCGCGGCGAAGGCGAAGGCGACGGCGAGAACCAGGGCGAGCACCGGAGCACGGTGCCGCGCGGCATCGACGAGCCTCGGCCGAAGCATCAACTCCTCTCCCGATGGTATGAGGCGCAGCAACCCATCTCGCGCAGATGCCGTCATGCGACAGATGGGGGCGTCTTATCGAAGCGCCAAGTCTTTTTCAACGCGGCGGAGGAGGAGCGGTTGCGGCCGTCAGGCCGGCACGCAGGGCGGCTCCTTCGCCGCCAGCTCCTTCACCTTGGCTTCGAGGCGGTGCAGCGGCCCGTCGACGAGGCCGAGGCGTTCCAAATGCCGCACCGTGTTCTCGAGATATTCGCGGCAGTGCCCGCGCCCGCCAATTCCTTGCAGGATGAGGCGCGCCGTCTCGTCGAGCGACAGGCGGCCGGCATAGCCCGGATGCGAGCGGCGCACGGTGAAGGCATGCGCCGACACCGTGCCGCCGCCGGCGAGGCGCAGCGTCAGCTCGCGCATGTCGTAGACGCCGCCTACCATCTCGCGCTGCCAGAGCTGGCCCAGCGCCTCTTCCAGATCGGCGACGGCGATGCGGAAGGCCATGCCCTTGCACGAGCCGCCGCGGTCGAGGCCGAGGACGAGGCCCGGCCGCTCGGGCGTGCCGCGGTAGCGGCGCGAATAGACGCAGAAGCTGCGGTGCCAGCCATGGAGCAGCGCCGGCTCGGCGGCGCAATGGCGGAACCCCGGATTCCACATGAGCGAGCCGTAGCCGAAGATCCAGATGTCGCAGCGCCGGGCGAGGCAGGCGCGCACCTCGGGAGCGGCGAGCGGATCGCAGGCCTCCTCATTCTCGTCCGCGTAGATGTCGCTGTCCCGCGCCGGCAGGTCGCGGAGCGCTGCCACCGTCTTCGCTGCCACCGTTTTCTGCGCCGCCTCTGTCGTCATTCTTCGTTTATCCGCGGTTGACAAGAGCGACGCCCAGCACCGCAAGCGCCATTCCGGCCAGCGCCGTCGGCCCCATGCTCTCGCCAAAGAGCAAATAAGCCATGAACGCGGTGACGGGCGGCACCAGGTAGAAGAGGCTGGCGATGCGCGCGGCGGCGCCGCGGCGGAGCAGGAAGAGAAAGAGAATCGTGGCGCCGACCGAGAGGACGAGGCAGAGCCAGGCCAGGGCGAAGATGAATTGCGGGTGCCAGTCGATGCGCATGGTCTCGCCGGCGAGCGCGAGGGCCAGCATGAAGAGGCCGGCCGTCCCGTTCTGGATCACCGTCGCGGTCATGAGGTCGGCTTCGGCGCAGAAGCGCTTCTGATAGAGCGTGCCGATCGTCATGCCGAGGAGCGCGGCGACGACGGTCGCGAGGCCGGCGAGCTGGCGCGGGTCGAAGACGAGCTTCGTCCAGACGACGAGCACGGTGCCGGCGATGCCGAGGGCGAAGCCCAGCCATTGCCGGCCCGTCACCCGCTCGCCGAGGACGAAACCGACGACGGCCGCGGTCAGCGCCGGCTGCAGCCCGACGACGAGGGCCGAGAGCCCCGCCGAGAGACCGTGCGCGAGGGCGAAGAAAACGCCGCCGAGATATGTCCCCTGGATGAGGAGGCCGACGACGGCGCTGTGGAGGGCGGCGCGCCAGCCCGAGGGCCAGGCGGCGCCGGCGACGAGGGAAACGGCCGTCATCAACGCGGCGACGAGGCCGAAGCGCAGCGCGAGAAAGGTCAGCGGTCCCGCATAGGGCAGGCCGAATTTGGCGCCGATGAAACCGGTCGACCAGAGGACGACGAAACCCCCGGGCATCAGGGACAGCCATCGCGCGCTCGTCGCTGGCTTGGCGGCTGGTGTCCGGGCGAAGCTGGGCATGCGGGGAGGCGGTGCGATTTTTCGCCCAATCTACCCGCCGCCGCCGGTTCGGGCGAAGCGCGCATCCTGCAATGCGGCAATGCGCGCCGCCCGCTCGTCGCCTTTGTCATCGACCAGCGGTGACGGCCACCCTATAAGACGCCGCCATGCGACGGCCTGCGCGATTGGCGCTCCTTGCCCTCCCGGCGCTCCTCATCATCCTGGCGGCGGGCTATGCCGGATTCTGGTACTGGACGGCGGACCGCGCGCGCACCGCCCTCCAGGACTGGGCCGAGGCGCGGCGCGTCGAAGGCTTCGCCGTGGGCTGGGACCGCTACGCCATCGGCGGCTTCCCCTGGACGCTGCGCCTCACCATCGAGAAGCCGGTCTTCGGCAAGGCCGGCGCCGATCCCGGCTTCGAAGCGCGGGCGCCGGAGCTCGTCGCCTTCGCCCGCCCCTGGGCGCTCCGCCATTGGCGTTTCACGGCGAGCCAGGGCGGCCGCCTCGCCATCGAGCCCGGACAGGCCCGCCCGGCCGTGAGGGCCCTGGCCGCCCGCCTCGCCGGCAGCATCGAGCCGGACTCCGAGGCCGCCAGCGCCGGCGGCAAGAGCACGCGCCTCGCCCTCGCCGCCGACGGGCTCACGATCGATGCGGGCGCGCATCTTGCGATCGAGCACGCCGAGGCTGCGGCGGTGCTGCCGCAGCGCGCGGCGGCGAGCCATCTCGACACCTGGGCCGCGGCGACGGTTCGAGGCGCCGGCATCACCCTGCCCGTCGCTGTCGCCCCGCTCGGCGCGACCATCGACCGCCTCGAAGCCCAAATAGCGATCAAGGGCAGCATCCCGGCCGGCAACCGGCGGCAGGCGCTCGAAGCCTGGCGGCAGGACGGCGGAACGGTCGAGGTCGAAACCCTCGATCTCGACTGGAGCAAGCTCGCGCTCTCGGCAAAGGGCACGCTCGCCCTCGATGAGACCCTCCAGCCCGAAGGCGCCCTCAGCGCCAGCATCCGCGGCTACGATGCCGTCATCGACGCGCTGGTCGGTGCGGGCACGCTCAAAGCGGGCGACGGCGCCATCGCCAAGCTGGCGCTCGGGCTCCTCGCCAAGCCCGGGCCCGACGGGGCGGCGCAGATCACGGCGCCGCTCACCTTGCAGAACGGACAGGTCTATATCGGCCCGGCGCGGCTCGCGAGGCTCCCGCTCTTCACTTGGGAGTAGCCGAGGGCCGGGCCGCGCTCAGCGGATGACGGCGAAGAACAGCGCCAGGATCGAGACGACGAGCGAGGCAATCGCGAGGTAGAGCGGGGCGTCCTTGTCCTCGATGAAGGCGCGGCCGGCCCCCCCGGCGCGGGCCGGCGCGACCGGCTCGGCCGGCTTCTTGCCTTTCTCGGGACGCGGCCCCGGCTCGTTGCCGCGGAACTCGGTGAAGACGACGCGGCTCTTGAAGACGCCCTCGGCGGCGTTGAAGACCTCCTCGGTCACCTTGACGCCGAGCCGCCGCGTCAGCACCAGCTTCGCCTGGCTCGCCGCCTCGGCGCCCGATTCGAAGACGCCTTCGAGGATCCACCGCGCGCCGTCCCAGCCGGCGACCTCGAAGCCGGTCCGACGGTGCGGAGGGGGAGTTTTCTGCGGTGCCGCCACGATCCGTCCCTTGCGGGCGGCAGCGCGGCCGCCCTGCCCTATTCGGGCGGCAATATCCGGTTCTTTATGTAAAAAAAGGGTGAATTACGGCTGGTTGTCTAGGCAGCGTCTGTTTCGCTCGGCACCTACGAAGCCGCGCCGGCTATGCCTGCCGCGCCTCGATGATCGAGCGGCGGATGGCGCGGGTGCGGGTGAAGAGGTCCTGGAGCTTGTCGCCCTCGCCCCAGCGGATGGCGCGTTGCAGCGCGCTCAGATCCTCGCTGAAGCGCTGCAGCATTTCGAGCACCGCCTCGCGGTTGTTGAGAAAGACGTCGCGCCACATGACGGGGTCCGATGCGGCGATGCGCGTGAAGTCGCGGAAGCCGCCGGCGGAGAATTTGATGACCTCGGATTTGAGGCTCTCTTCGAGATCCGTCGCCGTGCCGACGATGGTATAGGCGATGAGATGCGGCAGGTGCGAGGTCATCGCCAGCACCTTGTCGTGGTGGTCGGGGTCCATCGTCACGACGCGCATCCCGGCCTGCTCCCAGAGGCGGGTGAGGCGGGCGAGCGCCGCGGCATCGGCATCGGGCAGCGGCGTCAGGATGCACCAACGGTCGCGGAAGAGCTCGGCGAAGCCGGCCTCTGGCCCCGAATGCTCGGTGCCGGCGACGGGATGGCCGGGAATGAAATGCACATGCGCCGGCAGCAGCGGCCGCAGGTCGCGGATCACCGCCTCCTTGACCGAACCGACATCGGTGACGATCGCCCCCGCCGCAAGGTGCGGGGCGATGCGCGCGCCGATCTCGGCATAGGCGGAAAGCGGCGTCGCGATGACGACGAGATCGGCGCCGGCAACCGCCTCGCCGGCATCGACGGTGGCGCGGTCGGCGATGCCGAGCTCGAGCGCCTTCCGGCGCGTTGCCTCGCGGCGGGCGCAGGCGATGATCTCGCCGGCGAGGCCGTCGCGGCGCAGCACGCGGGCGAGCGACGAGCCGATGAGGCCGATGCCGATGATGGCGACGCGGGCGAAGGGCTGGATGCTCATGAGGGCGACAGGAACTCGGCGATGGCGGCGACGACGAGGCGCATTTCCTCTTCGGTGCCGATGGTGATGCGCAGCCATTCGGGGAGGCCGTAGCCGCGCATCTTGCGCGTCAGGATGCCGCGGCCCTGCAGATAGGCGTAAGCGGCATCGGCGTTGCGCTCCGGCGCGTCTGGAAAGCGGACGATGACGAAATTGCCGACGCTGGGATTGACGGTGAGGCCGAGATTGCGCAGCTCCGCCGAGAACCAGGGCAGCCAGATGTCGTTGTGTGTGCGCGCGCGGTCGACGAAGGCCACGTCGGCCAGCGCCGCGACGCCCGCGGCTTGCGCCGCCGCATTGACGTTGAAGGCGCCGCGGACGCGGTTCAGCACGTCGGCGCCGGCGGGCGGGCAATAGGCCCAGCCGAGGCGGAGGCCGCCCAGCGCGTAGATTTTGGAGAAGGTGCGCAGCATGACGACGTTCGGCGCCGCATCGACGAGCGCGATGCCGGGTTCGTAGTCGTTGCGCGCGACGAACTCGGCATAGGCGGCGTCGAGCACGAGGAGAATGCGGCGCGGCAGGCCGGCATGAAGGCGCCTCACCTCCTCGGCCGTGATATAGGTCCCCGTCGGGTTGTTGGGGTTGGCGAGAAAGACGATCCGCGTTCGCGGCGAGACGCGCTCCAGCAGCGCATCAACATCGGTCGTGAGGTTCTTCTCGGGCGCCGGCACGGGCGTGGCGCCGGCCGCGCGCGCCACGATCTCGTACATGAGAAAGCCGTGGCGGCTGTAGAGCACTTCATCGCCCGGCCCGGCATAGGCCTGCGCCAGCAGCGAGATGAGCTCGTCCGAGCCGGTGCCGCAGACGATGCGCGCCGGATCGAGGCCGTGATGCTTGCCGAGCGCCTCGCGCAGCGCGTTGGAGCCGCCATCCGGGTAGCGGTGGATGTCGCGCGACGCCGCCTCGTAGGCGGCGATCGCCTTGGGGCTCGGCCCCAGCGCGTTCTCGTTCGAGGCGAGGCGAATGATGCGCGCCGCGCCCGGCGCCTTCGATTCGCCGCCGACATAGGCCTCGATATCGAGGATGCCGGGACGCGGCAGCGGGCCGCTCTCGCCGCTCATGCGCGACGGCTCCAGCCAGCGCCGGCGCCGAGCGCCAGCGGCGCCGCGTAGCTGCCGAGGACGACGATGCGCTCGACCGTGGCGTCGAGGCGGTCGGCGAAGCGCCGCAGCCGCGCATCCTTTCCGGCGACGAAGCCTGCGATGTCGAGGAGGTTCAAGCGGCTGCCCGGTCCCGCCTCGACCGAAGCGAAGAAGCTGCAGGGGAGGCTCGCCGATCCGAGCTCGGCGAAGAGCCGGGCGCGGCTGATGTCGCCGCGCGTCTCGACCACGACGAGCGAGCGGTCGTCGCCCGTCGCCTCCAGAGCGCCGCTGCCGATCACGAGCGCATCGGCCCCGTCGCCCCGGGCATTGCCGCGCCCGCCGAAGGGCAGGCGCGCCAGAACCCGCGGAGTCGCCTCGTCCTCGGAGACGATGAGACGCCACCAGGGATCGCGGTCGTCCTCCTCCGGCAAGGGCAGGACGCCGACGGTCGCCTGCCCGTCGGTGACGGCGCGGATGACTTGCCCCACCGAGCGATAGGGCGTCATGACGGAATGGCTGCCGAAATGATCGCGCGCCAGATCCCAATAGCCGCTGCCCGGGCCGGCGACGAAGACGGCGACGGCAAAATCGGTCTGCATGCTGACCATCGCCGTCAGCATCTCGCGCCACATGCGCACGAGGGCGGCGGCGGGAAACTTGCCGGAATGGCGGCCGACGAGGCGGCGCAGGATCGCCGCCTCGCGCCCGGGCCGCAGGGGCGGCAGGCGGCCGCGGCGCTTCTGCGCGGCGATCGCCTCGACGACCTCCGTCCGCGCCATCAACAAATCGTGCAGCTGATCATCGATCTCGTCGATGCGCCGGCGCAAATCGTCGAGATTCGGGGTGCTCATGGCCATGTGCGGATCGGAACGAGGCAAGGGCGATACTGATAATTCGGGGCGCCGGCGAAAGCAAAGAAAACGTTGACACCCTTCGCCCCCCATCCCTAGCTATGCAGCGTCGCGCGCCGCCGCTCCGCGAGGGGCGCGCCCCCGTCGAGAGCTCGGGAGACAGGCGCCTCCGTGTCCGCTCAGAAACCGCGTACCGTCCCCGGCGAGGTTGCCTGGCCGGGCCGCCGCCTCGAAGTGGCGGAGCCGCTGCGCCTCGATTGCGGCGCCCTTCTCGGCCCTTTCACCATCGCCTATCAGACCTACGGCACGCTCAACGCCGAGCGCAGCAACGCCATTCTCGCCTGCCATGCGCTGACCGGCGACCAATTCCTCGCCGAGCCGCATCCGATCACGGGCAAGCCCGGCTGGTGGGCGAGCTTGGCCGGCCCGGGCAAGGTGCTCGACACCGACCGCTACTTCATCATCTGCGTCAACGTGCTCGGCGGCTGCATGGGGACGAGCGGGCCCAAGGAGATCAATCCCGCGACGGGCGAGCCCTGGGGCCTCTCCTTCCCGGTCATCACCATCGCCGACATCGTGCGCGCGCAGAAGCTCGTCATCGACCACCTTGGCATCGAGACGCTGTTCTGCGTCATCGGCGGATCGATGGGCGGAATGCAGGTGCTGCAATGGGCGGCGACCTACCCCGAGCGCGTCTTCGCCGCCGTCCCGATCGCCTGCGCGGCACGCCATTCGGCGCAGAACATCGCCTTCCACGAGGTCGGGCGGCAGGCGATCATGGCCGATCCCGATTGGTGCGGCGGCGCCTATCTGACGAAGGGCCGTCGCCCGGCGCGCGGCCTCGCCGTGGCGCGCATGGCGGCGCATATCACCTATCTCTCCGAGCGGGCGCTGCACCGCAAATTCGGGCGCAACCTGCAGAACCGGCAGGCCGTGACCTACGGCTTCGATGCCGACTTCCAGGTCGAGAGCTATCTGCGCCATCAGGGCATCGCCTTCGTCGACCGGTTCGACGCCAACTCCTATCTCTACATCACGCGCGCCTGCGATTATTTCGACCTCGCCGCCGAGCATGGCGGCGTCCTCGCCAATGCCTTCCGCGGCACCAAGACGCGGTTCTGCTGCATCTCCTTCACGAGCGACTGGCTCTACCCCACGGCCGAGAACCGCGCCATCGTGCACGCGCTCAACGCCGCCGCCGCCAATGTCAGCTTCGTCGAGATCGAGACGGACAAGGGCCATGACGCCTTCCTTCTCGACGAGCCGGAATTCTTCGCGACCTTGCGCGGCTTTCTCGGCGGCTGCGCCGAGCGCCGCGGCCTCGCCGCCCGATGAGCCCGCAACCGGCCCGCCGCCCGCGCGCCGTGCCGCAGGGAGGCGAGGACGCCGCCGGCAGGACCCGGCCCGCCCTCGTCACCGCGCCGCCGCCCGGCGACATCCGCGGCGACCTCCGCCTCATCGCCGAGATGGTGAACCCGGGCGCCCGCGTCCTCGACATCGGCTGCGGCGACGGCGAGCTTCTGGCGTTTCTGGCCCGCGAGAAGGCCGTCGACGGCCGCGGCATGGAGCTCAGCCAATCCGGCGTCAATGCCTGCGTCAGCCACGGCCTGCCCGTCATTCAGGGCGATGCCGACCACGACCTCGCCGACTATCCGAGCGACGCCTTCGACTACGCCATTCTGAGCCAGACCCTGCAGGCGACGCGCAATCCACGCCTCGTCATCGCCAATCTCGTGCGCATCGGCCGTCGCGCCATCGTCTCCTTTCCGAATTTCGGGCATTGGCGCATCCGCCTCAGCCTGCTCTTCTCCGGCCGCATGCCGGTGACGCATCTCTTGAGCCACGCCTGGTACGACACGCCCAACATCCATCTCTGCACGATCAAGGATTTCGTCGCGCTCTGCCACGAGCTCGGCATCGTCATCGAGCGCAGCCTGACGCTCGACCGCGCCGGGCAGCCCTTCACGCTCGATCCCGGCGGGGGCCTCGCCAACCTCTTGGCGGAGCAGGCGCTTTTCCTGCTGCGCAAGGCATGATGCTGGGGCCGAGAGCAGCCTTTCCAATCCCAGCCATTCGCGGCACAATGTCGGCGTCCGCCCTTCGCACCCAGGGGAATCATGACCCAGTACGACCGACGCCTCAGCGACAAGCTGCTCGTCGCCTTCGATCAAGCCTGCGATCAGAACCTGGTCGCCGTCGCCGAGCTGCTGCTGCGCGCCTTGGAGATGACGCTGACCCGCGAGGGTGGCCCCAAGAGCGTCGACAAGCGCCAGGATCTGGGTCCGGTCATCGCCGCCTATGCGCGGCTGAAGGAGCTGCAGGACACGACCGCGAAGCGCTCGTGATGCCGCCGGCCGAAGCGGGCTCCTCGGCCCTCAGGCCTTCACCACGAAATCGAAATAATCGTTGACCGAGCGGGCGAGGCTGAGCGCCAGCTTCTGCCGGTAGGAGGGGGTGCGCAGCGAGCGCTCCTCCTCGCGGTTGGAGAGCGCGCCGAGCTCGACCAGCGCCGAGGGAATGTCGGGCGCCTTAAGGACGGCGAAGCCGGCCGAGCGGTGGCTGTTGTTAAGGAGCCGCACCTCGTGGCCGAGCTCGGTCACGAGCCGGCGGGCGAGGGCGATCGAGAGGTTGTTCGTCTGCCGCCGCGCCAGATCGATGAGGATCGTGCTGACCTCGGGCGCGTGCCGCGACAGATCGATGCCGGCGATGAGATCCACCTTGTTCTCGCGCGCCGCGAGCGCCGCCGCCTCCTGGTCCGAGGCTTTCTCCGAGAGGGTGAAGACCGAGGCGCCGCGCATCTCGGGGCTGGGCAAGGCGTCGGCATGGATCGAGAGGAACAGCTCGCCATTGGCGGCGCGCGCCCGCGCGACGCGCTCCTGCAGCGGCACGAATTCATCGTCGGTCCGCGTCAGCACCACCGCATAGCGCCGGCTCGCCTCGAGCGTCTGCGCGAGCAGCATCGTCGTCTCGAAGGCGATCTCCTTCTCATAGATGCCGCTGAGGCCGATGGCGCCGGGGTCGATGCCGCCATGGCCGGCATCGATCACGATGATGTGCTTGCGCGGCGCCGGCCGCTGGCGTGCCTGCGCCAGGGCGGGCGCGGCGACCGACGAAGCCCCGGCGGCCAGCGTCGCCGCGGCGGCGGCCAAACGGCCCATGAGCGCACGTCTTCCGATCTTGCGGTCGGCCATCACGCACCTGCCTTCCCGTTGCGCCGACGGACCGTCGCGGCCGGCGCGAAACCGCTACCATAAGTGCAAAATGAACAATATTCCATATCTAATTGGGTTCGCACCTAAAAACAATTTAATCCACAGGCGCTCCGAAGGCTGGGCACCCACATCCACGGTAGCGGCGCGATGGTTAATAACGGTTGAAGAGCGGAGGGCGTCTTCGCCGGCACTTGGCGCCCGACGGCTTGCGGCGGCTATGCGCCGGGACCAAGATGCGCCGCGTCACCGGGGACGGGAAAGCATCGGGTCATGGCGGACGGGGCGGCACGGCGAGCGGCAGCCCAGAGCCCGCTGCGCGGCATTCTCTGCATGCTCGCGGGCGGCGCCTGCTTTGCCGTCATGGACGCCCTCGTCAAATGGGTGTCGCCCCGTTTCTCCGTCGTCGAGATCATCCTCTTCCGCTCCGCCTTCGCCTTCCTGCCCATCCTATGGCAGCTCCGGCGCGAAGGCGGGCGCGGCGCCTTGAAGACGCGGCGCTTTGGCGACCATATCGCCCGCTCGCTCTTCGGCTTCGTCTCGCTCGCCTGCTTCATCTACGCCTTCGGCCGCATGCCGCTCGCCGATGTCGTGGCGATCGGCTTCTCGGCGCCGATCTTCATCACCGCCTTGTCGGTGCCGCTCCTCGGCGAGAGCGTCGGCCTCAGGCGCTGGAGCGCGGTCCTCGTCGGCTTCGCCGGCGTCCTCGTCATGGTGCGGCCGGGCAGCGGCATGTTCGAGGCGAACGCCCTCGTCGCGCTGGTCGGGACCTTGCTTTACGGCCTCGCCATGATCTGCATCCGCCGGCTCGGCGGGACCGAGAGCACGGGCGCGATCGCCTTCTATTACACGCTGAGCTGCACCGTCATCGGAACGGCCGCCCTCCCCTTCGCCTGGACGGCCCCCGGCCCGGTCGATGCGGCGCTCTTGACCGCGATCGGCCTCATCGGCGGCTGCGGCCAGCTCTTCGTCACCGCGGCATTCCGCATCGGACCCGCCGCGGTCATCGCGCCCTTCGACTATGCCTCGATGATCTATGCGGCGCTGCTCGGCTATGCCGTATGGGGCGACGTACCGGACGGGCCGCTGCTCCTCGGCGCGGCCATCGTCGTCGCGAGCGGACTCTACATCCTCCGCCGCGAGGCGCGGCAGCGCGCACGGCGCGAGCACGCCGCCGCATGAGCCTCAAGCGGCGAGGAGCTTGTAGTAGAGGGCTGTCGCGTGGAAGTGGCCGTGCCCGTCGCTGATGTAATCGGGAATGATGCCGGCGCGGGTGTAGTCGAGCTTCTGGTAGAGCACCTCGGCCTCGTCGCCGAGCCGGGTGTCGAGGGTGATGAGACGGATCCCGCGCTTGGCGGCCAGATCCTCCGCCGCGGCGATGAGCTGGCGCGCCAAGCCGCGGCGGCGATGGCTCTTGCGCACCAGCAGCTTCAGCATCTCGGCGCGATGACGGCCGTTCTGCCGGGTCGTGAAGCCGAGCTGGACGGCGCCCACGATCTTTCCCTTCTCATCGCGCGCGACAAGCAGGGCCTGCAAGCCGGAGACGAGATCGCAGGCGACGTCGCCCCAATAGGAGATGCCGCGCTCGCGGTCGAAGGGCAGGGTGAAGCCGACCGAGGCGCCGCCCTCGACGGCGTCGGCAAGCAGCTCCAAAAGCTCGCGCCGCATCGAAGGATCGTCGATCGCGGCGATTTGCGCGATTTCGGCCATGACGGCACCCTCAGGCATTGACGTCGACGACGACGCGCCCCCGCGTCTCGCCTTTCAGAATGCGCGGCCCGAGCGCCGGCAGCGCGCCGAGCGGCACCGTCTCGGTCATGGCGTCGAGCGCGTCCATGGGGAGATCGGCAACGAGGCGATGCCATGCTTCGCGCCGCTGCGGCTGCGGGCACAGCACCGAATCGATGCCGAGCAGGTTGACGCCGCGCAGCAGGAAGGGGATGACGCTCGCCGGAAGATCGTTGCCGCCGGCAAGCCCGCACGCCGCGACGCTGGCGCGATATTTGAGCTGCGTCAGGATGGTGGCGAGGGTGGTGCTGCCGACGGCGTCGACGGCGCCGGCCCAACGCTCGGTCTGGAGCGGCCGCGCCGGCGCCGTCGCCAGCTCGCCGCGGTCGATGATGGCGGCGGCGCCCAGCCGGCGCAGGTAATCATGCGTCGCCGGCCGGCCCGTCGAGGCCGTCACCTGATGACCGAGCTTCGCCAGGACGGCGATGGCGATGCTGCCGAGGCCGCCGGCCGCGCCCGTCACCAGCACCTCGCCGGCGCCCGGCGCGAGGCCGTGGCGCTCCAGCGCCATGACGGCGAGCATCGCGGTAAACCCCGCCGTGCCGATCGCCATGGCGCGCTTCGTCGACAACCCCTCCGGCAGCTTGACCAGCATGCCGGCATCGACGCGCGCCTTCTGCGCATACCCGCCCCAGCGCGTCTCGCCGACGCGCCAGCCGGTGAGGACGACCCTGTCGCCGGGGCGGAACTCGGCGGCCTCCGAGCGCTCGACCGTGCCGGCGAAATCGACGCCGGGGACATGCGGATAGGCGCGGACGAGGCGCCCCAAGCCGCCCAGAATCATGCCGTCCTTGTAGTTGAGGGTCGAATATTCGACGGCGACCGTGACGTTGCCGTCCGGCAGCGCCGCCTCCTCCAGCTTTTCGATCCGCGGCTCGACCTTGCCGCCCGCTTCGTGAAGAACGAGAGCCGTGAACGCGCTCATCCCCGCATCCTCATCCCATCGCCTCATGCAGCAGCGCCAGGTAATCCTCGCGGCGCGCCGGCCGCGGATTGGTGGCGTTGCAATGATCCTTCGTCGCCTCCTCGGCCATCGCCGGGAGGATTTGCCCCGGGACGCCCATCGCGCGCAAGCCCGAGGGCAGGCCGAGACGGGCATTCAGCGCGGCCACCGCCGCCGCGACGTCGCTTTCCTCCGGCAGCCCCATCGCCGCCGCGAGGCGCTGCCATTTATCGCCGACGGCCGGGCGGTTGAAGCGAAGGACCGGCGGCAGGAAGAGCGCGTTGAGCGTGCCGTGATGCAGCTTCAGCTCCGCGATGCTGCCGAGCGGGTGCGACAAGGCGTGAACAGCGCCGAGGCCCTTCTGGAAGGCCATCGCGCCCTCCATCGCGGCCATCATCATGTTCCAGCGCGCCTCGCGGTCGCTGCCATCGGCGACGGCGCGCTCGATATGGCGGCTGGCGCGGGCAAGCCCGTCGAGCGCGATCGCCTCGGCCGGCGGATTGACCGCGGGCGCGAGAAAGGTCTCGATGCAATGCGCGATCGCATCCATGCCGGTGCCGGCGGTCAGCGCCGGCGGCAGGCCGAGAGTGAGCTCGGGATCGCAAAGGGCAAGGCTCGGAACGAGGTGCGGGCTGCCGATGCCGAGCTTCCGCCCGTCCGCCATGACGATGACGGCGCCGCGCCCGACTTCGCTGCCCGTCCCGGCGGTGGTCGGAATCGCAACCATCGGCGGCATCGACGGCCTGATCTTCGCCGCGCCGCCCTCGATGAAGGCGTATTGCACCAGCGGCTCGGGATGGGTCGCGAGCAGCCGCACGCCCTTCGCGAGATCCATGGACGATCCGCCGCCCAGCGCGACGAGCCCGTCGCAGCCCTGCTCGCGATAGAGCCGCAGCGCCGCAAGGACGGCGCGCTCGGTCGGGTTGGCCGGCGTCTCGGCGTAGAGGACATGGTGGGTCGGCAGCATGTCCTGCACCCGGCGCAGCAAGGAAGACGCGGCGATCCCGGGATCCGTGACGAGGAGCGGCCGCGCCATGCCGAGCGCCCGGAGCTCGGCGGGAAGCAGCGCCACAGCGCCGAAATCGAACTGGATGCGGGTCAGATAGTTGATGAGCGCCATCGATGCGGCTTTCCGAAGGGGACGCTTGAACCACGAAGGCCCGAAAGTCACGAGGGCGGGAAAGGACCTCGCGCGCTTCGGGCCTTCGCGGCGATAACGGCTCCTAGCGCAGCGGTTCGAGGATGCTGACGAAATTGGCGACGGCGGCGCCGCCCATATTGAAGATGCCGGCGAGCTTGGCGCCCTTCACCTGGATGCCGCCCGCCGTGCCGGTGAGCTGCATCGCCGCCAGGACATGCATCGAAACGCCGGTGGCGCCGATCGGATGGCCCTTCGCCTTGAGGCCGCCCGAGGGGTTGACGGGCAGCTTGCCGTCCTTTTCCGTCCAGCCTTCGAGAATGGCACGCGCGCCCTCCCCTTTGGGCGTCAATCCCATCGCCTCGTATTCGATGAGCTCCGCCGTCGTGAAGCAGTCATGCGTCTCGACGAGGCTCAAATCCTCGAGCCCGACCCTGGCCTTGGCGAAGGCGCGCTTCCAGGCGAGCTCCGGTCCCTCGAAGGCGAGGATGTCGCGCCGGCTCATCGGCAGGAAGTCGTTGACCTGCTCGGCGGCGCGGAAGACGACCGCCTTGCCGAGGGCGAGCGCCGTCTCGACATCGGCGAGGACGAGCGCCGCCGCGCCGTCGGAGACGAGCGAGCAATCGGTGCGCTTCAACGGGCCGGCCACGAACGGGTTCTTCTCCGAGACCGTGCGGCAGAATTCGTAGCCCAGATCCTTCTGGATATGCGCCAGCGGGTTCTGCGCGCCGTTCTTGTGGTTCTTGGCGGCGATCCGCGCCAGCGCGTCGGACTGGTCGCCATAGCGCTGGAAATAAGCCTGCGTGATGCGGCCGAAGACGCCGGCGAAGCCGCCCTCGATCTCGCCCTCCTCCTTGAGGTAGCTGGCGCGGATGAGGATGTCGCCGACCTGCTGGCCCGTCACCTCGGTCATCTTCTCGACGCCGACGACGAGCACCGTCCGAGCGCGTCTGGCGGCGATCGCGTTAAGGCCCTGATGGATGGCGGCGGAGCCCGTCGCGCAGGCGTTCTCGACGCGCGTCGCCGGCTTGAAGCGGAAGGCGGGGTCGGCCTGGAAGACAAGGGAAGAGGGGAATTCCTGGCGCACGAAGCCGGCATTCATCGTGCCGAGATAGACGGCGTCGATATCGGCGGGCGCGATCCCCGCGTCATGCAGCGCGTCGATGGCGACGCGCACGATGAGGCTTTCCAGATCCTCGCTCTCGTGCTTGCCGAAGCGGGTATGGGCCCAGCCGACGATGCAGGCGGTCATCTTGCTCCTCCGCGGCGCCGGGACGGGGCGGCGCCCTTCCTCATATAGCAACGAGGAGGGCGCCCGTCATCGGCGCCGGCGCAGGGCGCCGCGCTCAGGGCTCGATGGCCCAGGATCCGTCGGCGCGCCGGCAGGCGGTGCCGTCGCCGCGCCGCGTCTCGCCCGAGACGTAGATCGCCTGCTCGAAGCGCCGGCACCATTGCGCCGCGGCGTTCTTGAAGGGCCGCGCCGCGACGACCGTGCCGGCATTGCGGCTGAAGGGGTTGCGCCACCCGACCAATTGCCCGGGCCCTGCCGTTTCGAGCGTCTGCTGCGTCGTCTCGTGCAGGCGCCGCCGGTCGGCGGGATCGAGCATGCGGGCCAAATCGCTGTTGGCGATCGAGACGAGGAGATCGTCGTCATCGGCGCCGGCGGGCTGCGCCGGCAACGGCGCCGCGGAGCTCGCCGTCACGACCGGCGCCGGATGGCGCGGCGCCGCTTCCTTGGAGGGGGTTCCGGCGGGATCGGCGCAGGCTTCGTAGTCGGAGCGCGCGGTCGTCGCCTTGCCCGCCGCGTAAACGCGCAGGTCGCTCGGCCGCATCTCGCCGGCGAGCGCCACGAGGTCGAAGGCCTCGGCGCAGAAGGACGGCGATTGCGCCGCGCGGTCGGCCGCCTCCTTCTCGAGGCCGGCGATATAGGCCGCCACCGTCGGCGGGCCGTCGCCCGCGGCATCGCGCGCGAGGTGCTCGGCCAGGATCTGCTCATAGGCGGCGAAGGTGTCGCGATTGCGCTCGGCAAAGGCCGCGTAGCTCGGCTCCTTGCAGAGATCGCCGATGACCTTCATCTCGGTGCGGAGGCGAATCGCCTGGTCGGCCTCGACTTCCTCGGGGAGATAGCAGGATCCGGCGGCGGCCGCCTCAGCCGCGAAGGCGATCAGCAGCGCGGCGGACGCGAAGGACACGCGCTTCATCGAGCGGCCTCCCGCTTGGCGAATTCACCTTATGGTAGATTAACGCGAAACCGCCTTCCGTGCGAGTCGCCAGTTGGGGCAAGAGAGAGAAAGACTAGGCCTAATGATCGATCGCCCGAAATACAGCAAAGCACGGCGCGACCGGCCGCGATGGTAAACGAAATTTCGATTTCCTCCTTCCGGGGCCTATGGCAACCTATGGGCGAACGGATTTGACTCGGATGTGATCTCCGGAGGGCCGCCATGAAGCGCCTGGTTCTCGCCGGAATCGTGATCCTCTCGGCCGCTGCGGGCGGCGCGACCGTCGCGGCGCCGGCCGATCCGGCGCAGGCGAGCTACGACATGGCCTTCGGCCTGACCCGCGCCGGCAGCTTCGGCCTCGCCGAAAGCGCCTGGCGGAGCTTTCTCAGCAAATATCCCGACCATCCCTTGGCCGGCAACGCCCAGTACTTCCTCGGTGAGACCTTCTATGACCGCCGCGACTTCGCGCGCGCCGCGATCGCCTTTGGCGTCGGCGCCGAGAAATACCCGAAGAGCGAGATGGCGGCGCCGACGCTGCTGAAGCTCGGCATCGCCCTCGGCCGCTCGGGCGAGACGGCGCAGGCTTGCGATGCCTTCGCCCGCCTCCACCGGCAATTTCCGGAGCTCGGCGGCGTCATTCGGGAGCGCGCTCTGGTCGAGGCCCGGCAGTATCGCTGCGCCGAGGCGGCGGCGGCGCCGCCGGCCGGCGCCGCCCCTTCCGCGCCGGCGGTGAAGCTCGCCGCCGCGCCAGCCGCGCATGACACGGCGCCGCTGCCGCCCGCCCCGCCGAGCGTCATCGCCGCCCCGGCGCCGGTCGCCCCCGCCACGCCGGCTGCCGCGGCGCCGCCCGGCACCTCGGTGCCCGACCGCTCGGGCGAGCCGCTCAAAGCGGCGGAGGCCGAGCCGGCGCCGCCGGCGCAGCCCGTCCCTCCCGTCGATCGCGCCCCGCTCGCCGGCGTCGATGCCGAGCGGGCGGCCGCCAAGGCCGAGCTGGTGCCGACGCCGCCGCCGGTGGTGAAGCCGCGCCTCGCCGCGCTGACGCGGCCGGCGGCATCGCCGCGCCAGGCCGGCGCCGACGAGATCAAAGCGGCCCAGACGCTGCTCGCCGCGCTCGATTACGATCCCGGCCCCATCGACGGGCAGAACGGCGCCAAGCTGCGCGAGGCGGTCCGCGCCTTCGAGAAGCGCAACGATATGCGCCCGGACGGCGAGGTCTCGGACCGTCTCCTCCAGCGCCTCAGCGCCGCCGTGGCGGCGCGCAAGGCGCCGGCGCCGGCGGCGACGACCGCGGCGCAGCGTCTCGCCGGCACCGGCTTCGTCGTCAGCAAATCGGGCTTCGTCGTGACGAGCTACCGCCTCGTCGCGGCATGCAAGGAGGTGCGCGTCCGCTCTGTCGCCTCCGAGAGCGTGCCGGCGCCGGTCATCGCCGCCGACCAGCGCGACGATCTGGCGCTGCTCCGCTTCAAATCGGCCGCCGCCGCGGCGGTCAGCTTCCGCGACGGGCGCGGGCCGCGGCAGGGCGAGGGAGTGGTCGTGACCGGGCTGTCGCTCGGCGAGGGCGGCTCCTCGGATTTTTACCTGACGACCGGCGTCATCAACGCGCTTTCAGGCGGTCATGACGACAACCGCCTGCTCCGCATCAGCGCGCCGATCGACGCCGAAAGCGGCGGCGCGCCGGTCTTCGACGGGCATGGCCACGTCATCGGCATCCTCGGCGCCGCCGGCCGCGGGCGCGGCAAGGGCGGCGACGGAACGGGCGAGGCAGGTCTCGCCTTGCGGGCGACAGTCGCGCGTAACTTCCTCGACGCGCACAATGTCGATTACGACAGCGCCGCGGCCGGCGCCGAGCTGAAGGCCGCCGAGATCGGCGATGCCGCCAAGGACGTCGTCGTCCTCGTCGAGTGCCACCGCTGATCTGACGACGCTTCCCGCGCCATTCGCGTTTTGCCGCCGGGCCGCTATGCTGGCCGCCATGTCCCAGAGCCTCGCCCTGCGCCGTCCCGACGACTGGCACCTCCATCTGCGCGACGGCGCCATGCTGGCCGCCGTCCTCCCCTTCACGGCGCGGCAATTCGCCCGCGCCATCATCATGCCGAACCTCGTGCCGCCCGTAACGACGGTGGCGGCGGCCGCGGCCTACCGCCGGCGCATTCTCGCCGCTCTCCCTCGCGGAGCGGAATTCACCCCGCTGATGACCTGCTATCTCACCGACGCGACCGATCCCGAGGAGCTGGCGCGCGGCCACCGCGAGGGCGTCTTCACCGCGGCGAAGCTCTATCCGGCGCACGCCACGACGAATTCGGCGCATGGCGTCACCGACCTCGCGCGCATCGAGCCCGTGCTGGAGCGCATGGCGCGCATCGGCATGCCGCTCCTCGTCCATGGCGAGGTGACGGAGCCCGGCGTCGATGTCTTCGACCGCGAAGCCGTCTTCATCGAGCGCGTGCTGGCGCCGCTCCATCGCCGCCTGCCGGAGCTGAAGATCGTCCTCGAACACGCGACGACCGAGGAGGCCGTCGCCTTCGTTTCCGCCTGCGGCCCCACCGTCGCGGCGACGATCACCGCCCATCACCTCGTCATCAACCGCAATGCCATTTTCGCGGGCGGCCTCCGCCCGCATCTCTACTGCCTGCCGATCGCCAAGCGCGAGACGCACCGCCTCGCCCTGCGCCGCGCCGCCGCCTCGGGCGATCCGCATTTCTTCCTCGGCACCGATTCGGCGCCGCACCCTGTCACGGCGAAGGAGAGCGCCTGCGGCTGCGCCGGCATCTTCACCGCGCCCGCCGCCCTCGAGATTTACGCGCAGGTCTTCGAGGAAGAAGGCGCGCTCGACCGCCTCGAAGCCTTCGCCTCGCTGAACGGCCCGCGATTCTACGGCTTGCCGCCCAACGAGGCGCGCATCGCCTTGCGGCGGCGGAGCTGGCGCGTGCCGGAGCGGGTCGCTGCCGGCGAGGCTTGGATCGTGCCGTTCCTGGCGGGGGAAGAGGTCTTGTGGGCAATCGCGTGATCGTTGCGCGCACGTCTCCGCGCGCCCGTGAATAATGAGGCTAAGGCGCCGCCAGGGCCGCGAAGACATCCGGCACCGGCGGCCGGCGCAGGATGTGATGGCGGTGCCAGAGAGCGTAGAAGAGGAGAGTCCAGGCGGCGAAGCCGCGGCGCTTGCCCTCGATATGGGCGAACAGCTTCTCGACCGCGCCCGGCAGGCAGAGCTCGCGAATGCCGGGCTGCGCCGCGACGAGCGGCCCGAGCGTGGCGCCGCGCCGCGCCAGCCACTCGATGACCGGCACCGCGAAGCCGCGCTTGCGGGCGAAGGCTTCGGCGGCCGGCAGGCGCTCGGCGAGCCAGCGCCGCAGCAGCCATTTGCCGAGGCCTTTGCGCACCTTGAGATCGTCGGGGAGGCGAAAGGCGAGTTCGGCGACGCGGCGGTCGAGGAAGGGCGTCCGCCCCTCGACGCCATGCGCCATGAGGCAGCGGTCGAGCTTGACGAGGAGATCGTTCGGCAGCCAGTCGGCGCAATCGGTCGCCTGCGCCACCTGAAGGCGCGTCCGCCCCGGACGGGCGCTGCGCACCTCGGCGGCGGCGATGCCGTCGCGCCAGCCCGCGAGGTCGCCGCGCAGAATGCCGAGCCCATCGAGATTGCCGCGGCCGCGCGCCAGCTTGCCGCCCGCCCACCAGGGCCGCATCACCGCGCGGTAGCGGCCGTAGCCGGCGAAGAGCTCGTCGCCGCCTTCGCCCGAGAGGATGACTTTGAGGCCCTCGGCGCGGGCGGCGGCAGCGAGCTTATAGGTGGGCAGCAGGGCGTAATCCGCGGTCGGATCATCGACGGCGCCGGCGATCTCGGGCAGAAGGCGCCAGAAATCCGTCTCGCCGAACTCGATCACCCGATGCTCGGCGCCAACCGCGGCGGCAACGGCGCGCGCCTGGGCGCGCTCGTCATGGACGCCGGTATTGGCGAAGCCGGCCGTGAAGGCGCGGACCGGCCGGTCGTTGAGCCGCGCCATCATCGCCAGCACGGCCGCCGAATCGATGCCGCCCGAGAGGAACATGCCATAGGGCACGTCCGAGCGCTGATGGATGAGGACGCTGTCGGCCAGCACTGCATCGAGACGGGAGAGGGCCTCGCCCTCGCTCATCGGAAGCGGCGCCCCGGCGGGCAGCGCCTCGCGATGCTGGCGCTCGACGACGCGGCCGCGGCGGACGACGACGGTCTCGCCCGGCAGAAGGCGGTGGATGCCGGCGAAGATCGTCTCCCGCCCGGTCGTGAATTGGAGCTGCAGCAGCTCGTCCCGCGGCTGACGCAGCGCCACCGGCTGGACGAGCCCGGCGGCGAGGAGCGCGTTCGGCTCCGAAGCGAAGGCGAAGCCGGCGGCGGTCTCGGCATAGTAGAGCGGCTTGATGCCGAAGGGGTCGCGGGCGAGGACGAGGTGACCCGCCGCCGGATCGTGAATCGCCAGCGCGTACATGCCGCGCAGATGCTCGGTGAAAGCGAGGCCATGGCGGCGATAGAGATGGAGCGGCGGCTCGCAATCGGAGGCGGTGGCGAAACTCGCTCCCGGGAGCTCGGCGCGCAGCTCGATGTAGTTGTAGATTTCGCCATTGGCGAGGAGCGCCGCGCCGCCCGGCTCGTAAAGCGGCTGGTCGCCGGTTTCGAGGTCGATGATGGCAAGGCGCATCTGAACGATGCCGACGTCGCCGGCGCGGTAATGGCCGGCGCCGTCGGGCCCGCGATGCCCGAGGGCGGCGCCGAGGGATTTGAGCAGCCCCGCATCCGGCGCCGTTCCGTCCACCGTCATGATGCCGGCGATGCCGCACATCAGCGCGCCGCCACCTCGGCAAAGAAGGCGCGATACTGCGCGACGACGCGGGCTTCGGTGAACTCCGCCTCATAGGCGGCGCGGCCGCCGGCGGCAAGGCGCCGGCGCAGCGCCGCATCGCCGGTCACCTGCCGCAGCGCCGCCGCCAAGGCCGCCGCGTCATCGACCGGCACGAGGAGGCCGCTCTCGCCCTCGCGGATGAGCTGGCGCGGGCCGGCGCTCGCCGCCGCCACCACGGGGCGCGCCGCCGCCCATGCTTCGATAACGACATTGCCGAGCGGCTCGTGCCGCGATGCACAGACGAGGAGATCGGCCGCGGCGAGCAGCGCCGCCGTGTCCTCGCGCCAGCC
>JAJPHB010000144.1 GCA_021325525.1 Alphaproteobacteria bacterium
GGTCGTGACGGGCGGCACCCGAGGCATCGGGCGGGCGGTAAGCGAGAGCCTCGCCAAAGCCGGCTACAAGGTCGCGGCGAATTACGGCGGCAATGACGAGGTCGCGGCGCGCTTCACCAAGGAGACCGGCATCCCCGCCTACAAATTCGATGTCGCGAATTTCGCCGCTTGCCAGGACGGCGTGAAGCACATCACGGCCGATCTCGGCCCGATCGAGGTGCTCGTCAACAATGCCGGAATCACGCGCGACGGCACCTTGCAGCGCATGAGCTTCGAGCAGTGGGATGCCGTCATCCAGACGAATCTCGCCTCCTGCTTCAATATGTGCCGCTGCGTCATCGAACGCATGCGCGAGCGCAATTTCGGACGGATCGTCAATATCGGCTCGATCAACGGCCAGGCCGGGCAATACGGCCAGGTCAACTACGCCGCGGCGAAGTCGGGCATCCACGGCTTCACCAAGGCGCTGGCGCAGGAGGGGGCGAGCAAGGGCATCACCGTCAACGCGATCGCACCCGGCTATATCGATACCGAGATGGTCCGCGCCGTACCGCCGCACGTGCTCGAGAAAATCGTGGCGCGCATCCCGGTCGGCCGGCTCGGCCGCGCGGACGAGATCGCCCGCGGCGTTCTCTTCCTCGTCGCCGACGAGGCGGGCTTCATCACCGGCTCGACTCTCTCGATCAACGGCGGGCAGCACATGTACTGAGGCGCCGGCGCCGCTCACTCTGCGGGAGCGAGCGGCGCCGCCCGGTCACCCCTGCGGCATCGTCTCCTGCATCGACGGCCGTTGCGAGACGCCGGCGAACCAAGCCGCAAGGCGGGGGCGGGAACCGCGCCAGCCCTCGTCCGGATAGCGGAAATCGAGATAGCCAAGGGCGCAGGCGATCGTGATGCGGCCGATATCGAAGGGGCCGTCCAGCGTCTCGCGCTCCAACGCATCGAGGCCGCCGCGCACCTTGCGCATTTGACCCTCGATCCAGTCCGCCCATTGCAGCGCCTGCGGCCGGACGGCCGTCTCGTAGCGGCGGAGGATGGCGGCGTCGAGAATGCCGTCGCCGAGCGCCTGGCGGCGCAGCGCCGTCCACCGCGCCGGACCCGGTGGCGGAAAGATTTTGCTGCCCGCATGGAGCGTGTCGAGATATTCGCAAATGACTGGCGAATCGTAGAGCGTCTCGCCCTCATCCGTGACGAGCGCCGGGATCTTGACCAGCGGATTCTCGGCCTTGACATCGTCATTGAGCTTTACCGGGACGACGGTCGTCGGCAGCTTCTCGATGCGTCCGGCGAGCCCGGTCTCGAGCGCGACGATCATGACCTTGCGGACGAAGGGCGAGGCCGGCGAATAGCGAAGCTTCATCGGTTTTCTCCTTGGCTCTCCTCGGAGCGAGCGGTTGCGGGCTCCATGCCGGCGGGCGGCTCGGCGAAGCGGAGCCTAGCGCAAGGGAGAGGGCGCCGCATCGGGCGTGGCGATGTCCGTCTAATCAGGAGCCTGTGTTAGGATGGGGCGATGTATTCCGACGTCGTCGATCTGCGCGATTTTTACGCAACCAGCCTCGGCCAAGTGGCGTGCCGCATGATCCGTCGGCGCATCCGCCAGATCTGGCCGGATCTGACCGGCATGCGGCTCCTCGGCCTCGGCTATGCCGTGCCCTATCTGCGGCCCTTTCGCGAGGAGGCGGAGCGGATCGTCACCATCATGCCGGCTCTCCAGGGCGTGCTGCCCTGGCCGCCGGAGGGGCCGAATCTGGTTGCGCTCGCCGACGAGGGCGAGCTTCCCTTTGAAGACGGCTCGGTCGATCGCGTCCTCCTCGTCCATGCGCTCGAATCGAGCGAGGAGGTGCGCCCTTTCCTCAAAGAGGTATGGCGCGTCCTTGCCGGATCGGGACGCGTCCTCGTCATCGTGCCGAACCGGCGCGGCATCTGGGCGCGGCTAGACCGCACTCCGTTCGGTCTCGGTCACCCCTATACGCCGGGTCAGCTTTCGCGCCTCCTGCGCGAAGAGCTCTTCACCCCCGTGCAGTCATCGGGCGCTCTCTATATTCCACCATCGGCATCGCGGGTCATGCTGCGGGCCGCAGCCGCCTGGGAGAAGCTGGGAGAGCGCTGGTTCGCGCGCTTTGCCGGCGTCGCCGTCGTCGAAGCCTCGAAACAGATCTATGCGCGCACGCTGCCCAAGCCGAAGCAGCGGCGCCGTCCTGCCTATGTGCCGCTGCCGCGCCCGGTCGTCTCGCGCGGGGCCGGCTGTCCGAGCGGCGCGCAACGGATTTGCGAGCTCGTGGATTGAATTCGGCCGTTAACCATTTGTTGACGGTTGGGCCCGTATAAAGATGGTGCGGTTGATGGCGAATGCGTTCCTCGTCAGCCGCAAGTCCTTCGGGCTTTTCCTCCCTGAACTCGGGCCGCGCTTGTCGCGGCCCTTTTTTCATCGACCGCGATCTTGACTTGCCTGCGGGCCAGGCACAGAGTCGAGAGCCTCGCAATCGAGCAGGAGGGTGCAGCTGCATGACCCCGCCGATGATAGAGCGCGGGGGCTCACGGAGCTGAGCAAGCGCAGGTCTCGGCGACGGAGCTCCACCACAAGACCCTGCTTTTGACCCGGTCCAGGATCGGGTGATGGAAGGATCCATCGAATAGAAGCCCCGACCGTCATGCGGCGGGGCTTCGCCCTTCGGCGAGTGTGGCCCGAAGGCGCCGCCAGGCGCGGAACTGACGGCGATAGAGCGCCAAGTCGTCGATGAGCCCCGAGCAGAAGGTGCGGTCAGCCCGGCGGCGCCGAATCGTGCGCAGCTGCGCGCGAACCATGGTCCCGAAGAAAGCGGCCTCGGATGTAGCGCGCTGGAAGAGGAGGGCGCGGGCAGAGCCGAACTCGGCCGCGCGGCGAACGGGCTCCGGAATCGGCCCGTCATAGACGCATTCGAGTTCGCGGAAGGCGGCAAGGGACGGGGACGGCCCCGCCGCAAGAACGTCCTCGCTGCTTCGGTCATGCCGGTCCATAACCGATAATAACCGAAACGGACACAGCAATGCAACCGTTTCTGGTCGCGTAGAGGTTTCGCGCAGAGCGGGCGCGTCACCGCAGATCGAGGGCGCCGACGATGCGGTAGATCGCGCGGATCTCGGGTTGCGGCAGCGCGAATTCCTCCTGGCGCGGCTGATACTGGCGGAGGATCGTCTCGCTCGCCGTCCGCCGGACGAGCTCCTTGATGATCGCCTCGTCGCTGCGCTTGACGATAAGGACGCCGTCGCCGGGCTTTACCGGCAGGTGCGGATGAACCCACAGCGTCTGCCCGTGCTTGTACATCGGGTGCATGCTGTCGTCGTAGGCGAAGATCGCGAAGGCATCGCTGACGCCGCGCAGTTGTGGCGGCCGATAGGTCCAGTCCACGGGCTGGGCTTCCGTCGGCAGCATCAGGACGCCGTTGGGGCCGCCCTGCGCGCGGCCGCGGATCGGAAGGTCCGGTGCGCCGAACTCGACTGCCGCCGCCCTCAGCGAGGTCGGCAGCTCATGAGGGCGCGGTGCCGCCGAACCGCCTTCGATCGGGGCGGCGGATGCTCCTTCCACCACCATCAGCTCTTTCGGATCGATCCGGAGGGCGGCGCCGAGCCGGATCATCCAATCGACGGTGAGCTTCCGCTCGCCCTTCTCGAGCTTGTTGATCTGCGGCGCGCTGGTTCCGGCGCGGTCGGCCAGGGCCTGCATCGAGAGTCCCGCACGCTCGCGAAACTCGCGAATCCGGTTGGGCAGGAACTTTCTCATTTGGCGCGATTCCGAAGTTGCTATGTCCGAAAAGGACATTTATGATGTGACCGTATAGGCAATAGTTATTATAATATCGGTCACGTCCTTTGTCACGCTGGAAGAGGTCACGATGGTGAGGAATGCCCTGCTTGCACCTGTCGCAATCGTCAAACGCGCTCGCCCGACGGTTCTCGCTGGTCGCCTCGCGCCGCCGAGCGCCGGCGCAGCTGCCCGATCATCGTCCGTGTGGTCGGCGGTGATCCGCGGCGAACCGACGCCGCGCCGCAGCATCCACGAGATCGTCGTCATCGACGGCGCGGCGCGGCTCATCAGAAGCCGCGCCGCGCGACTGTGGCAGCGGCGGGCCATGGCGCAGCTCCTGAATGGCCGGCCGATGCGGCCGCTCGCGGGCGAAATGGCGCTCGAATGTCTCATCTGGTGGAAGCGGCGCTTCGGCGATCTCGACGATGCGCTCCTCGTTGAAGTACTGGAACGCGCCGCAGTCATTGCGAATGGCGAGCAGATCCGCGAGCGACACGTCGTCAGCGCCTTAGATCCCGATGACGCGCGCCTTGTCGTGCGCCTCGCGCGGATCGGCGGCGCACGGTGAAGAGCCGGGCGAGGGCGCGGCGGGCGCCCGACACCCCGGCCGCCGACCACGGTCCGGCCGAGCGCGCGCAACATGGCGAGCTCGTGACGCGCGAGACGATGATTGCCGGGGTGACCGGCAAGCGCGTCAAGCACGAGTGTCGGCTCGACTGGTACTGGGACAAGTGCAGCATTCTCGACCGGCAACACGCGGCCGGCATCCGCTTCCGCCGCGAGTGGCAGCTGGCGACGGCGGCGCCGAAGGTCATCGGACGCTACGGCGCGCGCGTCACCGGACGCTATGAATTCACCGAGACGCAGCTTGCCGCGCGCCGGCGGCTGGCGCGTGTCATGACGATGCTCGGCCAGGATCTCGCCAGCGTTCTCATCGATGTCTGCTGCTACGACAATTGGGCGGGAGAGCGTTTGCCGAAGCTGCGGGATGGGCTGACCTGGCTCGCCGATGATTACGGTTTGCCGCGCCTCGCAGGGACGAAACCTTAAGCAGAATGTGATCTGGGTCACAGCCGACTGGAAGGCGACGCGGCAGAGTGGCGCCCTACGAACCTTCTGGAATGTGGCGCTGATCTCGATCATCGGCGCCACTTTCCGCTTCCGCGCGGCGCAAATCCCCTGCGCCGCCGTCGCGCGATGAGATGTGCTCCGGCCCACGCACCCCCAACAGCGCGGCGAGACGCTCGGAATCGTCGCGGAGCTGCGCGCTCGGCCCGTCATGAACGATCCGGCCGCGATCCATGACGAGCGTGCGCGGGGCGAAATCGAGCGCGCGGCGCGCATGCTGCTCGACCAGCAGCATGGCAATCCCGCCGGCGCGCAAGCTTGCCAGCGCGTCCAGCACGGAATCGACGATCACCGGCGCCAGCCCCTCCATCGGCTCATCGAGCAGAAGCAGGCGGGGATCGCCCATCAGCGCCCGGGCGATGCTGAGCATCTGCTGCTCGCCGCCGGACAGGCGGTCGGCCATGCTCCGCCGTCGTTCGGCAAGGCGCGGGAAGAGCAGAAAGGCGCGCTCCATCGTCCAGGCACCGCCGCGCCTTGCGGCAACGGCGAGGTTCTCGGCGACGCTAAGCGAAGGAAAGACCTCGCGCTCCTGCGGAACGAACCCGACCCCGGCACGCGCGCGGCGGTAGGGCGGCAGCGTGCTGGCATCTCGTCCTGCAAGGTGCAGCGTGCCGCGGTGGAGGCGCGTATGTCCCATAATGGTACGCAGCAGCGTCGTTTTGCCGACCCCGTTGCGCCCGAGAATGGCGCAGATTTCGCCGGCCTCGAGGCGGAACGAGAGGTCATCGAGGACGGTCGTCGCGCCGTAGCCGGCGCTGACGCGTTCGAGGGCGAGGAGCGCGCTCACGACGCCGCCGCTTCTCCGAGGTAAACCGCGCGCACCCTCGGGTCGGCGGCAATCTCCGATGGCGTTCCCTCGACCAGCACGGCGCCTTGCACCAGCACCGTGATTCGCCGCGCCACGCGGAACACCAAGTCCATGTCGTGCTCGACGATGAGCACCGCGATGTCGCGCGGGAGACCCGCGATCGTCTCGATGATGATGCCGGCCTCGGCAGAGGGGACTCCGGCAGCGGGCTCGTCGAGCAGCAGGACCTTCGGGCGGAGGGCAATTGCGATGGCAATCTCGACGAGCCTCTGCCGACCGTAGGGGAGTTCGCGGACGGGACGCGCGGCGTCCTCGGCAAGGCCGAGCCGCTCCAGCAGGGCCCAGCCCTCCTCGGCAAGCCCCGCGTCCGCGGCGGCGGCGCGGAACATTCGTCCGGCGATGCCGCGCCGTTCGCTCAGCGGCAAGAGGACATTTTCCAGCACGCTGAGAGCGGCGAAGAGAGTGTTGATCTGGAAGGTGCGGCCGATGCCGCGCTTGACGCGCGCTTCCGGCGGAAGCGCCGTCACATCCTCGCCGCCGACCCAAATCCGGCCGGAACTCGGCGCGAGGTGGCCGGTGACGAGATTGATGAAGCTGGTCTTGCCAGCACCGTTGGGTCCGATGAGCGCCCGGCGTTCCCCGGTTTCGAGCCGGAAATCGATGCCGCGCGCGATCGGAATGCCGCCGAGCGATTTCGCAAGGCCGCGCGTTTCGAGTGCCGGAGCGGCGGCAGGCGAAGCCGGCATGTCTAGGCGCATCGGCGCCCCATCGCCATCAGGATGCGGTCGACAAGGCCGAGGATGCCGCCGCGCGCGAAGAAGACGATGAGCACGAGCAGCAGCCCGATCCAGAAGAGCCAGTTGACCGGATCCTGCTTGGCGAGCTGGTCCTGCGCGATCATGTAGAGAGGCGCGCCGATGAAGGCGCCGTAGAGGCGCCCGATGCCACCCAGAACCAGCATGACGAGAACGGTTCCCGACAGCTCGAAGCTCAGCACCTGCAAGCCGACGAACTGCGTCGTCTGCGTGAGAAGCGCCCCGGCGATCCCGGCGAGCGCGGCGGAGACGGCATAGGCGCGAAGACGCCTGCGGAACACCGGCGCACCGATGGCGCGCATCCGGATCGCGCTCTCGCGCAGACCGGTCAGCGAATGGCCGAAAGGCGAGTGGACGATGCGCCGCACGAGCCACCAGGCGAGCAGCAGCACGGCGAGGGAATAGAGGTAGGCGGTGCGTCCGAAGAGATCGAAATCGAAGCGGCCGAGAAGGGGCGCGATCGTGATTCCCTGCAGCCCGTCCGTACCCCCGGTGAGCCAGCCGAGCTTGTTCGCCGCCTCCTGCAGCATCTCGGCAACGACAAGGGTGAGCATGAGAAGGGCAAGGCCCCGCGCGCGAAGCACGATGAGGCCGGTCGCCACTCCGAGCAGCCCGGCCGCGGCGCCGGCGATGGCGAGCGCGCTGATCGGCTCGCTCCAGCCGTGGAGCGCAAGGATGCCGGCGACATAGGCGCCGGTTCCGAAGAAGGCGGCATGGCCGAGCGTCACGATGCCGGCATAGCCGAGCACCAAGTCGAGCGACATGGCGAACAGAGTCATGATCAGAATCTGGCTGCCAAGCGCCAGGTAGTCGGGCAGGGCGAAGAAGCCGAGGCCGGCGCAGAGCCAGGGCAGGGCCTCGACGGCGCGCAGCCTGTGCCGGCCCAGGATCGCGGCCACGGCCGCCGATGGCGCGGCTGTCAGCGGCGCCGCTTCGGCGCTCATGGCCCGGCGCCCTTGCGCCCGAAGAGGCCGTGCGGGCGCCACAGGAGAATGGCGAGGGTGGCGGCGTAGATGAAGAAGGCGCCGAATTGGGGCGCGAGGTAGCTGCAGGCGCTTGCCGTGACGCCGAGCAGCAGCGCCGCTGCCAGCGGGCCGATGATGCTGCCGAGACCGCCTACCGCGACGACGATGAGAAAGAAGACGAGGTGCTCCTGGGCGTAGGTGGGGTCGATCGCGAGGATGTCGGCGCCGAGCGCGCCGCCGAGGGCCGCGAGCCCGCTGCCGAGCGCAAAGCTGCAGGTAAAGAGCAGGCTTGTATTGATGCCGATCGACTGCGCCATGCGGCGATTGTCGACGGTAGCGCGGATCTGCGCGCCGAAGCGCGTCCGGCCGAGGCCGAGCCAAAGTCCCGCGACGACGACGGCGCCGCTGAGGATGAGAAAGCTCCGGTACGCGGGGAAGGCTCGGCCGCCCATGACGAGCTGGCCGCGCAGATATTCCGGTACGGGAGCCGGCTGCGGCTGCGGTCCCCAGATAAATTTGGCGGCCGCCACGGCCATGAAGACGAGGCCGATCGTGAACAGCACCTGATCGAGCTCGCCCGCGTCGTAGAGCCGCCTGTAGAGCGTTCGCTCGATCATCATGCCGAGAGCAGCGACGATGACAACGGAGAGGGCGAGAGCAGGGAAGAAGGGAAGGCCGGCGCGTGCCATCAGGGTCACCGCCGCATATCCCCCGGCCATGGCAAAGACGCCGTGCGCAAGGTTGACGAAGCCCATGAGCCCCATGGTGACGGATAACCCCACGGAGATGAGGTAGAGGACCATGCCGTAGGCGACGCCGTGAAAGGCGATGCTGATGGCGGCGGAGAGCGCGGCGTCCATGGCGGTGTCGGTGGCAGGGACCACTCAATCCGCGCCTCTCCCGCGCGCGCTCGCGAGAGAGGCCGCCGGGAGGGCAGGGAGGCGCGCCGCCGGTCCCGATGCCGCCGTTACTGCGGGTTCAGGACCTTCCAAGGATCCTTCACCTGGGGAATCATGTCGAATTCGAAGTTGCCGAGCTGGTCGCCCACTTTCTCGACCCGGCGAATATAGATGTTCTGAATGATGTCGCCCGTTGCGGGATCGATCTCGATCGGGCCGCGGGGGCTGTCGGGATTTTTCCAGCCCTTCAGTATCGCCATGGTCTTGTCGGGATCGATCCTGCCGTTCTCGGCCTTGATCGCGGCAAAGATGGCCGCCATGCCGTCCCAGCCATCGACCGACATGAAGCTCGGGATCGATTTGGTCCCGTAATCGCGCCGCCAGGCTGCAAGGAAAGCCGCGTTCTGCGGCCGCTTCGCGACGACGGCGTAGCTCCCGGCGGTAACGACGCCGAGCGGCGCATCGCCCATATTGGGCAGCTCCTCATCGGTCGTGATGTCCTGCGGGCCGACCAGCTTGATGCCGGCAGCGGCGAGTCCCAGCTCGCCGAACGCCTTCATCAGCGCTGTCGCCTGCTTGCCGCCCGGCACGAAGACATAGAGGAGGTCGGGCTTCGCGTCCTTGACGCGCTGGAGGAAGGGGGCGAAATCCGGATCCTTGATGGGCATTCTGAGCGAGCCCAGGATCGTGCCGCCCGCCTCGGTGAAGCCCTTGATGAAGGCCGCTTCGCCGTCATGGCCTGGCGCGTAGTCGGTGACCGCCGTGTAGGCCTTCTTCAGCCCCTGCTTCGCCGCCCATTGTCCGAGCGGATAGCTCGATTGCCACAGCGTGAAGGAGGTGCGCACGACATAGGGAGAGAGGCGGGTAATGTTGGCGCCGGCCGCGTTCATGATGACGAAGGGGATCTTGGCCTCCTTGGTCAGCGGCGCGATCGCGGTCGCATTCGGCGTCCAGACGACGCCGGCGAGGAATTGCACTTTCTCGCGCGTGATCAGCTCCTGCGCGAGGCGCTTGGCGACATCGGGGCTGGGGCCGGTGTCGTCGCGCCGCACGATATCGAGAGTGACGCTGGGCGGCAGCTCCTTTTCGTGCTCCTTCACATAAAGCTTGACGCCGTTGTCGATCTCTTCGCCGAGCGAGGCATTCGGCCCCGAATAGGTGAGTATGAGACCGACCTTTACGGCCGCCGCCGCGGCCGGTTGCGAGAGGACCAGCATCGCCAGTCCGCAGACGGCAAGGCTGTTCCGGCGCGCGCGCCTCGTCTCGATGCCTCTCACCTCGGTCCTCCCCTTTTCCCTTTTGCAAAACGGAGCATCGCCGACTCCTTCCCGCCACTATAGTGATCTTTGCGCGCCGCCAGCAACGGAACCGTGCGGGTTAACCAAACTGTCGCAAAACTTTACAGAATTGATGCGCGCCCACGGCCGATCGCCCTCCTTCCGGCTTTAAGTTGCGGATTTCCGCCGATCTTTATCGTATGCGGTTAGCTGGCATGCTTTTTGCTCCAATCCGGCTGAGCCGTCGCGGGCGGCGGGCTCGCTCTGAGTGCTGCGGCTGCCCGCGGCGCGACCGCAAGTTGATTGAAGGTCGTTGTCGAGTGATCCGGGGAAACATGTGCGGCCAGAGACGGAAAATGCCAGATAGACAACCGGAGCAGTACAGTGTTGATCGCTATTCGGCGCGCGCATCGATAGCGCTATGGATGGTGCTCGCGGCATTCATCTGGATCGCGCTCGGCGTCGTCTTGAGCTATGCGGCGCATCACGGCGACGATACGATCGCCGCCGAAGGCGGCCGGCTCTCGACTATTGCGCCCGCCGCTGGCCCGCAGCAATCGGCACTGCCCGCGAACAATTCGGCCGGGACGGCGCCGGCGCTGCGGTAGTAATCGCCGAGGCGCTCATCACCGCATTAGAGAGAGACTTCTTTGCATCGACGTGCCCGGCCTCCGGCGGATCAGTCGGTCGGGTCAGGCTGCACTATGCCGGGGAAGACGGTTTGCGCGAACTCTCGATTCGAGATTTGCTGGTTGCCGTCTCGAGCGCGCTGCCGGCGCATCGGCCGCCCAGCGCCCGCGAGCGTATCGCTCGCGACCCCGTCCGCAGCGTCGGAGAACTTTACAATCGGCTTTTGTCCGGCCGCTTGCAGCTATAGCTATAAATGTACAGCGAGGTAGACGAGGGCGAGCGCGGTTACTGGAACGCCAAGAAGCCAGACGAGAAAATACGGCATCGCGTTTCCCGATCGCATGCGCGGCAAAGCGCAACCGCAAACGCACCAGAAGGTGACTTGGTTCGCGGTGTCCTTCAGCCAGATACGCGCTCGATCACGGCTTCGATCGGCGGGGCCGACCGCAAGCTCTGCAATACGACGCAATAGCGCTCGGTCAGCTTCAGCAACGTCGCGATCTGATCCGGGGTACCGTCGGCATCGATTGCGAAGCGAAGACGGATGGCGCGAAA
>JAJPHB010000016.1 GCA_021325525.1 Alphaproteobacteria bacterium
GCGGAAATAGATGCGCCAGAAGGCCTGGCCGCCGCGCGCGCCGAGAGTGCGGGCGGCGGCGGGAAGGCGCGTGTCGATGCCCTGCATGACGCCGAGCATCGCCATGATGGCGAGCGGCAGCATGGCGTGGACCATGCCGATCATAGCTCCGGTCAGGTTGAAGATCAGCGCCGCCGGGGCGTCGATGACGCCGAGCGCTTGCAGCAGTCGGTTGATGGCGCCGTTGCGGCCGAGAAGGATCATCCAGGCGAAGGTGCGGACGAGGAAGCTCGTCCATAGAGGCATGAGCACCAGCAGCGTCAGCGTGTCGCGCGCCCGCGCCCCGCAATTGGCGAGGAGGTACGCCACGGGGTAGCCCGCGACAATGGCGAGGAGCGTCGTCCAGCCGGCGATCTTGAAGGTGACGAGGAGAGTGCGGAAATAGACCGGCGTCGTCGCGATATGGGCGTAGTTGGCGAGAGTGGGCGCCCCCTGCGGGTCGACGAAGCTCAAGACCAGGATCCGCGCCACCGGGTAGACGAAGAGCGCGAGCAGGAAGAGCAACAGCGGATAGACGGGCCAGGCCTGCACCCAGGCCGCTTGTCGGAGCGGCGGTCCTGCCGATGCGGGCAGGCGCGGCTTCATCGCGCGCCGGCCGCCGTCGGCAGCACAACCATATGCTCGGCGTTCCAGCCGAGCCGCACCGCCTCTCCCGGGCGCGGCAAGCCGCCGAGACCCGGCGTCAATTGCTTTGCCGAAAGCACGGCGCCCCCGGGCAGCGCCACGAAGAAGCGGGTGACGCCGCCGACGAAGACCGTCTCCTTGACCTCGCCCGCCGCGACATTGTCGGCGTGCTCGCCCGCGGCGAGGAGCCGCACATGCTCGGGGCGCAGGACCAGCCTGACGCGCTCGCCCGCTGCGAGATCGCCGCCGCCGCGGACGCAAAGGCGCAGCCCGCCGGGCCCGTCGAGCAGGCTCGGATCGCCGGGCGCCGAGACCACCGCGTCGAGAAGGTTCGATTCGCCGAGGAATTCGGCGACGAAGGTGCTGTGCGGGCGAAAATAGAGCTCGGCCGGGGTCCCGAGCTGCTCGATCCGGCCGTTGTTCATGAGGCAGATGCGGTCCGACAGCGACATCGCCTCCTCCTGGTCGTGCGTGACGTAGAGGATGGTGATGCCGAGCCGCGCGTGCAGATCCTTGATCTCGAGCTGCATCTGGTCGCGAAGCTGCCGGTCGAGCGCGCCGAGCGGCTCGTCCATCAGGATGATCGACGGCTCGTAGACCATGCAGCGGGCGAGCGCGATGCGCTGCTGCTGCCCGCCCGAGAGCTCGCGCGGCAGGCGCTTTGCCACATGCGGCAAGCGCACGATGTCGAGCACGCGCGCCACCGCCGCCGCGATCTCGCCGGCCGGCAGGCGCCGCATGCGCAGCGGGAAGGCGATGTTCTCGAAGACGGTGAGGTGCGGGAAGAGCGCGTAGTTCTGGAAGACGATGCCGATGTCGCGCTTGTTGGGCGGCGCGTATGTCGCGAGCCGGCCGTCGATCCAGATCTCGCCGCCGCTCGGCGGAACGAGGCCGGCCACCATCATGAGGAGCGTCGTCTTGCCCGAGCCCGAGGGCCCGAGCAGGGTCAGGAACTCCCCCTCCCCGAGATCGAGGCTGGCATCGGCGAGCGCCGTGACCGGGCCGTAGGTCTTGCTGAGGCCGCGGACAGAGAGCTTCGGCTTTTTCCGAGGCGGGGATGTCGGATCGGGGTTCGGAATCGATTGCCTCCCGGCTGGCATCGTCGGCGCGAGCCGCCGGCGAAGCAATCCAGTCCAGGGGCTGGATCGCTTCGCGCTGCTCGCAACGAGGCGGAAGGGCGGAGCGGCCGAGGCTGTCCTCTCAGCTCAAGAGCCAGGCGTTGAAGCGCTCGATCGCCTTCTCCTTGTTCTTGCCCCACCATTCCGTGCTGGACTGCACGAGCTTCGGGAAGTTGTCGGGCGCGGTCGGCAGGTATTTCGCACGCTCCTTTGGAATGTAATCATAGGCCTTGGGATTGGTCGGCCCGTAGGAGAGCTGCGAGACGAACTCGGCCTGGCGCTTGGCATTGGCGCAGAATTTGATGAAGCGCTTGCCGATATCGGCCATCGGCGCGCCTTTCGGGATGACCCAGCCTTCGAGGGCGTAGATCCCGCCATTCCATTCGATCTCGACGGCGCCGCCGGCGTCGATCACCACCTGGGCGCGCGCGTTCCAGGTCGGCAGCATGTCGACCTCGCCGTTCTGCAGCATCTCGGTCGTCTGCGCGCCGCCGGTCCACCAGACGTCGACATGCGGCTTGATCTCGTCGAGCTTCTTGAAGGCGCGGTCCATATCGATGGGGTAGAGCTTGTCCTTCGGCACGCCATCGGCCATCAGCGCCTCCTCCAGCGTGTCGATCGGATGCTTGTGCATGGCGCGGCGGCCGGGGAACTTCTTCACGTCCCAGAAATCGGCCCAGCTCTTCGGCCCGTTCTTGCCGTATTTGTCGGTGCGGTAGGCGATGATCGTGCAGTAGAGATCCTGCCCCATCCAATCGGGCTTGTGCGCCTCCGGCATGATCTGCGCCATGTCCTCGCCGCTCCAGTCGAGCGGCTCGAGCAGATGCTGCGGCGAGAGCTCGTAGACATCGGCATCGGTCGCGATGACAACGTTCCAAGTATAGGTCTTGGTCTCGACATTGGCCTTGATCTCGACCGACGGATAATGCTGGCGGGCGATGTGGTTGATCTTGACCCCCGCCTCCTTCTCGAACGGCTTGATGAAGGCGGCCTCGCAGGCGGGCGACCAGGCGCCGCCGGGATCGGCGACCGTCATCACCGCCTCGGCGAAGGCGCGCCAGGGCATGGCCGAGGCGGCGAGCGCCGCCGCCGATCCGGCGAGGAGCTGGCGCCGCCCC
>JAJPHB010000143.1 GCA_021325525.1 Alphaproteobacteria bacterium
CCGAACTTCTCCGCCGCCTCGCCGACAAATTGCGGCCGCCGCACGGCCTCGGTGTTGATCGAGACCTTGTCCGCCCCGGCGAGCAGGAGCCGTCGGATGTCCTCGACGCTGCGGACGCCGCCGCCGACGGTGAGCGGCATGAAGCACTGCTCGGCGGTTCGGCGGACCGCCTCGTAGAGCGTATCGCGCCCCTCGGCGCTCGCCGTGATATCGAGGAAGCAGAGCTCGTCGGCGCCTTCCCGGTCGTAGTGGCGCGCCTGCTCGACGGGATCGCCCGCATCGGCGAGCCGAGCGAAATTGACGCCCTTGACCACCCGCCCGTCCTTGACGTCGAGGCAGGGAATGAGCCGAGCCTTCAGCATGACCCGGCCGCGCCGCCACGCAACAGCCTCAGAGCCGCGGCCGGATCGATGCGGCCGTCATAAAGCGCGCGACCGCAAATGACGCCGGCGATGCCGCTCCCTTCCATCGCCTTCAGCCGGGCCAGATCCGCGACCGAGGCGACGCCGCCCGAGGCGATGACTGGCGTCGACAGCGCCTCGGCGAGGCGCGCCGTCGCCTCGACATCGACGCCGGCAAGCGTGCCGTCGCGCTCGATATCGGTATAGATGATGGCGGCGGCGCCCGCATCCTCGAAGCGGAGCGCGAGGTCGCGCGCGGCGATGCTCGATGTCTTGGCCCAGCCTTCGACGGCAACCTTGCCGCGGCGGGCGTCGATGGCGATGGCGATGCGGCCGGGGTGGGCGGCGCACGCGCTCCTGACCAGGGCGGGATCGCGCAGCGCCGCGGTGCCGAGGATGACGCGGGCGACGCCCCGCTCCAGCCAGAAGGCGATGCGCGCCGCGTCGCGGATGCCGCCGCCGAGCTGGACCGGGAGCGGGGTGGCGGCGAGAATCGCCTCGACGGCGGCGCCGTTCACGGGCTGCCCGGCGAAGGCGCCGTCGAGATCGACGAGATGCAGCCAGGAGAACCCGGCCGCGGCGAATTCCCGCGCCTGCGCCGCCGGATCGTCATTGAAGACGGTTGCGGCGCTCATCTCGCCGCGCAGCAGGCGGACGCATTGGCCGCCTTTGAGGTCGATCGCCGGATAGAGGATCACGCCGGCGCTTCCGCGCCCTCGGCGATGAGGCGCTTGTAATAGTAGTACCCGGGGACGATCCGGCCTGCGACCTTGGCGTAGGCGGGATGCGTCGCCCAGCGGATATAGCCGCAGGATTCGTAGAGCTGAATCGCGGCCTTCTGCGTCTCGCGAAGATCGAGGTTGAGAATTTCCACGCCCGCCTGCCGCGCATGCTGCTCGACGGTGGCGACGAGGCCGCGGGCAAGGCCGTGGCCGCGCGCCCAGGGCGCGACGAAAGCGCTCATGAGCTGAGCGCTGAAGGCCTGCGCCTCGTTGTTGCGCGGATGACGGATGAGCTGCGCCGAGCCGACGACGACGCCGTCGAGGCGGCCGACGAAAAGCGAGCGCTCCGGCACGAGAACGACGCCGCGCCAATATTTTTCCAGGAGATCGCGCGGCGGCTTCTTGACCCAACCGAAGCCGCCGCCTTCCTCGATCGAGGCTTCGGTCGCGACGCACAGATCTTCGAGATCGGTGCCGGAGAAGCTGCGCAGCTTCTCGACCCCGACCGTGACCGGGACGCTGGTCTCGTTCATGGGCGCCATTTCAGGAAATTGGCGATGAGCGCAAGGCCGGCGGCCTGGCTCTTCTCCGGATGGAATTGCGTGCCGAGGAGATTGTCGCGGCCGACCATGGCGACGATTCGGCCGCCGTAATCGGCGCTGGCCAGCACATCGCCCGGCGCGCCGCCCGCAAGATGGTAGGAGTGGACGAAGTAGGCATGCGGCGAGGCGCCGAGCCCGGCCAAAATGGGATGCCGCGCCTCGAAGGCGAGCTCGTTCCAGCCCATATGCGGCACTTTGAGCGCGGGGTCGGCGGGGGCGAGGGGCACGATCTCGCCGGGAAGCCACCCCAGCCCCGCGGTCACGGCGAATTCGCGGCCGCGCTCGGCCATGAGCTGCATGCCGACGCAGATGCCGAGGAACGGGCGGCCGCGCTGGCGCACTCCCTCTTCGAGCGCCGCCTCCATACCCGGAACGGCGGCGAGCCCGCGCCGGCAATCGGCGAAGGCGCCGACGCCCGGCAGGACGATGCGCTCGGCCCGGCGCACGCGATCGGGATCGGATGAGACCTCGATGCGCGTCGCGGCGCCGCTCTCCGCCGCCGCGCGCTCGAACGCCTTCGCCGCCGAGCGCAGATTGCCCGATCCGTAATCGACGATGATCGTGGTCACGAGGAGGGCCCGCCCAGCGTACCCTTCGTCGACGGCACCTCCTCGGCGGCGCGCGGATCGATCGCGACGGCTTGGCGCAGCGCCCGCGCCAGTCCCTTGAAGCAGGATTCGACGATGTGGTGGCTGTTCTCGCCGTAGAGATTTTCGACGTGCAGCGTCACAGCCGCCGATTGGGCGAAGGCGTGGAACCATTCCTTGAAGAGCTCGGTGTCCATCTCTCCGAGCTTCGGCCGCGAGAGGGCGACCTTCCAAATGAGGTAGGGCCGGTTGGAGACGTCGATCGCGACGCGGGTCAGCGTCTCGTCCATCGGGATGAGCGCGCTCCCGTAGCGGGTGATGCCGCGCCGCTCGCCCAGCGCCTTCGCCACCGCTGCGCCGACCACGTAGCCGGTATCTTCGGTCGTGTGGTGAAAATCGATGTGGAGGTCGCCCTCGGCGCGAAGCGCGAGGTCGATGAGGCTGTGGCGGGAGAGCTGCTCCAGCATGTGATCGAGGAAGCCGATACCGGTGGAGACGTCATAACGTCCCGTTCCGTCGAGATCGACGGTCCCCGAAATGCGGGTCTCGCGTGTAACGCGTTCGACGCTCGCCCGGCGTGGCGGCGGTTGGCGCACGGAAAGCCTCTCCTGCTCGTCTTTCGTAGTTGGGCGCGGCGCCGCCTTGTAGCAAGACCGGCGGGCGGGCGCCAGAAGCTTGCCTCGGGTCGCTTGCCTTGATCGCCTGGGGCTCGACCCCACATCCATTGCGGGCGGCGCGTCGGGCGGTTATTTGAGAGGGCCTCCTGCCCTCCCGCTGCGGCGCCCGCGCAAGGTGTTCATGTCCTCACCCTCCGATCCGATCTGGCACGGCACCACCATCCTGTGCCTGCGCAAGGCGGGCCGCGTCGTCGTCGCCGGCGACGGCCAGGTGTCGATGGGGCAGACGGTCGTCAAATCGAATGCCAAGAAGGTCCGCCGCCTCGGCGGCGGCCAGGTGATCGCCGGCTTCGCCGGCGCCACCGCCGACGCCTTCGCCCTCTTCGAGCGCCTCGAAGCGAAGCTGGAACAGCATCCGGGGCAATTGCCGCGCGCCTGCGTCGAGCTCGCCAAGGATTGGCGCACCGACCGCTATCTGCGGCGGCTCGAAGCGATGATGGCGGTCGCCGACCGCAATGTCTCCTTGATCCTCTCCGGCACCGGCGACGTGCTGGAGCCGGAGGACGGGATCATCGGTATCGGCTCCGGCGGCGGCTATGCGCTCGCCGCGGCGCGCGCCCTCATCACGGACGACCGGCTCGATGCCGAGGCGGTGGCGCGCCGCGCCATGCAGATCGCCGCCGGCATCTGCGTCTACACCAACGACAAGCTGACAATCGAGACGATCGATGCGTAAGCTCACCACAAAGACACGAAGACACAAAGGATGCGCCGTCCGGTACCTGCTCCGCCAGAGCCCGAAGGACATGACGAGCCGCTCCGCGGCTCCTCTAACCTTTGCGTCTTCGTGCCTTCGTGGTGAAACGTTTCACCTATCCAAGTCCCGATGACGTCGTTTTCGCCGCGCGAGATCGTCTCCGAGCTCGACCGCTTCATCATCGGCCAGAACGACGCGAAGCGCGCCGTCGCCATCGCGTTGCGTAACCGCTGGCGCCGCCAGCAGCTTCCGGAGGAGCTGCGCGAGGAGGTGCTGCCCAAGAACATCCTGATGATCGGGCCGACCGGCGTCGGTAAGACCGAGATCGCGCGACGGCTTGCGAAGCTGGCGCAGGCGCCCTTCCTCAAGGTCGAGGCGACGAAGTTCACCGAAGTCGGCTATGTCGGCCGCGACGTCGAGCAGATCATCCGCGACCTCGTCGAGATCGCGATCTCGATCACGCGCGAGAGGCTGCGCCGGGAGGTCGCGCCCAGAGCCGAGCTGCGGGCCGAGGAGCGAGTCCTCGATGCGCTCGTCGGCAGCAACGCCTCGGCCGAGACGCGGCAGAAATTCCGCAAGATGCTGCGCGAAGGCCAGCTCGACGACAAGGAGGTCGAGATCCCGGTCCAGGAGAATCTTGCGGCCAGCCTGCCGACCTTCGACATTCCCGGCATGCCGGGGGCGCAGATGGGCATGGTCAATCTCGGCGAGATCTTCGGCAAGGCCTTCGGCAACCGCACCAAGCCGAAGCGGATGACGGTGGCCGAAAGCCACGCCGTGCTCCTGGCCGAGGAGAGCGACAAGCTGCTCGACCAGGAACGCGTCGTCAAAGAGGCGATCGCGGCGGTCGAGCAGAACGGCATCGTCTTCATCGACGAGATCGACAAGATCAGCGCCCGCTCCGAGCGCATCGGCGCCGATGTCAGCCGCGAAGGAGTACAGCGCGACCTCCTGCCGCTGATCGAGGGGACGACGGTCGCCACCAAGCACGGCGCGGTCAAGACCGACCACATCCTCTTCATCGCTTCGGGCGCCTTCCACTTGGCGAAACCCTCGGACCTCCTGCCGGAGCTGCAAGGAAGGCTGCCGATCCGGGTCGAGCTGAAGGCGCTGTCGCGCGCGGATTTCCGCCGCATCCTGACCGAGCCTGAAACCAGCCTCATCAAGCAATACAAGGCCTTGATGGCGACCGAGAACGTCACCCTCGACTTTCTCGACGAGGCGATCGACGAGCTCGCGAACCTCGCCGAGCACATCAACGCGACGGTCGAGAATATCGGCGCGCGGCGCCTTCACACGGTGCTGGAGCGGCTCCTCGAAGAAATCAGCTTCACCGCCTCCGATCAGAGCGCCGGGACGGTCGTCACGATCGACCGCGCCTATGTCGAGAAGCACGTCTCGAATCTGGCGCAGAATGCCGATCTGTCGAAGTTCATCTTGTAAGGCGCTTCAGCGGATTTTCTTCGCCGGCACCCACTTCACCGCCGCGGCAGTAGACTTCCGCGGCTTCGGCGCCGGCGGCCTTCTGAGGCGCTGGACGAAGTCGAGATAGCGGCGGCGCAGCTCCGCCTTCTGCGCCTCGCTCATCTCTGCGACGCTGAGGTGGGAGAGATCGGCCTGGCGCAGCTCGTCATCCGGCATGGCGCCCCCTCGGGTGCTGGCTCGCGAAGCTTCGAAGCTGCGCGCGCACTCCTTAAGACGCGGTTAGCGGCGGCTTGCGCCGGCGGCGCCGGGCGGGCGCCGCCTCGCTTTTCAGCAACTCCAGCATGCGCTCCACCGTCTCGGGCGGCAGCTTGCGGATGCGCTCGGCAAGGAGGTTGGCGAGCTCGGTCGCGGCCGGCGAGAGGCCTGCCGTATCGACGGTGACGCGCGGATGCGACAGACGCGCCAGACGGATGAGCTCGTCGGCCTCGTCCCAGATGATGTTGAGCTGGGCGCAGATGGCGATGACGAGGGCGTGGGTCGGCCGCCCGCGCCGACCGTGCTCCAACGCCGAGAGGTAGGCCGCCGAGAGGCCGAGCGCCGCCGCCATCTCCTTCAAGGCGATGCCACGTTCGGCGCGAAGCGCACGCAGCTTCTCGCCGAAGGGCGTCATCGCTGCCGCCGCAGCAGAATGTAAAGCGCGCCGCCCCCGCCATGCTGCGGCCGCGCCGCCGAGAAGGCGAGGATGCGGGCCCGGCTCGGCGCCTCGTTCAGCCAGCGTGGCACCGATTGGCGGAGGATGCCGGAATCGCCGGCGGCTTCGGCCTCGCCAAGGCGGCGCAGGCCCTTGCCGGTAATGACGAGGACGCAGCGCAAGCCCGCCGCCGCCGCTTCGGCGATGAAGGCTATGAGGGCGCGGTGCGCCTCGTCCTGCGTCATGCCGTGGAGGTCGAGCCGCGCCTCGATCGGATAGCGGCCGCGCTTCAGCCGCTCGGCGGAAGCCTTGTCGAGACCGGGAGCGCGGGCGCCCGCGATCGGTCGCAGCTCGCCGCGCGGAGGGGGTGCCGCCATTGCGGCAGGGCGGCGTTGCGGCGCCTCGGCCGGTGGCGACGGATCTCCGGGCGGCGGCTGTTCCGGCTTCCGCGCGCGGCGGCGCAGCGGCTTCACATCGCGTATCGCCCGATGCCAGAGTTCGAAATCGGGCGGGCGGTGCTCCCGGGGACGAGAGCGGCCGGTCATCGGGCGGCGCTTGCCCGCACGGCCGGCGATCCCCTCACCCTAACCCTCTTCCCGCCCCCTCCCTAACCCTCCCCCGCAAGCGGGGGAGGGGAAGGTGGGGCTGAAGGGGAAGAGGGGATGGCCGCAGAGGGCTCGGTTGCAACCGGTTCATCGACGAAGACGACATGGAGGCGGCGGGGACCGTGCGCGCCGAGCTGGATGCGCTGCTCGATGTCGCCGGTGCGCGACGGGCCGGTGACGAAATTGACGGTGCGCGGCAGCGCCGCGTCGCCGCGCGCCGCTTGGCGTGCGCGCAGCTTCGTCCAGGCCTCTTCGAGGCTCGGCACGACCTGCTCGGCGCGCAGCACCACGATATGCGTGTCGGGAAGGAAGTTGAGAGTCGACGGCGTTTCGGCGCCGGAGACCAGCATCAAGGTGCCGGTCTCGGCGATGCCGGCGAAGGCCGGGGTGAGGCTCACCTGATCGCCTGGCTCGGCCCGGCCACGGCGGAACTGGAGCAAGGGCCGCTCGTGCCAGGGAATGTCGTCGAGCGCCGGGTCCGGCGCCATGACGAGCTCCGCCGGCAAATTCTCGGCGGCGAGATAGGACGCCACCGCCGCAGGCACCTCGGCGAGGGAGGCGACGCGGTCGACAGTGGTCTGCACCTCCTGCGCCATGGCGGTGAAGAGGTCGCGCTGCGCCGGCGGGTCGAGCGCGGCCGCCCGCGCCGGAACGAGATTGCGGCCGGGCGAAGCGAGCCGCGCGCGCAGCGCCGCCGTTTCCGCTTCGCCGAGCGGTCCGCGCTTCAGCGACCGGCGGATGCTGCCGAGGATCTGATCGCGCGCCGCCGTCATTGTACGCCGCCCCGCCTCAATGGTAGCGCGGCATTCGGGCGCGCTGCCGCTCCGCCCAGAGGCTCTGGAAGCTGCGGCCTTGCGGCGCCGGCATGTCGCGCACCGACGTCCAGCCCCGCGCCAGCGGCAGGGCGCGGAAGCGGCCGCGGCGGCGTCCGAAGCCGCCGAGGATACGGGCGCCGATCGCCGCCATGCGGTGATAGAGCTCGGGACGGCGCGCGAAGAATGCCCAGAGGCCGAGGCCGGCGCGAAATGCCGCGGGCGATAATTTCTTCTCGTATTCGCGCTCGCGCCAATGCCGCATCATTTTCGGCAGCGGGATCTTCATCGGGCAGACGCTTTCGCAGCGGCCGCAGAAGGTCGAGGCGTTCGGAAGATTGCCGGCCTCGGCGATGCCGATGAGCTGCGGCGTCAGCACCGAGCCCATGGGCCCCTGATAGACCCAGCCATAGGCGTGGCCGCCGACGGCGCCATAGACGGGGCAGTGGTTGAGGCAGGCCGAGCAACGGATGCAGCGCAGCATGTCCTGGAATTCGGTGCCGAGCATGGCCGAGCGGCCATTGTCGAGAAGGACGACGTGGTACTGCTCGGGCCCGTCGAGATCGCCCGGCCGGCGCGGGCCAGTGGAGACGGTCGTGTAGGTCGAGAATTCCTGCCCCGTCGCCGAGCGCGCGAGGAGGCGGAGCAGGGTCGAGACGTCCTCCAGCGTCGGTACCAGCTTCTCGATGCTGGCGAGGACGATGTGAACCTTCGGCAAGAGCTGCGTCAGGTCGCCATTGCCCTCATTCGTGACGATGATCGAGGAGCCGGTCTCGGCAATGAGAAAGTTGGCGCCGGTGATGCCGACATCGGCGGCGAGGAATTTCGGCCGCAGCACTTGCCGCGCCTCGTCGCAGAGCGTGCGCGGCTCGCTGAGCGGACGGTCGGGGGCGAGCTCCGTGTGGGTCGCGCGGAAAGCGTCCGCGACCTGCTCTTTCAAGAGATGAATCGCGGGGGCGATGATATGGCTCGGCGGCTCGTGGCGAAGCTGGATGATGTATTCGCCGAGATCGGTCTCGATCGGCACCACGGCATTGGCTTCGAGGAAATCGTTGAGGGCGATCTCCTCGGCAATCATCGATTTGCCCTTGGTGACGCTCTTGGCGCCGACGCTGCGGCAGAGGCCGAGTATGGTCTCGCGCGCCTCGGCGGGCGTGCGGCACCAATGCACCTCGCCGCCATTCGCGCGCACCTTCGCCTCGAAGCTCTCGAGGTAAAAGTCGAGATGCTCCAGCGTGTGATTCTTGATGCGCCGCCCCTCCTCGCGCAGCGCTTCGAATTCCGGCAGGCGCTCGACGGCGGCGCGGCGCTTCGCCGGGAAGCCCGTCCGGGCGAGGCCGAGCGCCTGCTGCAGGGTCTTGTCGGCAAGCGCCCGATCGACATTGCTCTTAAAGGCGCGGCTCGTCGCTTCCATCACCGTCCCCCGCTCACCGCACCCCCTCGGGTGCGCCGATCGGCGCCTCCTCGGTCAGATTCGCCAGCACCTCGGCGACATGGCGGACGCGCACCGCGGCGCCGCGCCGCGTCAGCTTGCCCGCCATGTTGAGGAGGCAGCCGAGATCGCCGGCGAGCAGCGTGTCGGCGCCGGTCGCTTCGATCTCGGCGGCCTTGTCCGTCACCATCTTGTCGGAGATCGCCGGGTATTTGATGCAGAAGGTGCCGCCGAAGCCGCAGCAGATCTCGGCGCCCGGCAGCTCGGTGAGGCGCAGCCCAGCGACCTGGCGCAGGAGCCGGCGCGGCTGCTCTTTGACTCCGAGCTCGCGCAGGCCCGAGCAGGAATCGTGGTAAGTGGCGAGCCCGTCGTAGCGGGCCGTGACCCGCTCCATGCCCATCACGTCAGTCAGGAAGGAGACGAGCTCGTAGCTCCGCTTGGCGAGGTGCTGCACCTCGTTGAACATTTCGGGCTCGTCGGCGAAGAGCTCGGGGTAATGCGTGCGTATCATGCCGGCGCAGGAGCCTGACGGCGCGACGACGTAATCGTAACCCCGGAAGGCGGCGATCACCTGCCGAGCGATCGCCTTGGTGTCGGCGCGGTCGCCGGAATTGTAGGCGGGCTGACCGCAGCAGGTCTGCGCCCGCGGCACCTCGACGAGGCAGCCCGCCTCTTCGAGGAGCTTCACCGCCGCGAAGCCGATCGATGGCCGATAAAGATCGACGAGACAGGTGACGAAGAGGCCGACGCGAACCCGCTTGTCGGACATGGGCCGAATCCAGGACGAAACCGCAGATGCCGGAGAATGGTCATCGCTGCCGGCGAAAGCAACAGCCAAGCTGCCGCCGCATCGCGGTTGGGGCGGCGGCGGACGCGCCGCGCCGATCTCGGCCCCGCAACCGTCTTGCTACTGGATGATCTTCCAGGTGCCGTCCGGCTGGCGGCAAGCCGTGCCATAGCCTTCCTGAGTCTGGCCGCCGATCGTGATCGTCTGCTGGAACTCACGGCAATACTGGCCGCTCGCCGTCTGGTAGTAACGCTCCGGAGTCACCGTGCCGTAATGCCCCGATTGCGGGTTGCGCCAGGGCAGAGTCTGGCCTGGCGGCGCCGATTCGAGCGAGGTCTGCGTCGCCCGGTTGGCGTATTGCAGATCGGCCTCGTCGAGCGACTTGCCGACCTGCGAGCCGAGGAAGCCGCCAACGAGCACGCCCGCCAGCGTGGCGACGCCCTTGCCGGCGCCGCTGCCGAACTGATTGCCGAGAAGCCCGCCGAGACCGGCACCGACCAGCGTGCCGCCCGTCGTCTTGTTCATGCCGAACTCGCCGGGCGCCGCCGGGCCGCCGGGCTGCTGGCAAGCCGCCAAGGAGAGGCTGAGCCCTACGACCGCGATCATCTTACGCATGGCAAATATCTCTCCAGTGTGGTGCGTCGCGGGCCGACGCTGCGTCGGCTGCTTCAAGGATTCGCAAATGCTGGAACCGAGGCACGCAATATATCGAAATCTCCGACCCCGAACAATGCGACGACGGCGCTCGCCGCCTCGCGTCACGAGGTGGCATCACGCCGCGCCGCTACCGCGCGGGGAAGCAACATATAATAAGCGCCGCGGTCCTTCATCATCCCCGCCCGCCTTGCCGCCTCCGGCCCATAACCCCAGAAGAGGTCGCCGCGAACGGGGCCGCGGATCGCGCCGCCCGTATCCTGCGCGATGACGAGGCGCCGCAGCCGGCCGCCCGGCGCCTTGTCGTCCGCGAGATCGAGCCAGAGCGGCACGCCGAGCGGCAGGAAGGCTCGGTCGACGGCAAGGCTGCGCCCCGGCGTCAGCGGCACGCCTTCGGCGCCGATCGGACCCTCGCCCTTCATCTCCCGAAAAAAGACATAGGAAGGATTGGCATCCATCACCGCCGCCGCTTCCTCGGGGTGCGCGTGCAGCCAAGCACGGATCGACTGCATGGTGACGTCCTCGCGCGGCAGGGCGCCACGGTCGACCAGCACCTTGCCGATCGGCACGTAGGGCCGGCCGTTCTGGCCGTCATAACCGAGCTGCACGACCGAGCCGTCCGGCAGGAGGATCCGGCCGGAGCCCTGGATCTGCAGGAAAAAGGCGTCGACGGGATCGTCGACCCAGAAGAGCTCGAGGCCGCGCTTGGCGAGGGCGCCGCGCTCGATATCGGCGCGGCTCGCATAAGGCTTGAGCTGCCCGTTCTCGACCCGTCCGGCGATGCGCTGACCGCGCCAATCCGGGCGGAAGAGCCCGAGCTCGACCATGACGAGATCGGGCGGACGCTTCAGGATAGGGGTCGTGAAGGGGCCTTCGCGGCTGCGCGCGCCGTGCAGCTCGGCCTCGTAATAGCCGGTGAAGAGCCCTTCGGCTTCGTCATTGTTGGCGAGCCGATAGGGCACGAAGCCCGCTTCGAAGAAGCGCCGCACCGCGTCCTTGTCCGCCGGGTCGAGCGCCTCTGCGGCGGCGCAAGGCTGGCGCCAATCGGCGGCCGTGCCGGCGAGCCCGCGCGGGCCGATTTCGTGCTCATCGGGAAGCTTCGCCACGGCCTCGCAAGAGCGGCGAAGCGCCGGCAATGCCGCCGAGAGATCGTCCTCGCGCCAGCCGGCAAGCCGGTCGAAACCCGTCGCGGCGAGGGTCAGACGGTCGGGCGGCTTCTTCTGCGGGCCGCAGGATAGGAGGCCGAGGGCGACGAGAACGGCGCCAGCGGCGCGGGCGAACGGCGTCACGCGCTTCGCGTCGCCACCAGCAGCCAGTTGGGATCCTGTGACCGCGTGTTGCGGGCGAAGGTCCAGAAATCGGTCTTTTCGACGACGTGGTCGGGCTCGCCCTCGATGACCGTGCCGTCGGCGGCGCGCGTGACATTCACCTGGTCGGATTGGAACTTCGCGGTGACGAACGCCGTGCGCCCATTGAGCTCGGCCGCTTCGATTTCGGCCGATTTGATGGCGATGAGCGTCGTCTCATGCGTCTCCTTGGCGTCGAGGCGATGGCGGATCGCTTCGGAGAAGCGGTCATAGACCTCGTCGCTGAGAAGCGGACGCAGCGTCGCGGTATCGCCGCGCGCGAAGGCGCCCACGATGATCTCGAAGGCGCCCTTCGCGCCTTGCAGGAAATGGCCGGCATCGAAACCGGGATCGACGCTGCGGATCTGGGCGATGCCGGCCGCGGCCTGGCCGCCGGGAGCCGGCGGTATGATCTCGGCGGCCGGCGCCTCGCGCTGCGGGAGCGTCACCACGTTGTCGGTCTTGTCCGTAGCCGTCGCCGGCGTGCCCGGTTTGAGACCGAACCGGGCCATCAGGTTTTCGGGCGGCGGCTTCTCGCTCCCGGTCCGTCGCCCGAGCACGCTGCGCAGGCGCAGTACCAGAAACGCAGCCACCATGGCGAAGAGAATGATATCGAAGTACTGGTAGCCGTCGCTCATGTCTCACGCGCCCGCACGGCCCGCCTGACTGATCGAGAACGCTCGACGGTCGGCGCGCGGCCGGCTAGATATGGTCGAACCTCGCCTCTTCCACAGATAGGCCGATCCCCGGCAAAGGGCAAGCGCCGCGCGGGTCTTTCGGAATCTCCTCGCCGATGCTTCTCGTCCGCCACGGTCAGTCGGAATTCAACGTCGTGTTCAGCGCGACCCGCCGCGACCCCGGCATTCGCGACCCGCGCTTGACGGCAGAAGGCCGCCGGCAGGCGCGCGCGGCCGCCGAAATCCTCGCAGGCGAGTCCGTCACGCGGCTGATCGCCAGCCCCTATACGCGGGCGCTCGAGACCGCGGCGATCATTGCCGAGCGGCTCGATGTGCCGATCACGGTCGATCCGCGGATCGGAGAACGCGCCGCCTTTGCCTGCGATGTCGGAACGCCGACGCCGCATCTGCGCGCTCGCTGGCCGAAACTGGCGCTCGATCATCTCGAAGAGGTGTGGTGGCCGCCTCTCGAGGAAAGCGAGCTCTCGCTCGCCCGGCGCTGCGCGCTGATCCGCAGCGAGATGGCGGCGCGCCCCGACTGGGCGAGCCTCGCCGTCATCACCCATTGGGGCTTCATCCGCGGCTTCACGGGCATGACGGTGGCGAACGGCGCCGTTCTTCGCATCGATCCGCGCTCGGCCGAAGCGGCGCCGGTTCCGCTGCTCATGCCGCGTTCCGTCTGAGCGCCGCGCGCGCCGCCTCCGGCAGCCGCATGTTGTGGAGGCGGGGCGATCCATGCTAGCCCAGCCGCTTTCCACCGAAGCCTCGAGGAGCCCCGCGCCATGGCGGAAGACAAGATTGACGGCAACGCGGCCAACGGCTCGGGCGAAGCTGTCGCCGGCATGCCGCAGCTCTTGCTCAATGCCCAATATGTGAAGGATTTGTCCTTCGAGAATCCGCGCGCGCCGCAGAGCCTCATTCAGCCGAAGGCACAGCCGGAGGTGTCGATCGAGGTCGATGTCAAAGCGGGCAACCTCGCCCCCGATGTCTACGAGGTCACGCTGACGATCTCGGCCGAGGCGAAGGCGGCGGGAGAGTCGGTCTTCATCGTCGAGCTCGCCTATGCCGGGGTCGTCACCGTGAAGAATGCGACGCAGGACATGGTGACGGCGCTGATCCTGGTCGAGACGCCGCGCCTGCTCTTTCCCTTCGCGCGCGGCATCATCGCGACGGCGACGCGCGACGGGGGCTTCCCGCCGCTTCTCATCAACCCGATCGATTTCGCCGAGCTCCTCCGCCGCCGCCAAGCGCAAGGCCAGCAACCCGGCGCGACCGCGATCGCGTGATCTAGGCCTCGCCGGCGAGCCAGATCGGCTGCTTCAGCAGCGCCAGCATCGCCGCATGTGCGGCCGCCTCGTCGGCCGTCGCCGCATGCGGCCGGGCCGGGCGATGCACACGCACAATGTTGACGGCGCTGGCAAGCGCCGCGTCGACGGCGAGGTCGAGACCCGGCTGTCGGCCGCCGATCAGCTCGAGATAGACGGCGGCGAGCAATTCGCAATCGAGCTTGGCGCTGTGCTTCTCGCGAGCCGCCAGGTCGATGTTGAAGCGGCGGCAGAGCGCATCGAGGCTGGCCTGGGCACCGGGAAAGCGGCGGCGGGCGAGGACCAGCGTATCCTCGACGGCGCCGCGCAGCGGATCGCGGCCGAGGCGGCGCAGCTCCGCATTGACGAATTTCACGTCGAACTCGGCATTGTGGGCGACGATCCGGTCGCCGCCGAGGAAATCGAGGAGGTCGGGGGCGATCGCCGCGAAGACGGGGTGCTGCGCCAGGAACTCGGTCGAAAGCCCATGGACGGCGAAGGCGTCGTCGGGGATCTCGCGTTCCGGATTGACGTAGCGGTGGAACGACCGTCCGGTCGGCACGTGATTCAGGAGCTCGATGCAGGCGATCTCGACGATCCGGTGGCCATCCTCCGGATCGAGACCGGTTGTTTCAGTATCGAGCACGACCTCGCGCATTCCGCCCCCAGCGACGGCCTTTCCGGCGCCGCCCCGGCTTCGTCCCCCCTCGGTTGCCCGCGGCGCGGTCGCGCAGCACTCTGACGATCTCGGCCAGCCGACGCAAGCTCTGGTTTCGCCCGAGTCCCGTCGCGACGACGAAATCGGCGCGGCGGCGCTTTTCGGCATCCGGCATCTGCCGGCCGAGGATGGCGGCGAGTCGCTCCGGCGTCATTCCCGGCCGTGCCAGCACGCGCGCGCGCTGCAGGAAGGGCGGAGCGCTGACGACAAGCACCGCGTCGCAGCGGCGATCGCCCCCGGATTCGAAGAGGAGCGGGATATCGAGGACGGCGAGAGGCTGCCGCCGCGCCGCCGCCCGGCGCAAGAAGCGCTCCTCCTCGGCGCGCACCATGGGATGGAGAATGGCCTCCAGCCGCGTAAGCGCCGATGGATCGGCGAAGGCGCGGCGGGCGAGGGCGGCGCGATCGATGCCCGCCGGCCCCGCGGTTCCGGGGAAGGCCGCCGCGACCGCCGCCACCGCAGCGCCGCCCGGCCCCAACAGACGGTGTACGCTGGCATCGGCATCGTGCACCGGCACGCCGAGGCGGCGCAGCGCCGCCGCTGCCGTGCTCTTGCCCATGCCGATCGAGCCGGTCAGGCCGAGGACGATCACCGCTCGCTCATTCGCGTGCGAGACTTTCCATCACCGCCGCGCGCAGCGCCGGCGTCACGCTCGGGGCGACGCCGAACCAGGCGGCGAAGCCGGGCCGCGCCTGATGCAGCAGCATGCCGAGGCCGTCGACGACTGGATTTCCGCGTCGCCGTGCCGCCGCGAGGAGCGGCGTCTCGAGCGGAGCGTAAACGATATCGGTGACGACGGCCTCCTGAGGCAAATCGTCTAGCGGCAAATCGAGCGCGGCTTCGCCGGTCATTCCCCGGTTCGTCGCATTGACGAGCAGCGCGGCCTCGCGCAGGGCCATGCCTCGCCGCTGCCAGACAATGGTTCGGATCGGACCGCCGATTTCCGTGGCCAAGGCCGCGGCGCGCGCCTCTGTCCGGTTGACGAGGCGGATCTCCGGCGCTCCGGCGTCGATGAGGGCAACGAGGATGGCGCGCGCCGCACCGCCGGCGCCGATGACGACGGCGGGACCGCGCCGACCCGTCCAGCCGGCAATGGCGCCGCGCAGATTCTCGATGAAACCGAAGCCGTCGGTGTTGCGTCCTTCGAGCATCCCCTCGGCGCCGACGAGGACGGTGTTGACGGCACCGATCCGCCGCGCGACCGGATCGACCCTATCCATCAGCCCAAGCGCCGCCTCCTTGTGCGGGATGGTCAGATTGCAGCCGGCAAAGCCGAGCACCGGGAGGGCGCGGAGAGCCGCGGCCAAATGCTCCGGGCGGACGCCCATCGGCACATACGCGCCGTCGATGCGGTGGTGCCGCAGCCAATAGCCATGGAGCGCCGGCGAGAGTGAATGGCCGATCGGCCAACCCATGACGCCCGCCTTTTTGGCATTGCCGGTCAGGGTCATCGCGTGACGACTCCGCGGCCGCGCAGGAACTCGAGCAAGGGCAGGAGGGGCAGGCCGAGAATCGAGAAGAAATCGCCATCGACTTCGGCGAAAAGCTGCACGCCCAGGCCTTCGAGCTGATAGGCGCCGACCGAGGCAAGAATCTCGTCGCCCGCGGCGGCGAGATAATCGGCAAGGAAATCATCGGTGAAAGCGCGCATGGTAAGGCGCGGGCAATCGACAAAGCGCCAGAGACGCGCGCCGTTTTCGACGACGCAGACCGCCGAGACCAGCTCGTGCCGGCAGCCACGCAGCGAGCGGAGCTGATCTGAAGCCGCGGCGCGGTCCGGGGGCTTGTCGAACCACGCACCGTTACAGACCAATATCTGGTCCGCGCCGATGACAAGAGCTCCCGGCCGCCGCCGCGAGACGCTCGTCGCCTTCGCCTCGGCCAAGGCGACGGCGCAGTCCGTGGCCTTGCTGCCTTCGGCGCGGAAGCTCGCCTTGATCTCGGTCTCGTCGATTGCCGCCGCCTCCGTTTCGAAGCAAAGACCGGCACGGCGCAGCAGTGCGGCGCGCGAGGCGCTTCCCGAGGCAAGAACGAGGAGCGGTGCGCCTTTGGTCATCAGCTCTCCTCGCCATGGCGGCGCGCGAGCAGCTTCAGGATGGTCGCCGCCGTCTCCTCGATCGAGCGTCGGGAGACATCGATCACCGGCCAGTGATTCTGCGCGAAGAGCCGCCGTGCCTGTGCGACTTCCTGACGCACGGCCTCGATATCCGTGTAATCGGTCGACTCGTCCTGGTGCAGCATGCTGAGGCGGTTGCGGCGCACCTGAATGAGCCGCTCGGGATCATTGGTCAGGCCGACGATGATGGGCCGCGTCGCCGTGAAGAGCTCGGGCGGCAGCGCCACGCCCGGGACGATCGGAACATTCGCCGCCTTGATGCCGCGATTGGCAAGATAGATGCAAGTCGGCGTCTTCGAGGTCCGCGACACGCCGACCAGCACGACATCGGCATCGTTGATGCCCCAGCTCGACTGCCCGTCATCGTGGTTGAGCGCGAAGGTCATGGCGTCGATGCGGGCGAAGTATTCATTGTCGAGCAGATGCTGGCGCCCGGGCAGGCCTCGGCTCTGACGACCGAGATGCGCGCCGAGGGCGCCGATCACCGGATCGAGGACCGGGATCGCCGGCACGCCCAGGCGGCGGCAGCCCTCCTGGAGCGGCGCGCGGAGCTGCTCATTGACGAGGGTGAAGAGGACGACGCCGGGATTGGCCTCCACCCCGGCAATGACGCGCTCGATCTGCGCCTTTGTCCGCACCATCGACCAGATATGCTCGATCGCCTCGGAATCCTCGAACTGGACGAGGCAGGCCCGCGCGACCGAATGCACCGTATCGCCGGTCGCGTCCGAAACGAGGTGGAGGTGGAATCGGGTCATCTGTCGCCGCGCCGTGGAATGCCCACAGAATGGCTGTGTGTCGAATGCGCGCGCTTGGGGATAACGGGCTCGCGCTCAGCGGTAACGGGCATTTCTCCCCGCCGCACCGTCGCAGGCCCGTTGCTCAAAAGAGGCCGGACAATCATATCCGCTCCTGCGCAAAGCTTGCACGGAACCGGCCGTTCATGCTTTTGCCCCCGCTTTTCCCGGCATTCCGGCTCTTCGCGAAATCGGCGCTGCCGCTGGTCTCTCGAGGCCTCACCCTAGCGTTACCCACGGCGCCCCACAATCGCGCGGCTATGCCGGGCGAGTCGCGGGATAAGTTCCGTGCCATCGGGAATCCTCGTCTTCCACAGCGCCAACACCCATCACTTTCTTTTCTTGAATCAAAAAAGAGGAATAGGGTGGCGCATCGAGGCTGTGCAAGATGGCGGCGCCCGTGCCGGATCGCAATCGAAGAAAGCCGCTCCTCCGCGTCCTTAGCGGCGAGAGAGTGACGCCGCCGCCGGTGTGGCTGATGCGGCAGGCGGGACGCTATCTGCCGGAATACCGGGCGCTCCGGGAGCAGGCGGCGTCGATGCTCGATCTCTGCCTCGCCCCGGATCTCGCCGTCGAAGCGACGCTGCAACCCATTCGCCGCTATGCCCTCGATGCAGCGATTCTCTTCTCGGACATTCTGGTCGTGCCGCATGCGCTGGGACAGCCCGTCGCCTTCCGCGAGGGAGAGGGACCCGTCCTGACGCCGCTGAGCTCTTCCGATCAGATCGCGGCCCTCGATCCGCGCCGGCTCGGCGAAGGCCTGGCGCCGGTTTACGAGACGGTTCGGCGCTTGGCCCAGCTGCTTCCCGCGGGAGTCGTGCTCATCGGCTTTGCCGGTGCCCCGTGGACCGTCGCCACCTATATGGTGGAAGGCGGGTCGAGCCGGGATTTCCAGCGCACGAAGCTGTGGGCCTATGGCGATCCGACGCGGTTCGGCGCCCTCATCGACCGGCTCGTCGAGGCGACGGCGGCGCATCTCCTTCACCAGATCGGCGCCGGGGCCGAGGCTGTCCAGCTTTTCGATAGCTGGGCGGGAGTGCTGCCAGAGAGCGAATTTCGGCAATGGGTGATCGAGCCGACGCGCCGCATTGTCGAGCTCGTGCGGGCACGCTATCCGGCGGTGCCGATCATCGGTTTTCCGCGCGGCGCCGGTGCGCTCTACGAGAGTTATTTAAGGGAAACGGGCGTCGACGCGGTGAGCCTCGACACTTCGGTGCCGTGGACGTTCGCGCGCGAGCGCCTGCAAACTGCGGGTCCGGTACAGGGCAATCTCGATCCGGTGCTGCTCGTCGCCGGGGGCGATGCGTTGCATCGCGCGACCGAGGCGATGCTGCGCGCTCTGAGCGCAGGTCCCTATATCGCTAATCTCGGCCACGGCGTCGTGCCGCAGACACCGCCGGAGCATGTCGCGCAATTCGTCGAGCTGGTGCGGCGTGGCTAGGGTCGCGGTCGTCCTCTTCAATCTCGGCGGTCCGGACGAGAGAGCGGCGGTGCAGCCCTTCCTCAGGAACCTCTTCAGCGATCCCGCGATCATCGCCTTGCCGCAGCCTTGGCGGCGGCTGCTGGCGATGCTCCTCGCCGCGCGGCGCGCGCCCGTCGCCCGCGCGATCTATGACAAGATCGGCGGGTCATCGCCGATCCTGGCGAATACCATGGCCCAGGCGCAGGCGCTCGAAGCGGTGCTCGGCGGCGACTATCGCTGCTTCGTCGCGATGCGCTATTGGCGGCCGCGGGCCGAGGAAACCGCCAAGGCAGTCGCGGCCTGGCGGCCCGACGCGATCGTGCTGATGCCGCTCTATCCGCAATTTTCGACGACGACGACGGCGTCCTCGCTCGCCGAATGGCAGAGCGCGGCGGCGCGCGCCGGCCTTGCCGTGCCCAGCACCACCCTCTGCTGCCATCCGGACGAGCCGGGCTTCATCGCCGCCCTCGCCGAGCGGTCGGAAGCAACGATGCGGAGGATTCCGTCCGGCACGCCGCTCCGCATCCTGTTTTCGGCGCACGGCCTGCCGAAGAGGATCGTGCGCGCGGGCGATCCCTATCAATGGCAGGTCGAAGCGACGGCAGCGGCTCTCCGCCGCCGCCTCGGGCTCGGCGCCGGCGAGGGCGTCGTCTGTTATCAGAGCCGCGTCGGGCCGCTCGAATGGCTGGGGCCGGCAACCGATGCGGAGATTCGCCGGGCCGCCGGCGAAGGCCTCGGCATCCTCGTCGTCCCGATCGTCTTCGTCTCGGAGCATTCCGAGACCCTGGTCGAGCTCGATATCGAGTACCGGCACCTCGCAGAGGCGGGCGGCGCGCGAGGCTATTGGCGGGCGCCGTGCGTCGGCACGCATCCGGCCTTCATCGCCGGATTGGCGCAACTCGTTCGCGCGGGCACCGAAAGCGGCCCTGGCATCTATTCGAGCGCGGGCGGGCGGATCTGCCCGGCCGGCTGGACGCGCTGCGCGCTCGGGGGCGCCCGGTGAGCTGGCTCATCCCGCTTTATCCATGGCTGAAGGCGCTCCACATCATCAGCGTCATCGCCTGGATGGCGGGGCTCCTCTATTTGCCTCGGCTCTTCGTCTATCATGCGGCGGAGCCGCCGGGCTCGGCGACGGCGCAGACCTTCAAGGTCATGGAAAGGCGGCTGCTGCGCGCGATCATGAATCCGGCGATGATCGGCGTCTTTCTCTTCGGCGGATTGCTCGCGGCGACGCCGGGGGTCGTCGATTGGGCGAGCGGCTGGATCTATGCGAAGCTCGGTCTCGTCGCCTTTCTGACAGCGTTGCACCATGCCTTCGGCCGCTGGCGCAAGGAGCTGGCCGAAGGACGCAATCGGCGCTCGCCGCGCTTCTATCGGATCGCCAACGAGCTGCCGACCCTGGCCATGGTCATCATTGTCATCCTGGTCGTGGCGAAGCCGTTTTGAACCCGCTGCGCGGAGCGTTTGCCCTTGAATCTCGTTTGACTCGCATCCAGCTTTTGGCTAAGGGTGTTACGGCCGCCCGTTCGGCCGCCCCGCACGTCTTCAAGAACAATCGATAGAGCGAACTCCGTTCGTCGGCCGCGCGCCGGCTTTTGCTCCGTCCGATTCCGGCTCGGTTCTGAATGAGCCTTTCTCCCCATCCCTCGCCACGACCCTTGCGATGAATCTCCAGGAACTGAAGAAGAAGTCACCGGCCGAGCTGCTCGGATTCGCCGAGGAGCTCCAGATCGAGAACGCGTCCTCGCTGAGGAAGCAGGACATGATGTTCGCGATCCTGAAGCAGCTTGCAGAGAACGATGTCCCGATCTATGGCGACGGCGTGCTCGAGATCCTGCAGGACGGCTTCGGCTTCCTGCGCTCGCCCGAGGCCAACTATCTTCCGGGGCCCGACGACATCTATGTGAGCCCGAGCCAGGTACGGCGCTTCGGACTCAGGACCGGCGACACCGTCGAGGGGCAGATCCGCTCGCCCAAGGATGGCGAGCGCTACTTCGCCCTGCTCAAGGTTAACGAGATCAATTTCGACGAGCCCGACAAGGTCCGCCACCGCATCAATTTCGACAATCTGACGCCGCTTTATCCCGACGAGAAGATCAACCTCGAGCTCGACGATCCGACGAAGAAGGACCTGACGACCCGCGTCATCGACCTCATCACGCCTTTGGGCAAGGGTCAGCGCGCTCTCATCGTCTCGCCGCCGCGCACCGGGAAGACGGTGATGCTGCAGAACATCGCCCATGCGCTCGCCGCCAACCACCCGGAAGTCTATCTCATCGTCCTCCTCATCGACGAGCGGCCGGAAGAGGTGACCGACATGGCGCGCTCGGTGAAGGGCGAGGTCATTTCCTCGACTTTCGACGAGCCGGCGGTGCGGCATGTCTCGGTCGCCGAGATGGTGATCGAGAAGGCCAAGCGCCTCGTCGAGCACAAGCGCGACGTGGTGATCCTGCTCGATTCGATCACGCGCCTCGCGCGCGCCTACAACACGGTCGTGCCGTCCTCCGGCAAGGTTTTGACCGGCGGCGTCGACGCCAATGCGCTGCAGCGGCCGAAGCGCTTCTTCGGGGCGGCGCGCAACATCGAGGAGGGTGGGTCGCTCACCATCATCGCGACGGCGCTCATCGATACCGGCTCGCGCATGGACGAGGTGATCTTCGAGGAGTTCAAGGGCACCGGCAATTCCGAGATCGTGCTCGATCGCAAGGTCGCCGACAAGCGTACCTTCCCCGCCCTCGACATCACGAAATCGGGCACGCGCAAGGAGGAGCTGCTGGTCGACAAGGGCGTCCTCGCCAAGATGTGGGTGCTGCGCCGCGTCCTCATGCCGATGGGTCCCAATGACGGGCTCGAATTCCTCATCGACAAGCTGAAGCAATCGAAGAACAACGCCGATTTCTTCGACGCGATGAACACCTGAGGCGCGGGCCGATGAAAATCCTCGTCCTCGGCGCGGGCGGCGTCGGCGGCTATTTCGGCGGCCGCCTGGCGGAGGCCGGCGCTTCGGTCACCTTCCTCGTCCGGCCGCGGCGCGCCGAGCAGCTGAAACGCGACGGCCTTGTCGTCCGCAGCCCGTTCGGCGACATCGTCCGGCCCGTGCCGCTGGCGCTCTCTGCGGCCGAGGGCGGCCCCTACGATCTCGTCCTCCTGACCTGCAAGGCCTACGACCTCGACGCGGCGATGGCGGCGATCGCACCCGCCGTCGAGCACGGCGCCGCCGTGCTGCCGCTCTTGAACGGCATGGCCCATCTCGACGCGCTCGACCGCCGCTTCGGCGCGGATCGGGTCATGGGCGGCCTGTGCTTCGTGGCGGCGACGCTGATGCCAGAAGGCGAGGTGCGGCAGCTCGGCGCCATGCTGAACGGCATCGTCTTCGGCGAACGCTCAGGCGAGATCTCGCCGCGCGCTGAGGCGCTGAAATCGGCTTTCGGCACGGCGCCGGTCGAAGCCCGGATCAGCACCGAGATCATTCGCGACATGTGGTCGAAATGGGTGCAGCTCGCCGCACTGGCCGGCCTCACCTGCCTCATGCGGGCGACGGTGGGCGACGCGAACGCGGCCGAGGAAGGCGGCGCCATCGGCCTCGAATTGCTCGAAGAGTGCCGGGCCGTCGCCGCGGCGCATGGCGCGGCGCCGGCGGAGACCGCGATCGCCGCGATGCGGGCGCGGCTGACGGACAAGGCATCGGCCTTGAGCGCCTCGATGCTGCGCGACATCGAACGCGGCGGCCCTGTCGAGGGCGAGCACGTCATCGGCGACCTCGTGCGCCGCGGCCGCGCGAAGAGCGTGCCGACGCCGCTCCTCCGCGTCGTTCTCGCCCATCTGCAGAGCTACGAGGCGCGGCGGCGCCGCGCCCCATAAGATCGCCTCAGCCCCTCTCTCCCCGACGGGGAGAAGGTTCCACAGGCGTGTGAGGCCGCTACACCGTGAAGACCGTGGAGCCCGTCGTCTTGCGCGCCTGCAGGTCGCGATGCGCCTGCGCCGCTTCTTTCAGCGGATAGGTCTGGTTGATCTCGATCTTGACGATTCCCTTGGCGACGACGTCGAAAAGGTCTTGGGCGGTCGCCAGCAGATCCTCGCGCTTGGCCGTATAAGTGCCGAGCGTCGGCCGCGTCACATAGAGCGACCCCTTGGGGGCGAGAATGCCGAGATCGACGGGGCCGATCGCGCCCGAGGATTGCCCGAAGCTGGCGAGGAGCCCGAGCGGCGCCAGGCAGTCGAGCGACTTCATGAAGGTGTCCTTGCCGACCGAATCATAGACGACGGGCACCTTCTTGCCGCCGGTGATCTCGGCGACGCGCGCCACGAAATCCTCGCGCGTATAGACGATCGGGTGATCGCAGCCATAGCGCTTGGCAAGCTGCGCCTTCTCCTCGCTGCCGACCGTGCCGATGACCGTGGCGCCGAGATGCTTCGCCCATTGGCAGACGATGAGACCGACGCCGCCCGCGGCGGCATGGATGAGAATGGTATCGCCGGCCTTGACGCGGTAGGTGCGACGTATGAGGTACTGCGCCGTCATGCCTTTCAGCATCATCGCCGCCGCCTGCTGATCGGAGACGCCCTGCGGGATGGGGACGAGGCGGTCGGCGGCGACGTTGCGCGCCTCGCAATAGGAGCCGAGCGGCCCGCCGCCATAGGCGACGCGATCGCCGACTTTGAGCCCGCTGACACTGGGTCCGACCTCCTCGACTACGCCGGCGCCCTCGCTGCCGATCGTCGTCGGCAGGGGCAGCGGGTAGAGGCCCGAGCGGTGATAGGTGTCGATGTAGTTGAGGCCGATTGCCGTGTGGCGGAGGCGGACCTCGCCCGGGCCGGGCTTGCCGAGCGAGACCTCTTCCCAGCTCAGCACTTCGGGGCCGCCGGTCTTGTGCATGCGAATGGCGTGCGTCATCGCGTTTTCTCCCGTGAACTGACGAAGCGGCGGATCAGCCGCCGAGATGCGCCTTGAAGAATTCGGCGCTGCGCCGGTTGGCCGTATCGGCCGCGGCCTTGTCGTAATGCTGGCCGCCGACCCGCGCGAAGGCGTGGTTCATGCCCGGATATGAGTGGATCGTGACGCGCGGGTTCCGGCCGAGCGCCGCCTTGATCTGCTGCTGCGCCCCCGGCGGGCAGTACTCGTCCTTCTCGGCGATGTGCAGCATCAGCGGCTTCGTGATCTTCGCGGCTTCGTCCAGCGCCTTTTCGATCGCGACGCCGTAATAGCCGATATTGCAATCGGCATCCGAGCGCGTCGCCATCAGATAGGCGAGCTTGCCGCCGAGACAGAAGCCGACCGTGCCGACTTTGCCGGTGCAGGCAGGCAGGCCGCGCAGATGCGCGAGGCTCGCCTTCAGATCGGCGACGCCCTTCGCCTCGTCGAAGCCCTTATAGAGCTCGAAGGCGCGCGCCCATTCGGCCTCGGTCTTGTCGGTGAGCTGGATGCCCGGCTGCTGGCGCCAGAAGAGGTCTGGGCAGAGCGCGACATAGCCTTGCGCGGCGAAGCCGTCGACGAGGTCGCGCATCACCTTGTTGACGCCGAAGATCTCCTGAATGACGAGGATGCCGGCGCCTGTTCCGCCGGCCGGCATCGCCGCGTAACCGGAAAAGCTGCCGCCATCGGCGGCTTTGATGGTCACTTCTGCCACGCCTCGCTCCCGCGAAATGGTTAAGAAAGCTTAACCATACCGGCGCGGCGGAGGCTTGTCACGACGCCTTGGCCAGGGGCAGCCGGAGGCTCGCGGCATCGGCGCAAGCGGCGCCTTCGAGCGCGAGGAGGCGGCGCTTTGTCGCCGGACCTTCGCCGCCGCTATAGCCGCCGATCTGCCGGTCGGCGGCGAGGATGCGGTGGCAGGGGACGATGATCGCGATCGGGTTCTTGCCGCAGGCGCCGCCGACGGCCCGCGGCGCGCCGTCGACCTCGTGCGCGATCTCGCCATAGGAGCGCGTCTCGCCATAGGGAATGCGCCGCATCGCCGCCCAGACCTTCTGGCAGAAGCGCGACCCCGTAAGCTGCAGCGGCAGATCGAACTCTCTGAGCCGGCCGGCGAAATAGGCGTCGAGCTGTCGCCGCGCCTCGCGCAGCAGCGGCGTCTCGTCCCCGCCCGCGGCGCCGCCCCAGCAGAGGCCGACAATGGCGCCGTCACGCTCCGTGAGGGTGAGGGGTCCGACCGGGCTCGGCAGGGTGAGGCTGGTCATGGCAGTCCTCCGCGGGAAGGGGCTAATTGTACGGTGACACGAACCGGAACGAAACAGAAACATTCAGCGCCGCCGCTGGAGATCCGCGGCGAGCGCCTCGGGATCGGCAAGCGGCAGCGAGCAGACCGGCCCCTCGCAGACATAAGCGGTGGCGCGCCCACCCGCCATCTCCTTTCCGGCGGCCGGGTGATCCTCCGGCAGCGGCTCCTCGGGCGCAACCACGGACAGGATCTTGTTCGGCAGGCCGACGCCGTAGACGGCGCGGAGGAGGGCGGCGGTATCGGCCTCGCCGCGCCGGCCGCGGATTACGATCTGCAGCGGCCGCACGAGGAGCTCGGCGTTGTTGATGAAGGTCGCCAACGGAAAGATGTTGCGCTGCAGCTCGCCCGAGAAGGCGGCGACGATCGCCTCGGCGCGCTCGCGATAGGCGGTGCGCCCGGTGAGGTGGAAGAGACGCGCGAGGACGCCGATCATGGTGGCGTTGCCGGCCGGGACGGCGGCGTCATTCGCTGTCTTGGCGCGGAGGAGGAGGCCGGGCGTGTCGTCGGCCGCGGTGAAATAGCCGCCGCCCGCGGCGTCCCAGTAATAGCGGTCGAGCGTCGCGGTCCAGGTTTCGGCGGCCGCCAAGTACCTGTTATCGCCCGTCGCCTCGTGGAGCGCCAGCGCCGCCCGCGCGAGATTCGCGTAATCTTCGAGGATCGCCGGATGGCGGGCCCGACCGAGGCGCCAGCTATGGAAGAGGCGGTCTTCGGAGGCCGTCATGCGCTCGCGGATGAAGGCGAAGGCGTCGCTCGCCAGCCCCAGCCAATCCGGCCGCTCGAAGATTTGCGCGGCCTCGGCGAGGGCGGCGATCATCAGCCCGTTCCAATCGGCGAGCACCTTGTCGTCGAGGCCCGGCCGCACCCGCTCTTCGCGGGCGCGGAAGAGAAGGGCGCGGCAGGCGGCGAGCTCGTCCTCGGTCGCGGCGTCGGCCGGGGCGGGCGCGGCCGAGCGGTTGAGGATCGTCCGCCCCTCCCAATTCCCCGGCGGCGTCACATCGTAATAGCGCTTGAAGAGCGCGGCGCGGGATCCCAGAAGTGCATCGATCTCGGCCTCGGTCCAAACATAGAATTTGCCTTCCTCGTGCTCGCTATCGGCATCGAGGCTGCTGCAGAAGCCGCCCTCGGGCACCGTCATCTCGCGGGCGACCCAATCCACCGTCTCAGCAATGCGTTGCGCGTAAAGCGGGCTGCGCGTGTCCTGCCAGACGAGGGAGAGGAGGGAGACGAGCTCGGCATTGTCGTAGAGCATCTTCTCGAAATGCGGGACGAGCCAGCGCGCATCTGTCGCGTAGCGGGCAAAGCCGCCGCCGAGATGGTCGTAGATGCCGCCCTGGCACATGGCATCGAGAGTGCGGGTGACGGCATCGCGCAGCGGTGCGTGGCCGGTCCGCTTCCAGCCGCGCCACAGCAGCTCGAAGATGGCGGGCTGCGGAAATTTGGGCGCGCCGCCAATGCCGCCATGGACCGTGTCGACCTCGCGCAGGAGCCGCAGGGCGACCTGGTCGGCCGCTCCGGGAGGGATGCCCGATCCTCCTTGCGGCTGCGCCAGGCGCTCCAGCGCCGCGCGCAGTGTCGCGGCGTTGCCGGCGACTTTCGCGCGGTCGTTGCGGTAGGCGGCGGCAAGCGCCTCCAGCACTTGGCGGAAGGAGGGCCGGCCCCAGCGCGGCTCCGGCGGGAAATAGGTCCCGCCCCAGAAGGGCTCGCCCGCTGGCGTCAGGAACATGGTGAGCGGCCAGCCGCCTTGCTCGCCAAGGAGCGCGAGGGCGTGCTGGTAGAGCGCATCGAGATCGGGCCGCTCCTCGCGGTCGATCTTGATGTTGACGAAGTGCCGGTTCATGAGATCGGCGATGGCCGGATCTTCGAAGCTTTCATGCGCCATCACATGGCACCAATGACAGGCGGCATAGCCGATCGAAAGGAGGATCGGCTTGTCGGCGGCGACGGCGGCCGCCAGCGTCTCGGCGCTCCAGCCCTGCCAGTGGACGGGATTGTCCTTGTGCTGAAGGAGGTAGGGGCTGGTCTCCTCGCCAAGGCGGTTGCGGTCGAGATCCATGGCGCTCCTCGGATGCGGCGGCTGCGGCGCGTTGCGTTCGGGCGGTGCGCGACTATAGGCTCACCACGCCGTCGAGAGCCATGCCGTGCGCTTTATGAGGAAAACAGCGGCGCGCGGGCGATGTGCGGCGGCGCCGCGAAATTCAGCCGGCGAGCGCGGTCGTGGGCGAGGCAGGGTTGACCGATACGATCTTCGCGCCGGCGACGGCGCCAGGGCGAGCCGCCCTCGCGATCATCCGCGTGTCGGGCCCGGCCGCCGGCGAGGCGCTTCGTGCGCTCGCCGGCTCCGTGCCGCCGCCGCGGCGCGCGCGCCGGGCGCGCTTTCGCGACCCGCGCACGGGCGAACCCATCGATGACGGGCTCGCGCTCTTCTTTCCGGCGCCGGCCAGCGCCACCGGCGAGGATGTGGCGGAGCTCCACCTCCATGGCGGCCGCGCCGTGCTGGAAGCGGCGGCCTCGGCGCTCCTTGCCGTGCCGGGATTGCGCCTTGCCGAGCCGGGAGAGTTCACGCGCCGCGCCTTCGAGAACGGCAAGCTCGATTTGACGGCGGCGGAGGCCGTCGCCGATCTGGTGGCGGCGGAGACGGCGGCGCAGCGCCGCCAGTCGCTGGCTCAGCTCGAGGGAGCGCTCGGCCGGCTTTACGACGGCTGGCGCGGGCGACTGATGCGGGCGCTCGCGCATCTCGAAGCCGCGATCGATTTCCCCGAGGAGGATTTGCCGGCGGGCATCGACCGCGGCGTCCGCGCCGATGTCGAGGCGCTTGTCGCGGAAATCACTGCGCATCTCACCGATGAGCGCCGCGGCGAAATCCTGCGTGAGGGCGTCGAGATCGCCATCATCGGCCCGCCCAATGCGGGAAAATCGAGCCTTCTCAATGCGCTGGCGCGGCGGGACGTCGCCATCACCTCGGCCGTTGCCGGCACGACGCGCGACGTCATCGAGGTCCGCCTCGACCTCGCCGGCTACCCCGTCATCCTGGCCGACACGGCGGGGCTGCGGGCGGCTTCGGACGCGATCGAGGAGGAGGGGGTGCGCCGCGCTCGCCAGCGCGCCGCGCGCGCCGATCTGAAGCTCGTCGTCTTCGACGTGACGCGCCCCTCTGAGCTGGCCGCTCTGGGCGACGTGCTCGACGCGGCGACGATCCTCGTCGCCAACAAGGTCGATCTCGCCACAGCGGACGACATCGCGGCGCTTGCCGCGGAGGCAGCGCCGCTCTCGATCAAGACCGGGGAGGGGATGAGCGCGCTGCTCGATCGCCTGCAAGCGGCGGTGGCGCGCCGCATCGGCGACGGCAGCGGCCCGGCGCTGACGCGCGCCCGCCATCGCCGCGAACTCGAAGACTGCGCCGCCGCGCTGCGGCGGGCCCTCACCGCCGCGCTCCCCGAGCTCGCCGGCGAGGATCTGCGCCTCGCGCTCCGGTCCCTCGGCCGCATCACCGGCCGCGTCGATGTCGAGGACATCCTCGACGTCATCTTCCGCGATTTCTGCATCGGCAAGTGAGGGCGTGTTTCACGTGAAACATCCTCTACCGGAATCCTCACGCCCGCGGACGGAGGAGCGGGAGATTTCCGAGGCTCCTCTGCTTTGACACCGGCCGCTGCCGCTCATAGAGTGCGGCGCCATGCGGGAAGCGGAGCGTTACGACGTCGTCGTGATCGGCGGCGGGCATGCCGGCTGCGAGGCGGCCGCTGCGGCGGCGCGGCTCGGGGCGCGGGCGCTGCTTCTGACGCATCGCCTCGAGACGATCGGCGAGATGTCCTGCAACCCGGCGATCGGCGGCCTCGCGAAAGGTCACCTCGTGCGCGAGATCGACGCGCTCGACGGCATCATGGGCCGTGCGGCCGACCGCGCCGGCATCCAATTCCGCCTCTTGAACCGCAGCAAGGGGCCGGCCGTGCGCGGGCCGCGAGCGCAGGCCGACCGCGCCCTCTATCGCCGCGCCGTGCAGGACCTCCTCGCCGAGCAGCCCGGGCTCACGATCCGCGCCGGCGCCGCCGAGGACCTGGTCATCGCGAACGAGGCGGTTGCCGGCGTCACCCTCGCGGATGGCGCCCGCATTCGGGCGCCGCGAGTCGTCCTCACGACCGGCACCTTCCTCCGCGGCCTCATCCATATCGGCGAGCGGCGCGTGCCGGCGGGGCGCGTCGGCGAGGCGCCCGCGCTCGGCCTGTCGCGGAGCCTTGCCCGCCTCGGCTTCCGCCTTGGCCGCCTCAAGACAGGGACGCCGCCGCGCCTCGACGGCCGCACCATCGATTACGCGGGGCTCGAGCGCCAGCCCGGCGACGATCCGCCCGTGCCCTTCTCCTTCCTCACGCGTCGCATCACGACACCGCAGCGCCCGTGCCACATCACCGCCACGACGGCGGCGAGCCACGCGCTGATATCCGCCAACCTCCACCGCTCGCCCATCTATTCGGGGCAGATCGAGAGCGTCGGTCCGCGCTATTGCCCCTCGATCGAGGACAAGATCGTGCGCTTTGCCGAGCGCAGCCGGCATCAAATCTTCCTCGAACCCGAGGGGCTGGAGGACGACACCGTCTATCCGAACGGCATCTCGACCTCGCTTCCCGAAGAGGTGCAGGCGGAACTGCTCCGCACCATCCCCGGCCTCGAAAGGGCGCGCATGATCCGCCCCGGCTATGCGATCGAATACGATTTCGTCGACCCGCGCGAGCTCCATCCGACGCTGGAGACGAAGCGCCTGCCGGGGCTCTACCTCGCCGGGCAGATCAACGGCACGACCGGCTATGAGGAGGCGGCGGGGCAGGGGCTGATGGCCGGCCTCAATGCCGCATTGGCGGCAGCGGGCGGCGAGGGCGTCGTCCTGACGCGGGCCGATGCCTATATCGGCGTCCTCATCGACGATCTCGTGACGCGCGGCACGAGCGAGCCCTATCGCATGTTCACCTCGCGCGCCGAATACCGCCTGATGCTGCGCGCCGACAATGCCGATCAGCGGCTGACGCCGCTCGGCATGCGCCTCGGCTGCATCGGCGCCGAGCGGTCGGCGCAGTTCGCGGCGAAGCGCGAACGGCTCGAAAGCGGCCGGGCGCTCGTCGCCGGGCTCCGCCTCGGCCCCTCGGCGCTGCGCCGTCACGGCCTCGCCGTCAATGCCGACGGCGTGCCGCGCAGCGCCGCCGAGCTGCTGCGCTATCCCGAGATCGACCTCGCCCGCCTGCGCGCGATCTGGCCCGAGCTCGGCGACATCGCCGAGGATGTGGCCGAGCAGCTCGAAATCGACGCCCGCTACGCCGGCTATCTCGAGCGCCAGGAGGCGGATATCCGCTCCTTCCGGCGTGACGAGGCGCTGCGCCTGCCGGCCGATCTCGACTACGATGCGATCGGCAGCCTCTCCAACGAAATCCGCGACAAGCTGCGCCTCGCCCGGCCGGCGACGCTCGGCGCCGCGGCCCGCATCAGCGGCGTGACGCCGGCGGCGCTCGTCGCGCTCCTGAAGCACGTCCGGCGCGACCCGCAGCGAGCGCGGGCGTGAGGGGGCGGCTTCGGTTGGATCAAGGGGATGCGTCCTTCGCGACGCGTCCTTCGGACGCTCCTCAGGATGAGG
>JAJPHB010000145.1 GCA_021325525.1 Alphaproteobacteria bacterium
CAGCGCGAAATGGCCTTCCGCTTCGGCGTCAATCTGGTGATGTACGCTCTCACCGGCAACTACAAGTCCGACCAGGTGCACGTCCCGGCCATCCTGGAGCGCCTCGGCCAATGATGGGGACGGCCTTCACGCTGGCCGCCTCGCCGCTCATCCCGTGGTGGGCGATCGGCGCACTTGCCGCCCTCGCGGTGGCGATCCTCGGCTTTGGCGCGTGGCGCCGGGCGCGCGGGCTCGCCTGGCGCCTACTCGGTCTTGCCGCGCTTTTCGTGACGCTGATCAATCCCGCCCTCGTCGAGGAGCAGCGCGATCCGCAGCGCGACGTCGCGGTCGTCGTGGTCGATGATTCGCCGAGCCAGCGCATTGGCGACCGTACTCGCTACACGGCCGACGCGCTCCGGCACGTGACCGAGCATCTCGGCCGGTTCAAGGACCTCGATCTGCGCGTCGTTCACGCCGGTCAGAGCGAGGAGGGCACCGCCCTCTCCGACACCGGCACCCGGCTTTTCACCGCCCTCGACCGCGCCCTCAACGACGTGCCGCGCCAGCGCCTAGCCGGCATCGTCATGATTACCGATGGCGAGGTGCATGACGTGCCGCCGCCCGACCGGCTGCGCTTCGATGCGCCGCTGCATGTCCTGCTGTCTGGCAAGCCCAATGAAGGCGATCGCCGCCTCGTCGTCGAGCAGGCGCCGAGCTTCGGTCTCGTCGGCAAGAGCGTCACCCTGACCGTGCGCGTCGAGGATCTGGGAATGGCGGCTGCGCCGGGGGCGCGGGCGCGCCTCACGATGCGCAAGGATGGCGGGCAACCTATGCCTCTCTCGGTGCCGATCGGCGTCAGCCAGACGATCCAAGTGCCGATCGACCACGGCGGCCCCAATGTCATCGAGCTCGACGCCGAAGCGGGACCGCAGGAGCTGACGCTCGACAACAACCGCGCGGCGATCGTCGTCAATGGCGTCCGCGACCGCTTGCGCGTCCTCCTCGTCTCGGGCGAGCCGCATGCCGGCGAGCGCACTTGGCGCAACATCCTCAAATCCGATCCGACCGTCGATCTCGTCCACTTCACAATCCTGCGGCCGCCGGAGAAGCAGGACGGGACGCCGATTCGGGAGCTGTCGCTCATCGCCTTTCCCATTCGCGAGCTGTTCGACGTGAAGCTCGACCAGTTCGATCTCATCATCTTCGACCGCTACCATCAGCGCGGCGTCCTGCCGATGGCCTATCTCGACAATGTCGCGCGCTATGTCGAGAAAGGCGGCGCGCTGCTGGTCGCGGCCGGGCCCGATTTCGGCACCGCATCGAGCCTCTACCGGACCCCGCTCGGCGCCGTGCTGCCGGCCGAGCCGACAGGACGGGTCATCGAGCAGGGCTTCAAGCCGCGCGTCACGGAGACGGGCGAGCGGCATCCGGTGACCGCGGAGCTGCCGGGCGACGCCCCCGATCCCGCGCATCAGCCGAGCTGGGGCCGCTGGTTCCGCGACGTCGAGGCGGTCGCGCGGCATGGCGATACGCTGATGAGCGGCGCCGATGGCGAGCCGCTCCTCGTTTTGAACCGCATCGGCGAAGGCCGTGTCGCGCAGCTTCTCTCGGACGAAATGTGGCTGTGGACGCGCGGTTTCGAAGGCGGCGGGCCGCAGGCCGAGCTGTTGCGCCGCCTCGCCTACTGGCTGATGAAGGAGCCGGATCTCGAGGAGAACGATCTGCGTGCCGTCGTCGAGGGGAACCACCTCGTCATCACCCGGCAGTCGCTTGCGCCGGACGACCGGCCGGTGCGCATCACCGGTCCCGACGGCGTGATGCGCGAGGTGAAGCTCGCGCCGGTTGCGGGCGGGCGCAGCCGGGCAACGCTCGCCATCAATGAAAGCGGCCTCTACCGCGTCACTGATGGCGAGCACAAGACGCTTGCTGCTGCCGGCGCGCTCAACCCCCTCGAACTCGCCGATGTGCGCACGACTGCGGACAAGCTCGCGCCCGCCGTCAAGGCGACGGGCGGCGGCACCTTCTGGGTCGGGCCGGGCCCCTTGCCGGACATTCGGCGCGTTGCCCCCGGCCATGCGGCATTCGGCCGCAACTGGCTCGGGCTGCGGGCCAATGGCGATTATCTCGTGACCGGATTGAGCGAGACGCCGCTTCTTCCGGCGGCCGCCGCCCTCTTGCTGGTGCTCGTGATGCTGCTTGCCGCCTGGCGGCGCGAGGGCCGCTGACCGCAGTCTCCTGCGCCCTGCGGCTTTTGCTGGCCGCGACTTGCCGGTTGTGCGACATTGCGCCCGCCACGAGATCAACAAGCATCTTCCGGACAATGGCGGGCGATACCATCTCCTCTCCCATGTTGCGCGACATCCCGATCCTCGACGTTGGCCGCCGGGGCGCTGTCGGCCTTTACGAAGCCGCGGCAAGCGAGGCGGCCTCGCTGATCGCGGATGCCATGCGCGGCCACCTTCTCCTCGGCCTCGGCGGCCGCCTCGGCGATCACCTGTCGCGGCTCTGGCTGAAGCGCCGCCGCAACCCCTTCTACAGCGAGATTGCGGCGGTCGCGCGCAGCATCGGCCGCCCCGGCGTCTATCTCCTGAACATCATTTATGAATGGGCGTGCTCGACCAGCGCCGGACCCGATCCGCGCGCGACGGGCAATCGCATGATCCGCGTTCTCGATTGGGGGCTTCACGGCATCGGCCGCTACGTCGTGATCGGCCGTCATGAGACGGATCACGGGCCTTACTACAACGTCACTTGGCCGGGCTATGCCGGCGTCCTGACCGCGATGGCGCCTGGCCGTTTCTCCGCCGCCATCAACCAGGCGCCGCGGCAGCGCCCGTCCGGAACGCGGCTGCTCGACGAGGTGATCGTGCATTTGGGCATGTTCCGCGCGCGCGGAACCTTGCCGGTCTCGCATCTGCTGCGGCGCGTTTTCGAAGAGGCCGCAGATTACAGCGCCGCAGTGCGCATGCTGATGGCGGAAGTCGACCTCGCCATGCCGGCGCTCTTCACTTTGAGCGGAACCGAACCCGAAGAAGCCTGCATCATCGAGGCGATCGGGCGGAAGCGCTTTCTCCACCCTGCGGCGGCGCCGCAGCACATCGTCGGCATCGCCAATGATTGGCTCACCGCCGACCTGCCGGGCGAGGCCCGCGACAACGCCCTCGCCTGGTCGCAGCACAACACGGCGGAGGCAAGCAATCTCGAGCGCCGGCAGACGATCTGCCGGCTGCAGCGCGGCGCCTTTGCCGGCGTCGCCGATCTCGCGCCGCCGGTGCTCAACGGCCACACCGTCCTCGTCGCCACGGCCAATGCGCGCGAAGGCCGCCTCTCGGTCGAAGCGCTCGACCAGGGAAGCAACCGCCGCGCCTTGCCGCGCGTCGTCTCGCGAGCCAGCATCGCGGCAATGCACTGAGGCTTCCCTGCCGCCGGTCCGGGGAAGGCGCAGCGCTGCGGCCGGCAGCGGATTGCGCTATCCTCCGCGCATCGAGGCAGCCGCATCGAGAGCATGAGAGATTTCCTGACCCCGCTCCATCCGGATGGCTGGAAGTTCGTCGCCGCCTTCGCCGTCGCGACAATCCTGCTCTTCCTCGTCTTCGCGCCGCTCGGCTGGATCGCGCTTATCGCAACCCTCTGGTGCGCCTATTTCTTCCGTGATCCCTGGCGCGTGACGCCACGCCGCGACGGTCTCATGGTGAGCCCCGCCGACGGGAAGATCGTCTCGATCGCGCCGGCGCCGCCGCCGCCCGAGCTCGAGATGGGGACGGCGCCGATGACGCGCATCGGCATCTTCCTCAACGTCTTCGACGTCCACGTCAATCGCGTGCCGGTCGGCGGCCGCATCACGAAGCTCAGCTATCGCCAGGGCAAATTCGTCAATGCCAGCCTCGACAAGGCGAGCGAGGACAACGAGCGCATGGCGATCCGCATCGACCCCGCGGAGGGCGGGCCGGTCGCCGTCGTCCAGATCGCCGGCCTCATCGCGCGCCGCATCGTCTGCTCGCTGCGCGAAGGCGAACCCGTCATCGCCGGACAACGCTTCGGCTTGATCCGTTTCGGCAGCCGCACGGATATCTATCTGCCGGAAGGATGGGTCCCGCTGGTCGTCGCCGGCCAGCGCGCGATCGGCGGTGAGACGGTGATCGCCGACCGCCGGGCGCAGGAGCCGGCGCGCCAGGGCATCGCGCATTGAGATGAGGCAAAAGATGTTGCGCCCCCCGCATGTCCGCTTCCGGCCGCGGCGCGTTCAGCGCCTCTCCGGCCTCTCTCTCAACCGGATGATTCCGAATATTTTGACGCTCCTGGCGCTCTGCGCCGGCATGACCGCCATGCGCTTTGCCATCAACGGGAAGTTCGAATCGGCCGTCATCGCCATCATCGTTGCCGCCGTCTTCGACGGTCTCGACGGCCGCGTCGCCCGCCTTCTCAAAAGTGCCTCGCCCTTCGGCGCGCAGCTCGATTCCCTGTCGGACTTCGTCTGCTTCGGGGTGGCGCCGGCTGTCCTCGTCTATGTCTGGACGATGTCGCAATTCGCCAGCTTCGGCTGGGCGGTCGCCGTCTTCTTCGCCATCTGCTGCGGGCTGCGCCTCGCCCGCTTCAACACGCAGCTCGGCGCCGAGCTGCCGCCCTATGCTCATTACTTCTTCACTGGCGTTCCGGCGCCCGGCGGCGCCGGCCTCGCTATGATGCCGCTCTTCGCGGGTTTCGAGTTCGGCGACGGGGTCGCCCGGCAGCCGCTGCTCAACGCGGTCTGGCTGGCCGCCGTCGCCGCCCTCATGGTGAGCCGGATTCCCACGTTCTCGATGAAGCGTTTCCGCGTTCCGCACCACTATGTCGTGCCGATCATGCTGGGCATCGCGCTCACCGCCGCCTTCCTGACGACGGCGCCCTGGCCCACCCTCATCGTCGTCGGCCTCGTTTATCTGGGCTCGATCCCCTTCACAATCCGCGCCTATAACCGCCTGCGCCGCGCCGCCGAGGCGAGCCGCGGTTCGGAAGGGTCGGCGAGCGCCGTCATCCCGCTCGCCGAACAGCACGAGAGCCTGCGCGGCGGCCGCTGACCCGAGGGCTCCGGCCCCCCCCCCGTGCGGCGCTCGTCAGAGGCCGCCGCCTGCCAGCCGAAGATCCGCCTCGACCGTGACCTGCACCGTCGCCTCGCCTGCTTCGGCGGCGGGCGGCGGCATTGCCGGCGCCTTCGCCTCGGCCATGGCGTAGGGAATGGGCGGATGCGGCTGGTTGACGATGACATTGCCGACACGAAGCTCGCCGAGCCCCACGACCTTCATCCGAAGGTCGCTGGCGATTCGCTCGGCTCGCTGGCGCAACCGCGTCAGCGCCTCGCTCGTGAGCTCATCCTCGGCGCCGCGCGCCGTCTCCGGCGCCAGCTCGAAGGTGAGGTTCGACATGACGAGGCCGTCCCCTTGCAGCGCGCCGGCAAGCCCGAGGAGCGCGGCAAAATCGCCACCCGTCAGGACGAGAGTCTGGCTCCCATGCCAGCGCGAGGCGACATTGGTCTGGTGCTCTTCGAAAACCGAGTATCCGGTGGTCTCGGCCCTGACGCCGGGCACCGCCCGCGCCCGGTCGAGCGCCGCGGTCATGCGCTTGTTGACCTCCGCTTGGACGCGAGTGGGGTCGCTGGCGACCGACTCGGCGCGGAGCTGCACGCGAATGCGGTCGCGGGGAATCATGCGCTCGGCGGTCTGCGAGAGGTGCAGCTTCGTCGTCCCCGGCGCTGCCTCGGAATCGGCCGCCTGCGCCGGCGCCATCGCGAGCAGCAGAAGAGAGGCCGCACCCGGCAAGACGAAGCGGCACGCACGCGCGAGCTGGTCTCGAAGCAAACCTGGCATGACTCCTCCCTGTTGACGGCTGGGGCGAGGCGACATTAGACGGTCCGTCGCGGCCGGCTCAAGAGCGGCTCCGGCATTCCGCGCTTCACAATGGCGGCGCCGACCTGTCATAGCTTCCTCGCGCATGCGCGCAAGGCAGACCACCGCTCGGAACCAGAGATGATGAAGCCGGCCCTTCTCGCTTTCGCCCTCCTCCTCCTCGCCTCGGCGGCCCATGCGGCGTCGGGCAAGCTCGTCCTCTACACCTCGCAGCCCGACAAGATCGCGGCCGAGACCGTGGCCGCCTTCACCAGGAAGGAGCCGGGCGTCTCGCTCGAGATCTTCCGTTCGGGAACGACCGAGGTGATGAACCGGCTGCAGGCGGAGCTCCTCGCCGGCGACCCGCGCCCCGACGTGCTGTTCATCGCCGACGCTTTGACGATGGAGGAGCTGAAGGCCGATCACCGCCTGATGGCGTATCCCGGCGCCGACGTCGCCGCCTTTCCTGCGGACGCCTATGACAAGGACTTCACCTATTTCGGCTCGAAGCTCATCACGACCGGGATCATCTACAACACGGCGGCGTCGCGCAAACCCGGCTCCTGGAAGGATCTGCTCCTGCCGCAGGCGAAGGGACAGGTCATCTTGCCGAGCCCGCTCTATTCCGGCGCCGCCCTCATCCACATGGCGGCGATGAGCGGCGATGCCGATGTCGGCAAGGATTACTACGCGGCTCTCGCCGCCAATGGCGCCGTCCCGGCGCGCGGGAACGGCGCCGTCACCTCGGCGGTCGCCGGCGGCGAGAAGATGTATGGCATCGTCGTCGAATTCATGGCCCTCAACGCCAAGGCCAAGGGCTCGCCTGTCGATTTCGTCTTTCCGGCGGAAGGCGTGACGGCCGTGACCGAACCCGTCGCCATTCTCAAAACGGCGAAGAATCCGGCGGCTGCGAAAGCCTTCGTCGACTTCATCCTGTCCAAGGAGGGCCAGGAGTTGGCGGTGCGGCAGGGTTTCTTTCCCGCGCGACGCGACGTGGCGCCGCCGCCCGGCTTTCCGAGCGGCGCCTCGCTCAAGATCATCCCCCTCGACCTGCACCGGGCGGCGGCCGAGTCCGACGCTCTGAAAAAGCGGTTCGCAGCGCTGTTCGGCGGCTGAGTTGAGCCCACTGCCGCGGCGCGGGGGGTGGGACAGCGAACCCGCGGTCTTTCTCGCGCTTCTCCTCGTCATCGCCCTCCTCGCCGTGCTGCCGCTCGGGCGGCTTGCGCTCGAAGGGGTGGCAGCGCCAGGACGCTCGCTCCTGACGAGCGTTCTCGCCGCTCGCCAAACCTGGGTGGCGGCCGAGCACACGGTCGTGACCGCGCTCCTCGGGACCCTGCTCTCGGTCGCGATCGGCGTACCGGCGGCGGTCCTGCTGGCGCTGAGCGATCTGCGCGGCAAGGCGGTGCTCGTCTTCGCCTTCATGCTGCCGCTGCTCATTCCGCCGCAGATCATCGCGACGGCCTGGATCGAGCTTTGCGGCCCGGCCAGCCCTCTCCTGCGGCCGCTCGGCCTCGCACCTCGCGCCGGCGTCCCCAACCCGCTTTACGGCGCGGGCGGAATCAGCCTCCTCCTCGGCATCGAGCATGCGCCGCTCGTCTTCCTCGCGCTGAATGCCGGCCTCAGAGCCCTGCCCCGCGAGCTGATCGAGGCAGCGCAGGCCTCCGGCGCCGGCTTCTGGCGCTGTCTGCGGGACATCATTCTGCCGATGACGGGAGCGCCGCTCGCGGCCGGCGCGTCGCTCGCTTTCGTCTCGGCGATCGGCAATTTCGGAACGCCGGCCTTGCTCGGCATTCCGGGCGGCTACAACGTGCTGACGACCCTCATCTACCGCAAGCTCGCGGGTTTCGGGCCGACCGTCCTTTCCGAAGTCGCCGATCTCTCCTTGCTTCTCGCCATCATCGCCTTGATCGGGCTCTTTTTTCAGGGCTGGGCCATGCGACGCCGCGATACTAGCATGACGGGGGCGGGCGCGCCGTTGCGGGCGTTTCCGCTCGGCCGTTGGCACCGCCCCATCGCGGCGGCGTGCTGGGGAGTGGTCGTGCTCATCGTCGCCTTGCCGCTCGGATCGCTGCTGGCGACGTCTCTCGAGCCCGCCTATGGCGTGCCGCTCAGCCTGGCAACGGCGACCCTCGATAACTACCGCTACGTTCTCTTCGCCGACGCCGCCGCGGGACGGGCCGCGCTCAACAGCCTCTTCCTCGCCGGAGCGGCGGCGCTGGTGCTGCCCCTCCTCGCCCTTCCGCTCGGCCTCTTCATCGCCTGGCGCGGCAGCCGGATCATGCGCCTTGCGGGCCAGCTCGCCGAGCTGCCCTACGCCCTTCCAGGCGTCGTCCTCGCGATTGCCTGCATTCTCGTCCTCATCCGGCCGTTGCCGCTGCTCGGGCTCTCCCTCTACAACACCATCTGGATCATGCTGGTGGCCTATCTCGCACGCTTTCTCACCTTGGCCCTGCGCACAGTGACGGCGGGCTACCACCAGCTCGACCGGGCGATGGAGGAGGCGGCGCAAATGGCGGGCGCCGGCTTCGTGCGCCGCTTGCGCAGCATTCTGGCGCCGCTGTTGGCCCCCGTCGCGACAGCCGGCGCCATCCTGGTCTTCTTGACGGCGCTCAACGAGTTGACGCTCTCGATTCTGCTGTGGTCCACGGGCAACGAGACCTTGGGGATCGTCGTCTTCAGCCTCGAACAGGGTGGTGACAACCTCTCCGCCGCCGCCCTTGCGGTCCTCGTCGTCGCGGCGACGGTGCTGCTGATGCTGCTGGCCGGGCGCCTCGCCCGCCGGCTGCCGCGCGGAGCCTTGCCATGGCAGGTTTGAGCCTCGCCGGGCTGGGCAAGCGCTACGGCGCCCATCCCGCCGTCGAGAACGCGACCTTCGAGCTGGCGACGGGCGAGTTCCTCGCCGTGCTCGGCGCCTCGGGCTGCGGCAAGACGACGCTGCTGCGCCTCATCGCCGGTTTCGAGCGCGCCGATAGCGGCACGATTCACCTCGGAGGCACCCTCCTCTCATCGCCAGCTCACCATATCCCGGCCGAGCGGCGAGGCATCGGCATCGTCTTCCAGAACTACGCGCTCTGGCCGCATATGTCGGTCGCGCGCAATGTCGGCTATCCGCTCGAGGTGCGCGGGATGGGACGGAGCGAGCGGGACCGCCGCGTCGCCGCCGCCCTCGAAAGCGTCGGGCTTGCCGGCTTTGCCGAACGCCGCCCGGCGGAGCTGTCGGGCGGCCAGCGCCAGCGCGTCGCCTTGGCGCGCTGCCTCGTCATGGGGACGAAGCTCGTCCTCCTCGACGAGCCGCTGGCCAGCCTCGACCTTCATCTCCGCGCCAGCCTCCAGGACGCGATTGCCGATCTGCATCGCAAGAGCGGCGCGGCGCTCCTCTACATCACGCATGACCAAGCCGAAGCGATGGCGCTCGCCGACCGCGTCGCCGTCATGGATGCGGGCCGGATCGCGCAGATCGCGCCGCCCGCCGTCATCTACCGCGAACCCGCGACCGAGATGGTGGCGCGCTTCGTCGGCCGCGGCGGCATCGTCCCGGTCCAGGTCACGCGCGCCGGCGAGAAGGGTCGCGCCCCGGTCGATCTTTTCGGATGTCCGGCGGTCGTCCGGTGCCGCGCGGATCAGCCGGCCGGAGCGGCGCTCCTCTGCGTGCGGCCGGAAGATTTGCGCCTTGCCGCGCGCGGCGAGCCGAGCTTCGAGGCGGTCGTTAAGCGGACGCATTATCAGGGCGGCTCGGTCGCGGTCGAGCTCGTGCCAACGGCGCGGCCCGGCGCACTCCTCGCGATGACCCTCCCCGGCCATTCGGTGCTGGCTGCGGGCCAGCGCGTCGCCCTCTCGATCACAGATGGCTGGATCGTACCCGCCGGTTGAGAGCCGCGCCGAGAAAGAACGGCGGACCCATCGAGCGAATTCGCCACCGGCGGCGATCTCGGCAATGGCGGAAAGCGCTTGGCCGGCCTCGGACCCCGCCCTAAGCTGGCCGCCCGCCGGACGAGAGAGGGACCCCTGCCGTGGAGAGCGACAATTACGCCGTCGAATTGACCCCGCCCGACATCTCGGCGTATCGCCAGGGCAATACCGGCATCCCTTATGTCACCACCTTCGACAGCGGCAAGCCTGGTCCCCATGTCATGGTCAACGCGGTGACGCATGGGAACGAGCTGTGCGGCGCCATCGCGGTCGATTTCCTGTTCCGGAACGAGGTGCGGCCAAGGCGCGGCAAGCTGACGCTGAGCTTCGCCAATTTCGGCGCCTACCTCGCCTTCGACCCGAAGCGACCGAACAGCTCGCGCTTCCTCGACGAGGATTTCAACCGCCTGTGGGACGCGGCGACGCTCGACGGGACGCGCCAGAGCGCCGAGCTGACCCGCGCCCGCGAGTTTCGCCCGGCGGTGGACCGTGCCGACTACCTGCTCGACCTGCATTCGATGCAGCATGCGACGGCGCCGCTGATGCTGGCCGGCCTCCTCGACAAATCGCTCGATCTCGCCAAGCGCGTCGGCGTTCCCGAAATCATCGTCCGCGACAAAGGCCACGCGGCCGGACGGCGCATGCGCGACTATGGCGGCTTCGGCGACCCCGCCTCGCCGAAGACCGCACTCCTCGTCGAATGCGGGCAGCACTGGGAGAAGCGATCCCAGGAGATCGCCATCGCCACGACTCTGCGCTTCCTCACCGTGCTCGACATTCTTGATCCCGAATTTCTCGACCGGCATCCAGTCGCCACCTACGAGCGCCAGCGCGTCGTCACCGTCACGGAGGCGGTGACGATCGAGACCGACCAGTTCGAATTCGCCGCCGACTACCGCGGCCTCGAAGTCATCCCCAAGAAGGGCACGCTGCTCGGCCGCGACGGCGCGCGCGAGGTGCGGACGCCCTATGACGATTGCGTCCTCATCATGCCGTCGCGCCGCCTGAAGCGCGGCCAGACCGCGGTGCGCCTCGGGCGCTTCACGGGCTGAGGCGGCCGGAGAAAGCGCCTCATGCCGTCGCCTCGGTTCATCCTCGCCATCGACCAGGGCACGACGAGCACGCGCGCGATGATCTTCGATGCCGCCGGCTCGCCGCGGGCGCAGGCGCAGCGCGAGCTCAGGCAGAGCTATCCGCGCCCGGGCTGGGTCGAGCACGATCCCGAGGAGATCTGGCAGGCAACGGTGGAGACGAGCCGGGCGGCGCTCGCCGAGGCGAAACTTGCCGCGAGGGACCTCGCCGGCATCGGCATCACCAACCAGCGCGAGACGACGATCCTCTGGGACCGCGCCTCGGGCCGGCCGATCGCGCCCGCGATCGTCTGGCAGGATCGCCGGTCGGCGCCGCTCTGTGAGCGCCTCGCGGCCGAGGGCCACGCCGAAAGCATCGCCGCGAAGACAGGCCTCGTCATCGACCCCTATTTCTCGGCGAGCAAGATCGCCTGGCTGCTGGAGAGCGTGCCGGGCGCGCGCGAGGCGGCGGAGCACGGCCGGCTCGCCTTCGGCACGGTCGATTGCTTCCTTCTCTGGCGCCTGACGGGCGGCGCCGTCCACGCGACCGATGCGACGAACGCCGCGCGGACGATGCTCTTCGACATCCACCGCCAGGAGTGGGACGAGGAGCTGCTCGCTCTCTTCGGAGTGCCGCGCGCCCTCCTGCCCGAAGTGCGCGACACTTGCGCCGAATTCGGCGGGACGAACGCCGATTTCCTGGGATCGCCGGTGCCGATTGCCGGCATGGCGGGCGACCAGCAGGCGGCGACCGTGGGACAGGCCTGCTTCGCGCCGGGCATGATCAAATCGACCTACGGCACCGGCTGCTTCCTCGTCCTCAACACCGGAGAAAAGGCGGTGCGCTCGACCCATCGCCTGCTGACGACCATCGCCTACCGCTTCGAGGGGCGGCCCGTCTTCGCCATCGAAGGCTCGATCTTCGTCGCCGGCGCAGCGATCCAGTGGCTGCGCGACAAGCTGAAGGTGATCGCGAGCGCGGCCGAGACCGAAGCGCTCGCCGGCGCCGCCGACCCGGCCCAGCGGATCTATCTCGTCCCTGCTTTCACTGGCCTCGGCGCGCCCTGGTGGGACGCCGCGGCGCGCGGCGCGCTCTTCGGCCTGACTCGCGACGCCGGCGTCGCCGAACTCGCCCGCGCCGCGCTCGAAGCCTCGGCCTTCCAGACCCGCGACCTCCTCGAAGCGATGGCGGCCGACGGCGCGGCGGCACCCGCAAGCCTTCGCGTCGATGGCGGCATGGTCGCCAATGGCTGGGCGATGCAATGCCTCGCCGACATCGCCGGCGTGCCGGTCGAGCGCCCGGCCGTCACCGAAACGACGGCCCTCGGCGCCGCTTATCTCGCCGGCCTCACAACCGGCCTCTATCCCTCGCAAGAGGCGCTCGCGCGCCAATGGCGGCGCGAGCGCCTCTTCGAGCCGAATATGGGCGCAGAGGAGCGGAAAGAGCGCTATGCCGGCTGGCGCGAGGCGGTGGCGCGGACGCTCGGGCAACCTCGCTGACCCCGCGCGCTTGCCCGGGGAACGGTCGTGGTGCGCCCAGCCGGAATCGAACCGGCACGCCCGAAGGCCCGGGATTTTAAGTCCCGTGCGTCTACCAGTTCCGCCATGGGCGCCGACCCCGCGGGCGCGACACTCTAGGCATGGCGCCGCGCGTTGGCCAGCCTGCGCGCTCTCTCTGCCGCATCGCGCGCGCAGCGAGGCGAACCGGACTCTCGCGAGAGCGCACGGGGATTGCTTCGCCTGCGGCTGGCAGTGACGCGGGGCTCACCCCGCCTCCTCCTCGACCGGATCGCCGCCGAGGCGGCGGATCATGGCGGCGAGCTCGGCTGCGGCGGCCGCGAGGCGCGGCGCCTCGGTGCCGCGCAGCACCAGGGCGACGCCGATCTTGCCCTGGCGGTAGGAGGGATAGGAGCCAATGTCGAGATCGGCGTAGCGCTGCTGCAGCTCACCGAGGCCTTTGGCGAGGACGCCCTCCGGCAGGCTGCAGCTCACGCTTCGCGACAGCACCGGCGCGCCGCCGCGGAGGCGGTGCTTCAGCCCGTCGAACATGGCCTGCATGATGCGCGGCACGCCGGCCATGACGAAGACATTGCCGATCTGGAAACCGGGCGCGCGCGAGACCGGGTTGTCGATGAGGCTGGCGCCTTCCGGGATATGCGCCATCCGCAGCCGCGCCTCGTTGAGGTCAGCGGGGTTGGCGTAATTGGCGGCGATCCGCCGCCGCGCTTCGGGATCGAGGACGAGCGGCACGCCGAAGGCGCGGGCGATGCACTCGGCGGTGATGTCGTCATGCGTCGGCCCGATCCCGCCCGTCGTGAAGACGTAGTCGAATTTCGCCCGCACTTCGTTGACGGTCGAGACGATCGTCTCAGCGGCATCGGGGATGACGCGCACTTCGCGGAGCCGCACGCCCACGGCATTCAGCCCCTTGGCGAGATAGGCGAGGTTCGCGTCTTGCGTGCGCCCCGACAGGATCTCGTTGCCGATGATGAGGAGGCAGGCGGTGACGATCGTCTCGGATGCGGCGGCTTCGGTCATGGCTGAGATCGGCGGCAGGGTTATCCTCCTTAACCCGAAAGCCGGCGGCCCGACAATCCTCGAGCGCCTCGCCGTCGCTGCCGGACGGCATTGTTGCATTGAGCAACCCGCGCGACTAACTAGAAAGCGTCGCGGCGCCTCGCCGGCGACGAGGAGTACGCATGCAGGACAGGATGGGGCGAGACTTGCCGATGACGGGGGACTCGCGCGAAGACCCCCGCATCAAGATTCACGGCCCCGCCGATTTCGAAGGCATGCGCCGGGCGGGGCGCCTTGCCGCCGAGACGCTCGATTTCATCACGCCTTATGTGAAGCCCGGCGTCACCACGGACGAGCTCGACCGCCTCTGCCACGGCTTCATCGTCGATCGCGGCGCCATCCCGGCGCCCCTCAACTACCGCGGCTTCCCGCGCTCGATCTGCACCTCGATCAACCACGTCGTCTGCCACGGTATTCCAGGCGACCGCAAGCTCGTCGAAGGCGATATCCTCAATATCGACGTGACGCCGCTTCTCGACGGCTGGCACGGCGATTCGAGCCGGATGTTCTATGTCGGGGAGAAGATCCCGCTGAAGGCGCGCCGCCTCGTCGAGGTCACCTACGAGGCGATGATGAAGGGAATCGAGGTGGTGAAGCCCGGCATCCGCATCGGCGCCATCGGCCATGCCATTCAGCAGTATGCCGAAAGTCATCGCTTCTCGGTCGTCCGCGATTTCTGCGGCCATGGCGTGGGCCGCGTCTTCCACGACGCCCCCTCGATCCTGCATTTCGGCAAGCCGGAAGACGGGCCGATGCTGCGCGAAGGCATGTTCTTCACGATAGAGCCCATGATCAATGCCGGGCGGTGGGAGGTGAAGATCCTGAGCGACGGCTGGACCGCGGTCACCAAGGACCGGTCGCTCTCCGCCCAGTTCGAGCACACGGTCGGCGTGACGGCGACCGGGTACGAGATTTTCACGGTCTCGCCCGCCGGCCTCGACCGTCCTCCCTACCTCGTCTGACCGGGCCCGCAGCGTGCCGCGCCCTTCGGTGCCATCACGCGGGTCGCCGGGCGACGGGCTCGCCGATGCCGGAGGGAGCGGCACGGGCGGGGAGGCAGAGCCGCATTATCACCATCACCGGCAAAGGCTGCGCGAGCGCTTGCTAGCGGCGGGAGCGGCGGCGCTGCCCGATTACGAACTGCTGGAATTCCTGCTTTTCGCGCCGACGCCGCGGCGAGACGTGAAGCCGCTGGCAAAGGACCTCATCGCCCGCTTCGGCGGCTTCGCCGAAGTGCTGAACGCCAATTCCGCCGCCTTGCGCGCCGTTCCCGGCATCGGCGAGGCCGCGATCGCGCAATTCGCTGCGGTGCGGGAAGCCGGCCTGCGCCTCGCCCGCGCCGAGCTGCGGCAACGGCCGGTTCTCAGCTCCTGGCAGAAGGTCATCGACTATTGCACGGCGCAGATCGCCTTCGCCGCCGTCGAGGAGTTCCACCTCCTCTTCCTCGACCGCAAGAACGCCCTCATCGCGGATGAGCGCCAGCAGCGCGGTACGGTCGACCACACTCCCGTCTATCCGCGCGAGGTGGTGAAGCGCGCCCTCGAACTCGGCGCCTCGGCGCTCATCATGGTGCACAACCATCCCTCGGGCGACCCGACGCCCTCGAAGGCCGATATCGAGACGACGCGAGAGGTGGCGAAGGCGGCGGCGCTCCTCGGCGTCACGCTGCACGACCACATCGTCATCGGCCGCGGCCGCCACGCCAGCCTGAGGACGCTGGGGCTGTTCTGATCGACGACCGGGGGGAGGCGGGCTCGGATCGAAGCCCAGATACTCGTCAAACAGCGGCGCTATTTCAGCGGCGAGAAGGCCGTCGGCACGAGGATGCGGTTCTCCATGCGCTCGAGCACCTTCGGCGATTGTTTGAGATAGGCCTGCCAGTCCGGGTCCTTCGCCAGCTTCGCCCGCGCCTCCTCGCGATGGGCGAGGCTGTCATAGGCCCAGAGATGGACGATCTGGTTCAGGGTGCCGATCTCGCTCGTGAAGAAGCCGATGAGGCGGCCCAAATGGCGCTGCTGGACCGGCAGCCCGCGCTCGCCGTAGAAGACGAGCCATTCCTGCACCTTGCCCGGCTGCACCGTGTAGATTCGTTCCTCGACAATCATCGCCTCTCGCCTCACCCTTTATAATCGATCTGTTTGTACCACTCGCCTATTTCCTCTAGAACACGAAAAACGAAGCTGGGGAACCGTCATGCCGCATCGCATCGGGATTGTCGGGCTCGGCATCATGGGGCAGCGGATGCTCGCCGCGATGGGCGGACATCCACGCTTCGCCGTCACCGCCGCATGGGATCCGTCGCCCGAAGCTGCGTCGATGCTGCGCCGGGAGTGTCCCCGGATCGCGCTCGCCCCCTCCGCGGAGGGGCTCGCTCGGCGCGACGACCTCGACGCCATCTACATCGCCTCGCCGCCGGCTTCCCATGCAGCGCATGTCAACCTCGCCTGGGATTGCGGCAAAGCGGCCTTCTGCGAGAAGCCGCTCGCCGTCGAGCTCGCCTCGGCGCGGCAGCTTGTCGAACGCGCGGCCGTCGAAAACCGCCGCGCCGCCGTCAACTTCCCCTTCGCGACGTCGCTTCCGGCGGCGGCGATGATGCGCGAGGCGGCGGCGGGCGTCCTCGGCGCGATCGAAAGCATCGCGATTTCCATCGACTTCGCCGCCTGGCCGCGCTCCTGGCAGCGGGCCGGACGCTGGCTCTCCGAGCGCGCCGAGGGCGGCTTCACGCGCGAGGTGGTCTCGCACTTCCTCTTCCTGGCGCAGCGCCTCGTCGGCCCGCTGAGCCTCGTCTCGGCGCACGCTGTCTTCCCGGAGGGCGGAGTCGCCGCCGAGACGGCAATCGAGGCGCGGCTTACGGCCGGGGCGGTGCCGGTGACGCTCCGCGGCGGCGTCGGCGCAACGGATGCCGATGACCGGAACAGCCTGACCCTTACCGGCGTGCGCGGCGCCTTGCGGCTTGCGGACTGGGTGACGCTGGCGCGGCGCGACGGAGAGGTGTGGCGGGAGGTGGATTTCGGCCCCGGCCCGTCGATCCGACAGCGCTCCTTCACGGCCCAGCTCGACGCGCTCGCGGCGATGATCGAGGGAAGACCGCACCCGCTCGCGACCCTCGCCGAGGGTCTCGCCGTGCAGCGCCTGGTCGAGGCGATCCTGAAGAGCGGCTGAAAGGCCCGCGCCTTCGATCACGCGGCCCCGAGCACGGCGCGCAGCCGCGCGGCGATGCGCGGCGGGTCGTCCTCGGTGAGGCACATGGGCCCGAAGCGCAGGACGCCTTCCTCGATGCGGCCAGTATTCACATAGATGGGCGGGTTCCCTGTCTGCAGCTCGCGCGCGACATCGAGCGCGGCGCGGTTGCTGCGCCCGGCTTGGAACGTCACATCGACTTGCGGCATGTCGTCATGCGTCGAATCCGCGACGAGCGCCACGGCGCAGCCCGGCAGGTTCTGAAGGCTATCGGCGAGCCGCCCGATCAGCGTCCGCCACCGCGCCCGCCGCGCCGCCGGGTCTTCGACGACGAAGAGGCGCAGGGCGGTGATGAGGCCGACGATTTCCTCCTTGCCCGCCTTGCACGGGCGGCCGATCCCGTGCTGCGGCAGGCCGGGAAGGCGGCTCTTGTCGATGAAATCGGCGGGCGGCAGCCACAGCTCCCAGCGCGCATCCTGGTCCAGCATCTGCAGCGCCGCCGAGGCGATGAGGTCGCGCCGTCCGCAAAGAATGCCGGAAGCCTGCGGCCCCCCCAGAGCCTTGCCGCCGCTGAAGGCGACGAGATCGGCGCCTTCGGCGATGAAGCGGCGGAGATTGCCGGCGGGCGGGAGCTGCGCCGCCGCGTCGACAATGACCGGAACCCCCTTGCCATGCGCGGCCGCGGTCACTTCGGGCAAGGCGGGACGCGACCACGGCGTTGCGACGTAGAGGACCGCGGCCGTCCGCTCGGTAACGGCGTCGGCGATCTCCCACGCCTCGCAGTCGCGGACGCCGGCGCCGGAGAAACGGTCGGCAATGCCGGCCTCGACGAGGCGGACGCCGGCGGCGCGCACCGCATGATCGTAGAAATTGCGCTGACTGCGGGCGACGACGACCTCGTTCTTCATGCCGCTGGTGTCGGGGAGGCGGTTCATCTTGCCGGGATCGAGACCGGCGACGCAGGCGGCGGTGCCAAGCAAGAGCCCCGCCGCGGCGCCCGAGGTGACGAGCCCCGCCTCGGCCCCGGTCGCTTCGGCGATCGCCCGGCTCGCCGCCGCCTGCAGCTCGGCGATATCGACGCAATGGCGCGAGGCCTCCACCATGGCCGCCGCGACCTCGGGCGCCATGATGCCGCCGGAGAGCCGCGTCGCCGGCCCCTGGGCGTTGATGATGGTGCGGACGCCGAGACGCTCGTAGATATTGGTCATTGCGCTGCTTCCTCGCGATGCGGGTCGTCGTCGAGCGGCCAGATCGGCCGCCTGACGCGGCGATAGGGGACGCGACGCATGTCGCGGGGAATGGGGCCGTCGCTGTCGACATAGAGCACCTCCGATGCCAGCGGCGCGAAACCGGCATAGAAGTGGTTGGTCGATTTGACGACGACGATGCGCTGCGCCGAGAGGTCGACCCCGAGATTGGTGAAGAGATCGGGGCCGAGCGCCTGAGTCCGGTTCGAGATCAGCACGGCGCGGATGCCGCCGAAGCGAATTGCGGCGCAGTCGCCGAGCTCGACGCGCGCCCCGGCGAAGGTCTGGTGGGCGCGGCGGACCAGCTTCTCGATGACCACCTCCGCGTCGATCGGCTGGCCCGAGGCGGGCGCCGTCTTGCCGCCGAAGCGCAGCTGGAGCCTCGCCCCTTCGCCCGCGCCGAAGCAGAAGCGGACCGCCACCGGATCCCAGATCGGACCGATGACGGCGCCCTCGACCCGACGCTCGATGAGGCGGCGGAGGATCACCGTCGAATCGCCGGGCGCGCCGCCGCCGGGATTGTCCGAAGGGTCGGCGAGCACCACCGGCTGCGGCTTGTTGTTGGCGAGCGCTCGCGTGATCGCGCCGTCGGGTCCGTCGTAATCGGGCGTCGTCTTGCCGCGCATCGCCCACAGCTCGGCCCCAAGCTCGCGTGCGAGGCGGTCCCCCGCCGCCTTGCGGTCGTCGGTGACGACGACGACTTTGGCGCCGATCTCGGGGACGTCGGCATAGGGAAAGCAATGCGCGACCGAGATCGACAGGATGCCGTCCCGCCCTTCGAGGCGCATGATCTTGTCGACGAAGCTGCGCATCGGCTGCCGGCTGGTCGGGAAGCTCGCGATCATGCGGCAGTCATGCGCCGACATGACGGGCCGGATCTCGCCGCGCACGGCTCTGAGGCAGAGCTCGACCAGCTCTTCGCCGCGTTCGAGGAAATCGGTGTGCGGAAATTCCTTGAAGCAGATGAGGATGTCGGCGGCGGCGAGCTTCGCTCGCGTCATATGGCAATGCGGGTCGAGCTCGGCGCCGATCACCACCTTGGGTCCGACAATCGCGCGGATGCGGGCGAGGAAGTCGCCCTCGCAATCATCGTAGCCATGCGCCACCATCGCCCCGTGGAGGCCGAGAATGACGGCGTCGAGCGGCAGCGCGGCGCGGAGCTGACCCAGGATTTCATCGCGCAGCGTCTCATAGGCCTCGCGCGCCACCATCCCGGCCGGCTCGGCGAAGGTGCAGGTCCCCTCGATGAGGGCGAAGCCCTCGGCCGCGGCGCGGCGGCGCAGGACGGCGAGCGGCGCCGTGAAAAGCCGCGCCCCCTGGGGATGCGTTCCCGGCGGGAAGTAGAAATTCTCCTTGAAGCTCGCGAGGTCGGTCGGGATCGGCGAGAAGGTGTTGATCTCGGTAGCGAGCGCCGCGGTGAAGACGCGCATCCTTCACTCCACTTTATCGATCGCGGCACTACATCACGCCGGACCTCCTCCCGTCCATGCGCAAGGCGGCACCCCCACCCCTGCCCCCCCTTTAAAGGCCGGGGACATGCTTGACAGGTGTTCGGGGGCATACTGGACGGTTGGGCCCCTACTCCGTCCCCACGACGACGAGGCGATCGAGGGCGGATTCGGCGCCCCAGACTTCGCCCTTGCGGCCGTTGAGCTGCCGCACGCCGGCATCGGGATGCGGCAGCGGAAATGCGGTGAAGCGTTCATCGGCCGGATCGAAGCGCAGGATGGCGTTGGCGCCCCAATCGCTGACCCAGATCTTGTCCCGGTCATCGACATAGACGGCATAGGCCTGCGGCTGCGCGCCGGGGAGACGCCAGGTCTTCCAGCCTCTCTCCGCCGGATCGTAGCGGGCGAGAGTGCCGTCGTTCCATTCGCTGACCCAGATCGCGCCGCGGGAATCGGCCCAGGCGCGGCGCGGGCCGGCGCGCGGAGTGGGCGGCGCAATCACCTGTGCTGCGCCCGTCGCCGGGTCGATGCGGCCGAGATAGTTGCCGGCAAGCGAAGCGTAGAAGATGCCGGCCGCCGTCGCCGTGATGCCGTAGGGCCCCGCACCGCGTGGCGCCTTCCAGATCCGGAGCGCGCCGCTGCGCAGATCGAGCCGCCCGTAGACGCCGCTCTGCCCGGTGAACCACAGCGTGCCGGACCGGTCGAAGACGGCGGTGTTGAGGTCGACGGGATCGCCCGGATCGGGCAAGGGGAAGCGCTTCACGGCGCGCGTCGTCCCGTCGACGCGGAGAATGGCGTTGAGTCCGCCGTCCGTCACCCAGGCGGCGCCGTCTGGGCCGAGAATGACGCCGTGCGGCGCCGACTCCTCGCCGAGCGCCAGGAGGTCGACCTTGCCGGTCGCCGGATCGAGACGCCCCAGCGCTCCCTGCCGCTGCGCCGTGAACCAGATGGCGCCATCGGCTGCCGGTGCCACGTCATGCGGCCCCGTGCCCGCCGGCAAGGCATATTCGCGCATTTCGGAAGCGCCGCGCGCCGTCTGCGCGGCGAGAAGGAGCAGAAGGGAGATGAGAAGCCGCTTCATGGCGCCGCCCCTTGCCCGATGAAAGCCTCCCGGAAGGACAGATAAGCGTCGCGCCGCGAACGGCAATGCCGCGATGCGTTCACCACCAAGGACACGAGGTCTTGGTGTCCTTGGTGTTTTGGGCGCTTGAATGAATGGTAAGCTCGCTCCCGAGACAACAGAAGGAAAGGAAAAAGGAAAATGCTGCCGTCGCAACGCGCCCTGTTCGACATTCCGCGCGAGGTCGCCTACCTCAACGCCGCCTCCTGGAGCCCGCTGCCGCTTGCCGTGCAGGAGGCGGGGCGCGCCGGCGTCGCGCGGAAGGGGCGGCCCTGGGCGCTCGATCCCGGCCTTGCGGCGCAGCAGCACGAGCGCGCGCGGCGCGCCGCGGCGCGTCTCATCAACGCCGATCCCGAAGATGTCGCCATCATCTCCTCGGTGGCTTACGGCGTCGCCACCGCCGGCAAGCTGTTGCGCGTGCCGCCGGGCTCGCGCGTGCTGCTCCTCGCCGATGACCATTCCTCTCCCGTTCTGGAATGGTGGACGCGCGCTCCCAGCGAAGGCTTCACGGTCGAGACGGTCGGGCGGCCCGAGGACGGCGACTGGACGGAGGCGCTGCTCGCGGCGATCGAGCGGCGGGGTGCCCCACCGGTCGCGCTCGCCTCGATCTCCTCCATCCATTGGTCGGATGGCGGGGCTATCGATCTTGACCGCCTCGCTCCGGCCTTGCGCAACGCCGGCGCCGCGCTCCTGGTCGATGCGACGCATGCGGTCGGCGTCATGCCGGTCGATGTGAAGCGGCTCGACCCCGATTTTCTCGTCTTTCCCACCTATAAATGGGTGCTCGGCCCCTATGGCCGAGCCTTCCTCTACGTCGCCAAGCGTCGCCAGGACGGCATCCCGCTGGAACAGACCAGCTATGGCCGGCGATCGATCGCAGCCGAGCGCGCACCCTATCTCGCCGACACCGCCTTCGTCGCCGGCGCGCGGCGATTCGATATGGGCGAGCGCGACCATTTCATCTCGCTCGACATGGCGGCGACCGGCATGGAGATGGTCGCGCAATGGGGACCGGCGGCGATTCTCGAGCGGCTCCGGATGCTGACGCGCCGCCTTGCCGAGGGGCTGCGCAATTCCGGCGCGCGCTTCGCCGAGGAGCGCGTGCGAGCGCCGCACATCCTCGGCCTCATTCCGGCGGACCGGGCGCCGGCGGAAGTGGCGCAGCGCCTCGCCGCCGAGAACGTGTATGTGGCGCCCCGCCTCGACCGCATCCGCGTCAGCCCGCATGTCTACAATGACGAGGCGGATATCGATCGTTTCATCGCGGCCTTCCGGAAAGTGGTGCCGTAGCCGCGGGCTCCCGCAAAGGCGCGCCTCAGAAGAATGCGAACATGCGGAGCTCGATGCTCTCGCGCGGCGGCGCGCCCGCAGGCGTCGTCGGGTCCTCGAAGGCGGTGTGGATGGCGAGGCGCGCGCGGCCGTCCTGCGCCGCATCGAAACCCTTGATGAGGAGCGCCTCGTCGCGTCGCATGCGCGGAAAGTAGTACCAGCGATGACGTGGGTTGTAGCGGACGGCGTAGATCTCGCCGATGCGATCGGGGTAGCGCCGTTCCGACGGCACGAGATCCCTCGCATCGACGCTGCTGGCGTCGCACACCGCGAGCGGCCAGGATAGGACCGGCTCCGCGATCGGGCGCCAGACATTGATTTCGAGATAGCGCCGCTGCAGCCGCGCCTCGGCTTCCGCGGCGGGCAGGAGATCGCGGACGCGCTGCGGCGCCGAGCGATCGGTATAGTCGTTGTGGACGCTGGCCGCGGCTTCCCGCAGCTTCTGGCCGCGGGCACCCCGCGCGGTGTTGCGCAGGGTGTGATCGAAGATGACGATCTCGCCCGCCCCCGTCGCCGCGCGCACCAGAGCTTCGACCTCCGGATAGTAGACGCTCTTCACTTCGGCCTCGTCGTAAAAATCGACGACGCGCGTCGCCTGGCGGCGGAGCGCGAAGCCTTCCCGGTCGAGGGAAAAGCGGCCGATGAACGGCCGGCCATCCGCGATCGCGACGCGGCGCGCTTCGCTTTCGCCGCTGCGCTCGGGAATGCCCGGCGGCGGCGTGTAGGCATAGACGAAGGGCTTGTCGACGCCGGGCGCCAGATAGTTGAGGGGTGCCTCAACCCAATCGAGGGCGAGCACGGGTTCCGCCTGCATCAGAATTCTCCTTTCCGAAACGCTCGTGTCCGGTTCGCGGGTCACGCCCGCCAGAACGGCTTCCCGATCTCGCCATAGACATCGCTGCGCGAGAGGCCGAGATCGTGCAGGTCGCGCTCGCCGAGCCGGGCCAGCTCCTGCCGCTCGCGGATGCGCCGGCGCCACAGCGAGAACAGCTCGACCAGGCCGAGGAAGGCCGAGCGGCGCTCGATCCGGGGCTGCTCCGTCACCGGAGAAAGATGATAATCTGTCATTTCGTGACGCATCAGACCGTCCATGACCAATCTCCATAATGCACGTTTAACTGCAGCAAATATGCGGCGGCTGGTCAATTTCCACAAACGACACTTTGTCAGCTTTCAGATGATATAAAGTCATGGTATAAAGACCGCATGACGACGCCATTGCCATCGCTCAACGGGCTGCGCGCCTTCGAGGCGGCGGCACGGCATTTGAGCTTCACGCGGGCTGCTGCCGAGCTGAATGTCACGCAGACGGCAATCAGCCATCAGATCCGCCGCCTGGAGGAGCAGCTCGGCATCCGCCTCTTCCTGCGCCGCAACCGCGCCCTGGCGCTGACGCGCGAGGCGGAGAGCTATCTGCCGGCGATCCGCGCCGCCTTCGAGGATCTGCGCCTTGCCACCGACCGCCTGCGCCGCGCCGAACGCGACAATCTGCTGACGGTGACGACCATGGCCTCGCTCGCGGCGAAATGGCTGGTCTCGCGCGTCGCCAGTTTCCAGGACGCGCATCCCGGCATCGAGGTGCGCATCACGACCTCACCGCACCTCGTCGATTTCCGCCGCGAGGAGATCGATATGGGCGTCCGCTATGGGCGCGGTGATTGGCCGGGGCTGCGCGCCGACTGGCTCATGGCGGAGGATATTTTCCCGGTCTGCAGCCCGGCCCTGCTGCACGGCGAGAAACCTCTGCGGCGGCCGGAGGATCTCGCCTACCACACCCTCCTCCACACCTCGGTCTCGCGCGATGATTGGCGGCTCTGGCTGACGGCGGCAGGATTGCCGACGGAACTCGCCGCGCGGCGGGGCCTCAGCTTCGATCAGAGCTTCATGGCGATCCAGGCGGCGGTCGACGGACTCGGGGTCGCGCTCGGCCGAACGCGGTTCGTCGAGGCCGATATCGCCGCCGGCCGCCTCGTCATCCCCTTCGACCTCGCCCTGCCGGCCGAGGCCGGCTTCTACATCGTGGCGCCGGAGGAGACTGCCGACACGCCCAAGATCGCGCTCTTTCGCGACTGGCTCATCGCCTCGGTGACGCCCGGTGCACCGGCTCCGCCGCCTCCGGGATGACGAGCCGCACTTTTACCGCTGCGCGTTGCGGATGAGGTAGGCGGCGAAATCCGCCGGCTTCAGCTTGATGGCGACGCGCTCCGGGCCGCCTTCGAGGGCGCGCCCCACGATGATGTGGCTCTCGACATGCGCCGGCAGCACCTTGAAGAGGCCACGCGTCCCCTTGATGCGGGGATAGAGGGCGGGGTCGATCATCTTCTCCTTGCGGCCGAGGCGCTCCAGCGCCTCCGCCTCGGTCAGCCCCTCGACGGCCTCCTGCTTGACGAGCGTCCAATCGCTCTCGCCCGCCCAGCCCGCGGCGACGAGCGGCTTCACCGGCTCCTCGGTCACGCCGACTTTGTAGACATGCTTGGAGAGGCCGACATCGGAGGCCCATTTGCCGAGCGCTGCGCTGCGCGCGACATAGATCATCGCCATTGCCGCCTCACGCGCTGAGACGCTGCGGCGCGGCGGCAGCCGGCCGGAAACCCTTCGGCAACCCTGCCTTGGCGATGGCTCCGTAGAGCGGCACCTGCGGCAGGGAGCGGGTGATGATGGCGCGCACGGCGAGCAGCTTCTCGATATCGACGCCGGTGCGGAGCCCCATCGATTCCAGCATGAAGACGAGGTCGTCCATCACGATGTTGCCGGTCGCGCCCGGCGCATAGGGACAGCCGCCGAGGCCCGCGAGCGAAGCGTCGAACCGCCGAATCCCGACATCGAGCGCCGCCAGCACATTGGCGAGGCCCTGGCCGCGGGTGTCGTGGAAATGCGCCGCGACCGGAACTCGCCCCACCGCGGTCATCACCGCCTTGGCGACGCGCCTCACGCTCGCCGGATCGGCATAGCCCACGGTATCGGCGATCGCGATCTCGTCGGCGCCGGCCTCGGCGACGGCAACGGCGCACCGCACGACCTCCTCCGGCGCGATTTGCCCCTCGATGGTGCAGCCGAGCGCCGTCGAGAGGCCGACCCCGAGCTTCGGCCGGCGATCTGCCGGCAGGCCACGGATCATCGCGGCGATGCGCGCGAAATCCTCGAGCGAGTCGGCGCGGCTGCGGCGCACATTGGCGCGGTTGTGGGATTCGCTGACCGAGACGACATAGTTGAGCTTGTGGACGCCGAGGGCAAGGCCGCGCTCGGCACCCTTCATATTGGGGATGAGCGCCGCGACGGTGAGGCCGGGAATGCCGAGAGCGTGGCGCACCACCTCCTCGGCATCGGTGAATTGCTGGATGAGCTTCGGCGGAATGAAGGAGCAGACCTCGATCTCGGGCATGCCCGCCGCTGCCTCGGCGCTGCACCACGCCTTCTTCTCGTCGGTCGGCATGAAGTCGCGAATGCTCTGCAAGCCGTCCCGCATCCCGACTTCCCGAAGCTCGACATCGATTCCGGATCTCATGGACTGTCCTTTCGAACTCTCCTCGCGGCTCATCGCCCCTCGAACACCGGCTTGCGCTTCTCGTTATAGGCGCGGACGCCTTCCCGGCGATCCTCGGTCCCGACCATGCGGTTATAGGCCTCGATCTCGAACATCAGCCCGTTCTTCAGATCCATCTGCAAGCCGTGATGGATCGCCTTCTTCGCCTGGCGGACGGAGATCGGCGCGTTGTTGGCGATCGTCTCCGCCGTCGCCAACGCCTCGCCGAGGAGATCGGCGCGCGGCACCAGACGGTTGACGACACCCCAGGCAAGCGCCTCTTCGGCGCCGAAGGGGCGTGCCGTCAGGATGATCTCCTTGGCGCGGCGCTCGCCCACCGCCCTTGCCAGAAGCTGTGTTCCGCCCGCGCCCGGCATGATGCCGAGCGAGACTTCGGGCAAGGCGAAGCGCGCCTCCGGCACGGCGTAGGCGAAATCGCAGGCGAGCGCCATTTCGAAGCCGCCGCCAAAGGCGTGGCCGTTGACGGCGGCGATGACCGGCAGCGGGCAGTCGAGGAGGCGCCAATAGGAGCGCTCGAAAATCTCGTGCTGAGCCACCCATTCGGCGTCGGACATGCCCTGGCGCTCTTTGAGGTCGCCGCCGGCACAGAAGACGCGGTCGCCGGCGCCGGTGAGGATGACGGCGCGCGTCTCGCGCGGCGCCGCGATGAGGCTTGTCCACAGCGCTTCGAGATCGCGGCCCATCTGCGTGTTGAGCGCATTGGCGGCGTGCGGCCGGTTCAAGGTGACGAGAAGCAGACCCGGCCGCGGCGACTCGATCCGAAGGGTCTCATAGCTCGTCATCGGGATCGCCCTGCCGCCGCGCCTATATCGGCCTACGCTATTACGCGCGCGGCGGCAGGGTCAATTCTGCCCTCCCCCGCCTTTCTTGACGGCCGCAGAGCCGGCCCCCTAGGCTCGCCCGAGCCCCTTCCAAGGATGGAGAAGCCGCCATGCCCGCGCCGCTGACCCGCACCCTCGGCCGCTTCGTCTCCGCGCTTCGCTTCGAGGCGCTGCCGGAGCGGGCGGTCGAAGCCGTCCGCATCGGCTTCACCGACTGCATCGCCGTGATGCTCGCCGGGATGAACGAGCCGGTGGCGCGCATCGTCCGCGACGCGATCGGAACGCGAGGCAGCGCCGGCGAATCCAGCCTCTCTCTCGGCGCCGAGCGCGCCGCAGCGCCCGACGCCGCCCTCGCCAATGCCGTCGCCGGACATGCGCTCGATTATGACGATGTGGCGCTCGCGGGGCATCCGAGCGTCGTGCTGGTCCCGGCGATTTTGGCTGAGGGCGAGGCGCTTGGCGCCAGTGGCAGGCAAGCGGTCGCGGCCTATGCCGCCGGCTACGAAGTCTGGGCGCGGCTCATCGAGCGCGACAAGGACGCCTATCACCGCAAGGGCTGGCACCCGACCGCGGTGCTGGGCCCGGTCGCTGCCGCCGCGGCTTGCGCCCATCTGCGCGGCCTCGATCCCGCGGCGGCGACGCGGGCGCTCGGCATCGCCGCCTCGATGGCGGCCGGGGTCGTCGCCAATTTCGGCACGATGACGAAACCGCTGCAGGCAGGACGGGCCGCCGCCTCCGGCGTCACCGCGGCGCGCCTTGCCGCGGCCGGCCTCACCGCCGCCGAGGACGCGCTCGAGCATCCGGTCGGCCTCCTCGCGGCGCTGTCGCCGAAGGGACGGGTCGATCTCGAAACCCCGATCGACGATCTCGGCCGCGACTGGCGCCTCGCCACGATCGGCCTCAACGTCAAGAAATACCCGATGTGCTACGGCACGCATCGTGCCCTCGACGGCATGCTCGACCTTATCGCAGCCCATGATCTCCGGCCGGATTCGGTCGCCGAAATCGAGGTGACGACCGGCAGCGCGCAGATGGCGATGCTGCGCAACCATCGCCCTGCGACGGGGCTCGAGGCGAAGTTCAGCATGGAATTCGCCATGGCCGCCGCGCTCACGGCGCGCCAGGCCGGGCTGGCTCAGCTCACGGATGAATTCGTTCGCCGCGCCGAGGTCCAGGCGCTGCTGCCCAAGGTGAAGCTCGCCCTCGACGACACGACATCGGCGGAAGATCCAGCATTTGCCGCGCACGACCGCGTGCGTATCCGGCTCGCCGATGGCCGCGCGCTCGCCAGCCCGGAACTCCGCTTTGCCCGCGGCCACTGGTCTCTGCCGCTCAAGGAAGGCGAGCTGTGGCGGAAATTCCAGGACTGCACCAACGCCGCGCTCGTACCGCAGGACGCGGCGCGGCTCTTCGAGGCGCTGCAAAGAGTGGACGAGACGGCGACTCTGCGCGCGCTCCGAACCGTCACACCGCTGCGCGCCGCCTCCTGATTCTGCCGCTCGCCGCCGCTACTCGGCAGCGGTGCCGGCGAGCGGCAATGGACGGTAGCCGCGACTTTCGAAGGCGGCGGCACAGCGCGCCGCATCCGCCGCAGAATCGGCGCTGCGCGCATCGGGCGGCGGCCCGCAGGGTACGATGCGGCCCGTCGCCGGATCCTGGAGCACGATGAGAGAGGGGCCGGTGCAGGCGGCAAGGCCGAGCAGGAGCAGGTCCACCGCAATCAGCCCCAAGCCTCTGCGGCGCCGAAGCCGCTTCCCGACAAGTCGAGATGAAGAATGTTCCGACATGCGCGTCAAACGACGGCGCACGCCGCTCGTTCCACCGCAGCGTGATGCGGCGGCGTTCAGATTAGTGATTGAATTTTCTAAGAAATATTCACCTGTTCTGGGCTGCTGTTAGAGAGTCGTTTAGGATTCTGGAATAAGTTGTGCCGGGCAAGGGGATTCGAGACCGACTTTGTCGTCCTTCGAGGAGGCAACAGGAGCGGCCGTGCCGCAGACCGTGGCCGCGGCGGGCTGGACGGCGCCGCCGTGGCTGGCGCGCACGCTCCTCCTCGCCTTCAGCGGCCTCGTCCTCCTCACCCTCGCCTCCCTCACCGCCGCCTCGCTTTGGCAGAGGCGAATGGACGCCGTCGCCGAAGCCAGCCGGACCACGCAGAACCTCACCCGCACGCTGGAAGAGCACGCGGTGCGCAGCGTGCGCGAAGTCGATTTCGAGCTGCTGACCCTCATACGCTCGCTGGCGGCGACGCCTCTCCATTCCCTCACCCCTGCCGCCGCCCATGAATTGCTGGCCCGGGATCTGCGTTCGGAGGCGCAATACACCGATCTCGTCCTCATCGACAGCGATGGCCGCCTCGTCGCCGATGCCGCCGGCGGCGCTGTCGAGGTCGATTACAGCGGCGAAGATTTCTTCATCGTGCAGCGCATCAACCCGGCAGCGGGGCTTTTCATCTCCAACCCGGTCACCGCGCCCGACGGCACGCATTTCATCGCCTTCAGCCGTCGCCTCGGCGAGGGCACGGGGGCATTCCGCGGCATCGTCGCCGCTTTCATCGATCTGGCGCGGTTCCAGAATTTCTACGCGACGCTCGATGTCGGACGAGGCGGCAACGTCACTCTGTGGAACGGCATGGCGAGCCGCGTCTTCGCCCGCGTCCCCTATGACCCCGACCTGCTCGTCAAGATCTTCACGCGCGGGCCGCTCTATGAGTTGATCCAAGCCGGGCAAGAGGAAGGCACCTTCCGCTCGGTCTCCCCGCTCGACGGCGTCGACCGCATTGTCAGCTACCGGAGCGTCGGCAGCCTGCCGCTCGTCGTGTCCGTGGCGCTCGACGCTCACGAGGTTCTGGCCGGGTGGAACCGCGATGCCTGGAATTACGGCCTCGGCCTCGGCGGCGCCTGCGCCGTGCTGCTGCTGCTGACAGGCGCCCTCTACCGCCAGCTCTCGCGCCACCAGGCGCTGGTCGCCGCCCTGAGCGCCAGCGAGGCGGTCGCCGCACGGCTCAACCGCCGCTTCGAGGATGCGATCGACAGCCTCTCGGCCAGCTTCTCGATCTTCGATGCCGAGGATCGCTTCGTGATCGGCAACCGCGCGCATCGCGGACTCGGCTGCGTTGCGGTCGGCACCGCCTTCGCCGATGTCGTCGCTCATGCCGCCGCCCACCTCGTCCATCCCGAAGAATTGGGCGACGATCCGGCGGAATGGATCCGCCGTCGCCTCGCGCGCCACGCCAATCCCGACGGGCCGATCGAGATTCGCTATCGCGACGGCCGCTGGATGCGCGTCGACGAATCGCGGACGCGCGAAGGCGGGACCGTCGTCGTCCGCACCGACATCACCGAGCTCAAGGAAGCCGAAGAGGCGCTGCGCGCCGGCGAAGAGCGCTTCCGCGACTATGCCGAAACGGCGTCCGACTGGTATTGGGAAACGGACGCCGAGCACCGCTTTTCCTATGTCTCCGAGCGCCTCGTCTCCTTCGAAATCGAGGCCGCCGACCTCATCGGCAAGCGCCGCGTCGACGTCGCCCTCGACCGCTTCGAGGACGAGGCGAAATGGCAGGCCCATCTCGCCTGCCTCGAGCGCCACGAAAGCTTCACCGATTTCGTCTACAAGGCGGCGATCGTCGATGGCGAGCCGCGCTACAGCTGCACGAGCGGCAAGCCCATCTTCGACGCCGCCGGCCGCTTCCGCGGCTACCGCGGCACCGGGCGCGACGTCACCGCGCAGATCAAGGCCGAGGAGAGCTTGCGCGAGGCGAAGGCGGCAGCCGAGGCGGCCAACCGCGCCAAGAGCGAGTTCCTTGCGGCGATGAGCCACGAGCTGCGCACGCCCTTGAACGCCATCATCGGCTTCTCGCAGCTCATCGCCGATGAACGCTATGCGCGCGATCCCGATCAGGTGCGCGACTATGCCCGCGACATCCACGCCTCGGGCCAACACCTGCTCAAAGTGATCAACGACATCCTTGAAATCTCGCGCATCGAGGCGGGCAAGCTCGAGCTCCATGAAGAGATGGTCGACCTCGCCGCGGCCGTGCAGTCCTGCGTGGCGCTCGTTCGCCAGCGTGCCGCCGAAGGAGAAATCTCGCTGCGCTGCCTTGTGCCGCCGGACCTGCCGCGCCTGCGCGCCGACGACACGCGCGTCAAGCAGATCCTTCTCAATCTTCTGTCGAACGCCGTCAAATTCACGCCGCGTGGCGGTTCCATCACGCTGGCGGCGGCGCTGACGCTGGATGGCGAACTCACCGTCTCCATCAGCGACACCGGTATCGGCATGAGCGAGGACGACATCTCGGTCGCCTTGCAGCCGTTCCGGCAAGTCGACAACAGCATCGCGCGGCGCTTCGAAGGCACTGGCCTCGGCCTGCCGCTGACCAAAGCTTTTGCCGAGCTCCATGGCGGCCGACTCGACCTCGTCAGCGCACCCGGCAAAGGCACGACGGTCTCCGTCACCTTCCCGGCCGTGCGCATTGTCCGCGCCTCGAATCCCGCCTCTCTCGCCATCGTCTCGTGAGCGGCGCGCGACGGCGCCGGCCGCAACGCAGCCCTGCGCGCAAGCGCGGCGCACGCGGCGGGGATGACTGCTAAACTGGCGGCCCAGCCGAGATGACCGCACGCATGACCGCAGTTCCGTCGAGCAGCTCCCTCGCCGCCGCTCCCGCCCGCGCGGCGCCGCTGCGCGGCTCGGTGGTGCGCGGCATCCTCTTGATGTGCCTCGGCGTCAGCATGTTCCCGCTGCTCAACGCTTCGGTGAAGCTGCTGACGGCCAATTACCCCATCGCCGAGATCGTCTGGGCGCGCTTCACCGGACACTTCATCTGGATGCTGCTCGTCTTCTTTCCGAGCCATGGCTGGCGTCTTTTCGCGGCGCGCCGGCCCTTCGTGCAGCTCGCGCGGTCTTTCCTGCTGCTCGGCTCGACGGCCTTCTTCGTCAGCGCCATCGGTCACATCCCGCTCGCCACCGCCTCTGCCATCGGCTTCACCTCGCCCTTTCTCGTGACGGCGCTCTCCGTGCCGATCCTCGGCGAGCCCGTCGGACCGCGCCGCTGGACGGCCGTCATTATCGGCTTTCTCGGCGCTCTCATCGTGGTGCGGCCGCAGCCGACGCTCGATGGCGGCGCGGTGTTGCTGCTGCTCTGCTCGGCCGTCTGTTACGCGCTCTATCAAGTGATGACGCGGAAGGGCGGCGCCCACGACAACGCCGCGACAGCGATCGTCTATGCGGCGCTCGTCGGCATGCTGGCGACGAGCGCCGTCGTGCCTGCCGTGGCCATCCTGCCGGAGCGCCCGCTCGACTGGGCGCTCTTTGCCGCCATCGGCTTGTTCGGCGGCTTCGGCCACTACTTCCTCGTCCGCGCCTTCCAGAATGCGCCGGCCGCGGTCATCTCGCCGATCGGCTATGTCGAGCTGGTGGGGACGACGATCCTCGGCTATGTGCTCTTTGGCAATTTTCCCGATGGTTGGACCTGGGTCGGCGTCGCGATCATCATCGCCTGCGGCGTTTATGTCGGATATCGCGAGCGCAAGCGGCGCGAAAGCCGCCCTCAGATGACGTGAAACACATAGAGCAGAATGATGACCGGAATGGGGATTCCCAGCAGCCAAAGTAGCACGGCACGCATGGTATTCTCCTGAACGGTTGTCTTCGCCTCGCTAACGAGCGGCAAGGCGCCGCGGTTCAGGCCCCGGCGATTCGGGTCAGGCGGCGCCGATGCCGCCCGCTTCGTCATCGGCGGCCGGAATCCAGCCGAGGCGCTCGCGCCAATCGCTCGGCAGGCCGCGGAATCGCGCGAGGCTCAGCGGCGCCACATCCGCGAAGAGGCAGCGCCCGTGCTGGACGAGCTCTGCGATGGCCCGGCCGCTCGCCGGCGACAGGCCGAAACCGACGCTCGACATGGTGGCGAGGACGACATTGCCGGGCTCGGCGAGACGCTCGATGACGGGGCGGCCGTCGGGCGTGTTCTCGACGATGCCGGCCCAGCTGCGGATGACGCGGGCATGGGCCGCTTTCGGGAAGAGCTCGGTAAGGCGCCGCGCCAGATGCCGGAAGAGCGGCGTCACCACCCGGGGCGGCGTCGCCATGCCCTCGAGCTCGATCCATTCATGGGGACCGCCGCCATAGGCGAGATTGCCGCGCAGAGTCTGCCGTCCGTAAAGGCCGTTGCCGTCGGCGCCCCCATGGCGCATCAGCGGCAGCGGCTCGGTGACGATCATCTCGACGCGCGCCGGCGCCAGCGGCAGATGCGCGCCGACCATGGCGGCAAGCATGCCGGTCTGCGGCCCGGCGGCGATCACCAGCGCCTCGCAGCCGAAAACGCCGCGATCGGTGACGATCTCCGTCGCGCGGCCGCCGCGCACCGTGATGCCGGTGGCCGTCGTGTGCTGCAGAATGCGTCCGCCGTGATCCTGCAGGGCCCAGGCATAAGCCTGAACCGTGCGCTGCGGGTTCGCATGTCCGCCGTAATCGAGGAGAAGGCCGCCCAAGGCATTGTCGCCGACCAGCGGCACCAGCTCGCGGAGCTGTCGGCGATCGAGGCGCTGCCAGGCGAAACCCTGGCGCTCGGCCAGCTCGACACTCCGCATCATGCGGCTCCACTGGACTTCGTTGAGCGCGATGCGGATGCGCTGCCGCCGATACTCGGTCGGATAGCCCAGCATCTCGTCCATTTGCGGCCAGAGGCGCTGCTCCTCGAGGAAGAAGGGGCTGAAGGAATGGGTCGCGCCGCCGCCATTGCGGCCCGAAGCCTCCCAGCCGACGATCCCTTTCTCCAGCACCAGGACGCGCAGGCCGGCGCGGGCGAGCCACCATCCGGCGCTGAGCCCGGTGACGCCGCCGCCGATAATGACGACCTCTGCGCCGCTGCTAGCGCTCATCGCCCGGCGCCGGGCCGCCAAGCCCGGAAATATCAGGAGCCGGTTGCGAGCCGGCTACCGGCGTCGGCTCCCAATGCGGCGTCCACTGCGTCGGAATGTTGAACCAGGCGGTCCAATGCTCGCGAATTTCGCGCGGCTCGTCCTGCGGCCCGCAGATGCCGAGCGGGAGCGGGCGGACGGGGGGACGGTAGCTGGCGAGCGGAACGGCGGCGACCGGGACCTTGCCGGCGATGGCGAGCAACATCTGGACCTGCTCGCGACAGCGGCGGCCTTGGCAGTGTCCCATGCCGGCGCGGGTCAGGCGCTTCACCTGATCCTGATTGAGCGGCCCCTCCGCTGCCAGCCGCTCGATGTTTCGCGCCGCCACTTGCGAGCCGCCCCAGCCGAGATAGCGCGGCGGCCTGAGCTCGACGAGTTCGCGTCGCGTCACCTCCTCGCATTGGCAGACCGTGACGTCCCAGCCGCCAACCGCGATCTCGGCCGCGAGCCAGGCTTGCCAGTAACCGTGCACCTCGCCGGGCTCGTGACGCCGCGCCGCGCTCTCCGGCGGCGGAGCGGCGACGGCGCCGAGGTCGCGCGCCGCCCCCGCGGCAGCGAGGGCGCCTTCGGCGCGCGCAATATTGTCATCGACGAGTTTACCCTCGAAGGTCCCGGCGCAGTCGCCGGCGGCGAAGACGCACGGGACCGAGCTGCGGCCCTCCTCGTCGAGCTCCGGCACATAGCCGCCGAGCTCCGAGCGGAAGGCGAGCCGGCATCCGAGCAGGTCGAGCAGCTCGACATTGGGCACGAGGCCGATCGCCGTGACGATCGTGTCGCAGGCGACCCGCGCCTCGCTGCCGGCGACCGCCCGCCCTTCGGCATCGAGACGGAGGAGCACGGCGCCCTCGACCTCGGCCCCGCCCACCGCTTCCTTCACCGCGTGGCGCAGATAGAAGGGGACGCCCCGCCGCGCCAGTTCCGCGCGCATCGCTTCGGGGCCGCGCACAGCGGCCTCGATCTCGACAATGCCGGCGACGGCAATTCCGCTGTCGAGGGCCGCGAAGGCGATTTGCATGCCGACCGCCCCCGAGCCCATCACCAGCAGCGTGCGGCCGTCGAAGGCGTGATAGCGGCGCAGCAGCGCCATCGCGCCGCGCGCGCCCATGACGCCGGGCTTTTCCCAACCCGCAAAACCGAGGCCGAGATCGCGGGCGCCGGCTGCGACGATGAGGCGATCGAAGCTCATGAGCCAGGAGCGCTCGCCATCCGCCAGCATCAGCACCGGCTTGCGCAGACTAGAGGCAGAGGGACCGGAAACGAAAGCGCCGGCGACGCAAGTGCCGAGCCGGAGGTCGATGCCCGCCTCGAAGGCTTCGGAGAGACGCGGATCGGTTTCGGCGATCCGCTCGATCATCCGCCCCTTGCTCTGAACGGCGGCATTCATCCGCTGCCCGAAATGGTAAGGGACGTCGAGCCCCATGAGGGCGCTCTCGACCGGGTGCTCGTCGACGAGAACGGTGGCGATGCCCGCCTTGGCCGCGGCGAGCGCCGCCGACAGTCCCGCCGGCCCGGCGCCGACCACAACGAGCGGCGCGTGCTCGGCGACGAGAAGCGGCGCGCCGGCGGCGGAGGACGGATCGCCGGCGGATGCGCCTCCAGGCCGTGCCGGCTGGCTCGCCACGGCCCTCGCCCTATCTGCGGCGCACCGCCGTCACGCGACGCGCGCGATCTGCTGCCGCGGCCCTCCGAGGAACTTCGTCATGGTCTCGCAATACCATTCGACGAAGTTGATGACGCCGGTCTCGGATTCCTGCGAATAGGGTCCGGGCCGATAGCCCTTGGAGTTGACGCCCGCCTGGTTGCGCTCGATCAAGACGCGGTCCTGATCGTTCGTCTCGTGCCAGACCTCGGTGAGCCTGCGAAGGTCGTAATCGCGCCCTTCGACGGCGCCGGCGTCGACGAGCCAATACCCGGTGAGGAGCGATTCTTCCGGCCCCAGGGGCAGCATGCGGGCGAAGAAGGCGTAGTCGCCCATGACATGATTGAAGGTGGTCGGATAATGCGCCCAGCGGACCGAGCCGATATCGCCCTCGGTCACCTTGCCGAGAAGGCGCGACACCGCCGCCTTGCCGTCCATCGTGATCGAGACCGCGCCTTTGAGGAGCGGCAAGCGATGAATGCGGAACTGCCGCCCGGGATCTTTCACATCGGCATAGGGCAGGCCCAGCGCCGCGCTCCGCTGCCAGAGCTCGGCGACGCCTTCGACGCCCTCCGGGCCCGTCGAATCATAGCGGGTGATGAAGCTGCGCGCGAGCTCGGGATGGCCGACGGCGCAATGGAAGCATTCGCGCGCATTCTCCAGCATCAGCTTCCAATTGCCGCCGATCCGGTAATGGGCGAGATGGGCGAGCTTGGCGTTCGGCAGGTCGTGGGGCGCGAGATACGGGGCCAGCGCCTCCTTGAACGGCGCGAAATCGGGCGGATGCTCGGCGAGGCAGATATAGATCGTGCCCTCGATCGTCTCGAGCGACACCGGCAGCAAGCCGTACTCCTCGGGATCGAAGCTGTCATGCATGCGGCCGGCGGAACGCAGCCTGCCGGTCAAATCGTAGGTCCAGAGGTGGTAAGGACAGACGATCGCGCTCAGATGGCCGTACTCGGCATCGCAGATCCGGGAGCCGCGGTGCCGGCAGGTGTTGTGGAAGGCCCGGATCGTGCCGGCGCGGTCGCGGACCACCAGGATGGAGCTCTTGCCGATCGCGAGGGTGAAATAATCGCCCGGTTTCGGAATCTGGCAGCTTACGCCGGCGAACAGCCAGTGCCGGTCGAAGACGCCTTCGAGGTCGAGCGCGAAATAGGCAGGATCGTTGTAGAAGGGCTGCGGCAACGAGAAGAACTGTTTGCGCGATCTCAGCAATTCGAGCATGCCGGTTCTTGCTTCCATGGCACTCTTCCGAAGAAGCTGGACAAAGTCGCTACCAGGATTGCCGATTGCCCATGCGCACGCAAGCCGCGGCTCGGCCG
>JAJPHB010000119.1 GCA_021325525.1 Alphaproteobacteria bacterium
AACGGCCTCACGGTCGGCGTCCATATCCAGCTCCGCGGCGAGGCGGCCAAGACCACGACCGACACGGAAAAGCGCAGCTATGTGCAATTCAAGGGCAATTTCGGCGAGATCCGCTTCGGCGACCAGGACGACGCCCGCCTGACGAAGGCGCTCTCGGCGCCGCAGGCGGGACACATCTTCGGCGTCAACTCGCCCTTCCTGCAATTCACCAATAACCCGGTCGGGACGCAGACGACGAACCTGCCGATCGACGAGAAGCGCGCCCAGCGCATCGCCTATTTCTCGCCGACGATCGCCGGCTTCTCCTTCGGTGCGTCCTATGCGCCCGATTCGCGCAAGGGCAACATCACCGGCGGCACGCTGCCGACGGACAACGATCCGGGCCAGAACTCGCAGCACTGGGACGTGGCGCTCGCCTATGACAACAAGTTCGGCGACTTCCGCCTCCAGGGCTTCGGCGCCGTCTCCGGCACGCATCAGGAAGCGCCGCGCACTCTCGCCGGCTTCGTCGTGCCGGTCGAAAGCCCCTATGCCTATGATGGCGGGCTTCAGGTCGCCTGGGGTCCCTTCGCCATCGGCGGCGATTACGAGCTGGTGCGGAATCACCGCGCCTCGGCGGTGACGGCGGTGAACTCAGGGGGCGGCGGGCTCAACGACCACGTCTTCGATGTCGGCGTGCTCTACACGGTGGGGCCGTTCTCGGTCTCGGGCAATTTCGCCCACGGCACCTATAAGGGCTTCGCCGGCGCCACCGGCAATGTCTGCACCTTCGCCTGCAGCGCCACTTCGACGCTCGACCAGGAGCAGCTCATTTTCGATTACGTGCTCGGTCCCGGCATCTCGGTCGGCGCCGCGCTCGGCTTCGACCAATACCGCTCCGGCGTCAACCCGGCCGCCTTCGGCAGCAGCGCGACGACCAACAACTACCACGACGCCGTCATCCAGGTGGGCACCGCGCTCAACTTCTGAGCGGGTCGTCCTAGCCCTCACCCCAACCCTCTCCCCGCTGTCGCGGGGAGAGGGTTGGGGTGAGGGACTTTTCCGGACCTAAAACCCCTCGGGGACGTAGCCGAAGCGCGCCATCTGCTCGCGATGCGCGGCGATGACGGCCATGGCCTGCTCGCGGGTGAGGACCTTTCGCCACTGGCCGGCCTTGCCTTCGCGGAAGAAGGCCTTCGCCTGCGGCGGCCTTTCGCGGAAGCCGTGCCGCCGCTCCTGCTCCTGCAGCACGCGGAAGGAGCTGAGCTTGATCGCCTTCTCGATGCGAGCACGCGGCGGATCGAGGCCGAGGAACTTGGCGGCGGCGGTGAAGGTGCGCAGCGGCGCCTCCAGCATATCCTCATAGCGCATGACATGCAGCGTCGGGCTCGGCGTCTGCGTCCAGCTCACGACATGCTGCGTCCAGCTCCCATGCAGCTCGTAGACATTCTCGTCGGTGTTGGCGGAGGAGGCGCCTTCCGCGTTGAGGCGCTTGATCGTCTCGTCGATCGAGGTGCCGGCGTGGTGGCTCAACGAGACGACGACGTCGAGCGGGTTGCGGATGATGTAGATGGCGCCCGCCGTCACCTCCTGCGTGACGACGGGGTGGCCCTCGTCCTCCATCAAGGCGTTGTGCGTCTTCACCAGGATCGAGTCGGGGCTCAGCGTCGTCAGGCGGCGATGGACGATGGGGCGCATCCTCTGCACCTCGGCAAGCGTGTATTGCGATGACGGCCGCGGATCGATCTCGCGGTACCAATGCGCCTGGCTGTCGCCGACCGTAAGGTCCGAGAGCCTGTTGATGTCGTAGGAGCGCTCGGGATTGCGCAGCAGATTGTGGAAGAAGGCGCGCAGCCAGGTATTGCCCGATTTCGGGTAGGATGCGAGCCAGATGATGCCGCCCATCGCGTCTTTGTTCCTGTCATCGACGGAGTGCTTCTAGCCGAGGCGGCCGCCGCGCGCCATCGGCATATATTCCTCCCGCCTGGGGGAAAGCGATCTTGCCGCAACGAGCTTGGCGCGCCCGATTGCCCCATCGCGCCCTCATGCCGTAAGAAGGGCACGCCCCATGAACATCCTGCAATCGACCGGCAGCGCGCCCGACTACATCCCGCCGCCGCCGCTGTCGCCGGACCAGATCGTCTGCGGGCCGCGCTATCCGGAAAGGCGCCGCGGCGACCGCGTCCTCTCGCTCGCGACGGCGACGGGCGAATGGGACGCGGCGGCGCTCGTGGCGCGGCTGCCGGCCGAGCAGCGCCCGGACCTCTTCATCGTGCGTGCCGATTCCGTCGGCGAGAATTTGCCGCGCAACCTCGCCGCCTTCGGCGGGCAGAAAGTCCTCGTCATCGGCGACACCCACCACCGCATCCACCCGATCAGCCGCATGCTCGCCTATGCGCGAAGCGAGCCGTTCGACGCGATCATCTTCGACTATACGCGCCAGCATGCGCATTACTTCCTCGAAGCGGGGCTGGAGCGCGTCTATTGGCTGCCCGGCTTCAACGTCGCGCGCATCGCGATCGACCCTGGCCGCGGCACCGAGATCCCGATCGGCTTCGTCGGCGCGGTCGGCAGCCTGCATCCGCGCCGCCAGGCGCTGTGCGAGGCCCTGCGCGCCGCCGGGCTGCCGCTGCACCTGGCGCGGGCGGATCACCGGGAAACGCGCGCGCTCCATGCGCGCAGCCGGATCAGCCTCAATTGCAGCCTCAATGGCGACCTCAATCTCCGCGTCTTCGAGGTGCTGGCGAGCGGCGGGTTCCTCTTGACCGACCGGCTCGGCGCGGAAGCCGGGCTCGACCTCCTCTTCGCCGAGGGCGAGCACCTCGCCCTCTATGACGGGATCGAGGACTGCATCGCGCAATGCCGTGCGTTTCTCGCCGATCCCGCGCGCGCCCGCGGCATCGCCGCGGCGGGACAGGCGGCCTATGAAGCCGGCTTCGCGCCCGAGCGCATCGCCGGCGATTTCTTCGCCCTCCTTCGCGATGGAACCGTTCGCCTGGAATTCGACCTTGCCCACGACGCGCGGCGGCGCCTCGCGCCGCCGCCCGGCGGCGAGGCGCTGCTCGCCCGCATCCGCCTCTACGAGATCATGCAGGAGCTGCACCGCCGCCACGAACGGATGGCGCTGCTGGCGAGCCCGGGCGTCGATCCGCGCCTCCTCGCCGACCTCGCCGACCTGCCTCGTCTCGATATCGCGGTGGCCGGCGAAAGCGGTGGCCCGGATCTGGCGCAGCTCCTCGAAACGGTCCGGCTCTGCGGCCTCGAGCGGCGCATCCGGGTCATCGCCCCGACGGCGCTCGAGGCGCTTCAACCGACCGTCATCGCCCTCACCGCGGCGGAGTGCGCTGCCCCCCGTGTCACGGCGATGTCGGCGCGCTGGAGCCGCAGCCTCCTCCTCGTCACCGACCTCGCCGCCGACGCCGCGACACCCTCCGCCCTCGCCGCCCGCGGCTACCGCCGCCTCGCCGCCACGGTGCCGCTCTTCGGACGCGGGTGATGACGTCATCTTGATGACGCCTCTGCCGTTCGCCCCAGCAACGCCAATTTGGAACCCTCTCCCGCTTGCGGGAGAGGCAGGGTGAGGGCATCGCGATAGCGACGAAAGCCCTCACCCTCCCGTCGCTCACGCGCCGGGCCCCTCCCTCTCCCGCTCCGGGCGGGAGAGGGGCGAACCCCACGTGGCAATTTTGCACCAGTGCGGTGAAATCGCAACTCTGGCGTTATTCGTTGTCTTGACCCTTAACCATCGGCCCGTAAAGGTACGATCGTCTATATGACGATCCATCGTCCAGGGCGATCGACGTCTATAGAACAGGCTATGGAGGGTCACAGTGAAGAAATTTCTCCTAGGGACGACGGCGGTCGTGGCCGTCGGCGCTTTCTCGGGCGGCGCCTTCGCCCAAAGCGCAGGCGAGCCGATCAAGATGGGGATCGGCGGCTACTGGCGCGGCGCCTTCGGCCAAGTCATCGACCAGTCGGCTTGCAACAGCGGCACCAACGCGTCCTGCAACAAGCACCACCAGGCGATGCAGGAAGACACGCTCGTCGACTTCAACGGCTCGACGAAGCTCGATAACGGCCTCACGGTCGGCGTGCACATCCAGCTCCGCGGCGAGGCGGCGAAGACCACCTCCGACACGGAAAAGCGCAGCTATGTGCAATTCAAGGGCAATTTCGGCGAAATCCGCTTCGGCGACCAGGATGACGCCCGCCTGACGATGGCCCTGCAGGCGCCCAGC
>JAJPHB010000156.1 GCA_021325525.1 Alphaproteobacteria bacterium
GGGCTTCTGCGTCCTCGCCGAGAAACCGCGCTGAGGAGGCGCTTCGCACAGCGCGTGTGGCGCCGGCGCCGGCCCTTCGCTAAACTCCCGCAAGGGTTGAAGACGGTCGGCGGGAGCGAATGGTCGCGCGGGTTCAGACGGTGGCGTTCTCCGGGATCGAGGTGCTGCCGGTCGATGCCGAAGTCACGATCAATTCGGGCCTGCCGAACTTCGCCGTAGTCGGCCTCCCCGACAAGGCGGTGGCGGAATCGCGCGAGCGCGTCCGCGCGGCGTTGCACGCCCTCGGCCTCGCCCTGCCGCCGAAGCGCATCACCGTCAACCTCGCCCCGGCGGACCTCGCCAAGGAAGGCTCGCATTTCGATCTGCCGATCGCGATCGGGCTCCTCATCGCCATGGACATCCTGCCGGCGGACGAGCTCGCCGGCTATATGGCCCTCGGCGAGCTCGGCCTCGATGGCCGCCTCACCGCGGTCGCCGGCGTGCTGCCGGCGGCGATGGCGGCGGCAGGCCGGGGACAGGGCCTCATCTGCCCCGCGGCTTCCGGCGGCGAAGCCGCCTGGGCCGGCGAGATCGAGGTGCTGGCGCCGCCGAACCTCCTCGCCCTCGTCAACCATTTCAAAGGGCTGCAAGTGCTGTCGCCGCCGGAGCCGCGCCTCGCCGAGGCGAGCGGCGAGGCGCTCGACCTCAAGGACGTGAAGGGCCAGGAGACCGGCAAGCGCGCCCTCGAAGTGACCGCCGCCGGCGGCCATAACCTTCTGATGATCGGCCCTCCCGGATCGGGAAAGTCGATGCTGGCCGCGCGCCTTCCCGGGCTTCTGCCGCCGCTCGACCCGGCCGAGGCGCTCGAAGTCAGCATGATCCATTCGGTGGCGGGGCTTCTCGAAGGCGGCCGCCTCATGCGCCAGCGCCCGTTCCGCGATCCGCACCATTCGGCCTCGCTCCCCGCTCTCGTCGGCGGCGGGCTGCGCGGGCGGCCGGGCGAGGTCAGCCTCGCCCATCTCGGCATCCTCTTCCTCGACGAGCTGCCGGAGTTCAACCGCGCGACCCTCGAAGCCTTGCGCCAGCCGCTCGAGACGGGCCGCGCCACCGTGGCGCGCGCTAATGCGCATGTGACCTATCCGGCGCGCGTGCAGCTCGTCGCCGCGATGAATCCCTGCCGCTGCGGCCATCTCGACGATGCGGCGCTCGCCTGTGGACGGGCGCCGCGCTGCGCGCAGGACTACCAGGCGCGCATCTCGGGGCCGCTCTTCGACCGCATCGACCTCCATATCGAGGTGCCGGCGGTGAAGGCGGCGGACCTCGCCTTGCCGCCGCCCGCCGAGGGCTCGGCCGAGGTCGCGCACCGCGTCGCCGCGGCGCGGCGGCGGCAGGCGGCGCGCTACGAGGCGCTGCCGGCGGAGCGGCGCATCCGCACCAATGCCGAGGCCGACGGCCAGCTCCTCGACGAGGTGGCGGCGCCCGATGCCGAGGGGCGGCGCCTCCTCCTCGCCGCCGCCGAGCGCCTGAAGCTCTCGGCGCGCGGCTATCACCGCGTGCTCCGCGTCGCCCGCACCCTCGCCGATCTCGACGCCAGCGCCGGCGTGCGCCGGCCGCATATCGCTGAGGCGCTCTCCTACCGCCGGATCGCGCTCGGCGCCGCGGTAGCGGGGGGCTGAGCGGAGCGCGGCGGCGCCTCAGCCCTGCTGGCGCCTCAGCCCTGCTGGTGCATGCGGTGGTGGCGATGCTGCCCCGCATGGCCGAAGACGGCGTCGGCGTTCTTCTGCTGCTCGGGCGACATCGTGGCGTAGAGCGCCTGGAAGACGGGGATGAGCTTGTCGAGCGCGTCGACATGCGTCTGCGCGATCTGGCGGTAGCTCTGCAGATCCTCGACCGCGCTCTCCTTGCCGCGCTTCGCCCGGCGCTGCTCTATCGCGTTGTGCATCGCCGCGGCGTTGTCGCGCATCACCTGCGCGAAGGCGTCCCATTGCGGCGCCTGGGCGTCGGTGATCTTGAGCTGCTCGCGCAGATTGGCGATGTGCGTCTCGACATGGCTTTGCCAGGTGCCGTGGCTGCGCTTCGGCGGCGCCGCCGGTTTCGCCGGCGCTGGAGTTGGCGCCGGAGCCGGCGCCGTTGCTTGCGCCATCCGGAATTGCGCGGGCTGGTCCGCCGCCGAAGCGACGCCGGCGGCGCCGAGAAGGGCGAGCGCCGCAGCGCCGGCAGCGAGGCGATGAAGGAGCTTCGGCATCATCATGGGTCCTGTCTCGGTTGAGGATAGGCGCACCGGCCGTGAAAGCGCGGCACGCACGCAGGAGAATATTGGGGAGCCGCCGCGGTTTCATCCCCGCGTCGCGCCGGGAGCGGGATTGTTTTCACCACCAAGGACACGAAGGACACCAAGGCACCGAGTCTCATTCGGGACCGCGTTCCAAGGGCCTTGGTCGATGGGCGCCTCCGGCGCCGGCGGATCGCATCGTCACGACAAACCGGATGCCTTGGTGCCCTTCGTGTCCTTGGCGGTGAATTGCTTCTCGCCCAACCCGTCGAGCGCAGTGGCATCGCCGCGGCGGACGCGGTTATCGTAGCGCTTGCGCGGGCGAGGAGACGGATTCCATGGAGAGCCAGTGGTCGGATGAGGCGGCGGAGAGCATGGTGCGCCGCTATGCCGAGAGGGGCATCGGCCGCGACCTGGCGCTCCGCGTCTATACCTCGCGCCTTCTCGGCCGCGACAAGCGCCTCGTCCTCCATGGCGGCGGCAATACCTCGGTGAAGACACTTATGCGCGACCTTCCCGGCGACGAGGTCGAGGTGCTCTGCGTCAAGGGCAGCGGCTGGGACATGGCCGAGATCGAGCCGGCGGGCCTCCCCGCGGTACGCCTCGCGCCGCTGCGGCGCCTGCGCGCGCTCGATGCGCTCTCCGATGAGGACATGGTCAATTTCCAGCGCGCCAACCTGCTCGACTCTGCGGCGCCCAACCCCTCCGTCGAGACGCTGCTTCACGCCTTCCTGCCGCACAAATTCATCGACCACACGCATTCGACGGCGGTGCTGGCGCTCGCCGACCAGCCCGATTGCGAAGCGGCCTGCCGCGCCGTCTACGGCAAGCGCGTGGGGCTCGTCCCTTACGTCATGCCGGGTTTTGCCCTCGCCAAGAAGGCGGCGGCGATCTTCGAGGAGGACCCCGAGGTCGAGGGGCTCATCCTGCTCCGCCACGGCATCTTCACCTTCGGCGAAACCGCGCGCGAGGCCTATGAGCGGATGATCGCGATGGTGAGCCTCGCCGAGACGCGAGTCGCCGGGGGACGGCGCGCGGTCTTCGCCCCGCGCACCCTGCCGCCGCATCTTGCGGCACCGGCAGCGGTGGCGCCCATTCTCCGCGGCGCCTGCGCCATTCCCGACCCGAAGATCGCCGGCGCCTGGACGCGCTTTATTCTCGATTTCCGCAGCGGCCCCGCCATCCTCGCCTATGTCGGCGGGGCCGAGCTCGGGCGCTACAGCCAGTCGGGCGTCGCGACGCCCGACCATACGATCCGCACCAAGAACTACCCGCTCCTCGTACCGCCGCCGGAGGAAGGGCGGCTCGACCGCTTCGCGCAAGCGGCGCGCACGGCCGTCGCCGATTTCGCCGCCGCCTACCGCGCCTATTTCGCGCGCCAGAACGCGCGCATGACAGTCCCGCGCCGCGAGCTCGACCCCATGCCGCGCGTCATCCTGGTGCCGGGGCTCGGCCTCTTCGGACTCGGCCGCAGCGCCAAGGACGCGGCGATCGCCGCCGATCTCGCCGAATGCACGATCGAGACGGTGACGGGCGCCGAGGCGATCGGCCGTTTCCAATCGATCCCGGAAGCCGATCTCTTCGACATCGAATACTGGTCCCTGGAGCAGGCGAAGCTCGGCAAGGGTGAGGCGAAGCCGCTCGCCGGCCAGGTCGCGCTCGTCACCGGCGCCGGCGGCACGATCGGCGCCGCGACGGCGCGGCTCTTTGCCCGGAGCGGCGCGGCGCTGGCGCTGCTCGACCGCGACGGCGAGGCCGCCCGGCGCGTCGCGGCGGAGATCGGCGATGCCGCGCTCGCCGTCCCGTGCGACGTGACCGACGCCGCGGCGGTGCGGACCGCCTTCGACGCGGTCTGCGCGCGCTTCGGCGGCGTCGATCTGGTCGTCTCCAATGCCGGCGCCGCCTGGCAGGGCCGCATCGGCGAGGTCGCGGACAGGGTGCTGCGGGAGAGCTTCGAGCTCAACTTTTTCGCCCACCAGACCGTCGCGCAGAACGCTGTGCGCGTCATGCTCGCGCAAGGCACGGGCGGCGCGCTTCTCTTCAATGCCTCGAAGCAGGCGATCAACCCGGGCGCCGAATTCGGCCCCTATGGCCTCCCGAAGGCGGCGACGCTGTTCCTCTCGCGGCAATACGCGCTCGAATACGGCGCCGCCGGCATCCGCGCGAATGCCGTCAATGCCGACCGCATCCGCAGCGGCCTTCTGACCGAGGAGATGATCCGCGCACGCGCACGCGCCCGCGGGGTCGGCGAGGCGGAATACATGGCCGGCAATCTCCTCGGCCGCGAGGTGACGGCGCAGGATGTGGCGCAAGCCTTCCTGCACCACGCGCTGGCGCTGAAGACGACCGGCGACGTGACCACCGTGGATGGCGGCAACATCAACGCGATTCTGCGCTGACGCTTTTCAATTCTTCGCCGTCGCCGTCGTGCCACGGCAGAAAGGCGCGGCGGCGAGGACGCTGGTCCAGCGCTCCTTGGCCGGCATGGCGGGATAGGCCCAGCGCTGGACCGGGCGCCATTCCGTGCCGTCGAAGGCAAGGAGCGAGGCCGCGCCGGGACCTGGCGCCGCCTCGGTCGGAGTGCAGGAGACAAGGGCGCGGCGGTAGCCGCGCCGGGCCGCCAGCTCGAGCCCATCGGCGGCAGCGGAGACGTCGAGAATGTCGAGATCGCGGCGCCGTGGCGGCGTCAGCTCGAGCGCCGCGCGCAGCATCAGCGAGACGCTGCCATTGTCGCCGGGCAGAAGCAGCGCCAGCTTGTCACCGTTTTTCACCGTCCCTGCCACGTCCCGGGCCAGCGCCCAGACGAGCGGCTGCGGCGGGTCGATATCGAAGCGCAGGCGCTTCGCGAAGCCCGCCGGCGCGAGCAGGATGAGCGCGATGGCGGCACCAGGGAGGGCACGGCGCCAGAAGGGCGGCGCCGCCGTCTCGCGCGCCCGCCACCAATCGCGGGCGAAGATCGCGAGCGCCAGCACGATCAGCAGCGAGAGATGCGTCATGTAGCGGAAGTAGGAATGCGCCGCCTCGCCCGCGACCGGTCCCATATGGATGACGTAGATGAGGAGGAGGAAGGCGTTGTACAGGAGGAAGAGCCCGGCGAGGAGCAAGGGCGGCCGCGTGCGCCGGGTCAGACCCTCGCGTCGCGCCAGGGCGAGGCCGAGCCCGACGGCAAGGGCAAAAGAGCCGAAGAAGACGGGCTTCTCCACGATTTCGTGCAGCATGTTGGCGAGGGTGATCGGCAGGATGCCGAACTGCCAATCGGCCTCGGGCAGCAGCTTCAGCTCGCCCGACTGGAAGTGCGTCAGCACATAGGCGCGCCAGGCGCCATAGAGCAGGAGCGCCGGCACGCTTGCGGCGATCAGCGCGCCGATCGCCTGCGCTCTCGCGATCCGCCGATCGAGGAGCGCCAATGCCGCCGCCCCGGCGACGATGCCGAAGCCGAGCACGACGCCGACCTGCTTGACGCCGACGAGCGCGACGAGGATCAGCGCGAAGAGCCGCAGATCAGGGCCGGCGCCTTGCCGCGCCGCCATGCGCCCCAGAATGCGGCAGGCGAGCCAGCCCAAGAGGAGGACGCAGACCGAGAGCGACGGCTCGGCATAGGCGGTGAAGTCGATACGCGGGACGAAGCCGGGATTGAGCAAGGTGACGAGGAGGAGCCCGGCCGCGGCAGCGCCCCAGGACGGCGCCGCCGCAAAATCCCGGTTCCCTTGCGCGAGAAGACGGGCGAAGAGCAGCCCCGTCATGACCTGGAGGAGGATGTTGAAGAGGGTGAGCGCGCCCGGCGGGAAGGTCGGAAGGAAAAAGGACCCGAGATATGTGGCGAGCTGGACATTGTAGGGAAAGGCCGGCCAGACGGCGAAGGCATGGGCGCGGTCGTCGGCCGGAAAGAAGGCGTGGTCGTGGAGATAGACGGCGTTGGGTAGAAAATTGGTGAAGGTGTCGGGAAGCGCCGGCTTCGCCGCGACCATGATCGCCCAGATCGGCAAAGCGAGCGCGAGCATGCGCAGGATGGCAACCCAGCTCTCGCGGCCGGGGCGCCAGCGCCGCCGGGCCAGCGCCGCCGCGGCGACAAGAAGCGCGGCGACCGTCGGGATCA
>JAJPHB010000042.1 GCA_021325525.1 Alphaproteobacteria bacterium
CGCCGCCTCCTCCGGCGCCGCCTCCCTCGTCGCCGGCATCGTCTCTCGCCGCATGGTCCTCGCACTTCCCGGACTGCTGGCGCGCCAAACGCGCATCTCGCCGATTGGTTCCATCGGGCGCCCGCCCGGCCTTCGCCGCGACCGGCGAATGGCGCTATAATGGCGCATCATAATCGCTTGCCGCACGAGACGGCACGCGCATGGAACGGGAGCTTCAGTCATGAAATCCATCTTGGCGGTAGTCGCCGACGGCAATGCCGGCCCAGTCCTGACGGCGGCGCTCTCGGTCGGCCGCAGCTTTCAGAGCCACATCGTCGGGCTCCACGCGGTGACGACCGAATACGCGGTCGTCTTCGGCGGCGAGATGGGCTTCTCCATCTCCTCGGAGGTCGACCGCACCCTCGAGCGCGAGGGCCAAGAGCGGCGCGATCAGGCGCGGCGCGTCTTCCGCGACATCATGGGCGCGCACGACGTCCCGATCGGCGCGCCGGTGCAGGAGCGCGGGCCGACCGCCGAATGGCGCGAGGAGGAGGGGCGGCAGAACGCCGTGGTCGGCGCGCTCGGCCGGGTCTTCGACCTCATCGTCGTCGAGCAGCCGGCAAAGCTCGCCTCTCTGCCCGAGGCGACGCTCGAAGACGCGCTCTTCGAAAGCGGCCGCCCGGTGCTGATGACGCCGCCGCGCAACCCGGCAACGATCGGTCGCAAGGTGGTCGTCGCCTGGAACGGCAGCACCGAGACGGCGCGCACCGTCGCCTTCGCCATGCCGTTCCTGGCAAAGGCGGAGGACGTGCAGGTCGTCAGCGTCGAGGGCGGCATGACGCCCGGCCCCAGAGCCGAGGATCTGGCGCGCAGCCTCGCCCGCCACGGCATGCCGACGAGCTGGCGGCACGTCGCGGCGAAATCGCGCATGCCGGGCGAGGTGTTCCTCGACGAGGCGCAGGCCGCCGGCGCCGACCTCCTCATCAAGGGCGCCTACACGCAGAGCCGGCTGCGCCAGATGATCTTCGGCGGCGCCACGCGCCACATCATCATGGAGGCGCGAATTCCGGTGCTGATGGCGCATTGACGCGCCGCTCTCCGGGCGGAACCCGACCCTCCCGGCCTCGTTCAGAAGGGAACGAGGAAAGGAGGCGTGATGACGGAAAAGCGCAAAGAGAGCGGCGGCGCGATGCCGAACGAAGGCGAAGGCAGCCGCACGGGAGCCCGGCAATACGACAAGGCGGCCGAGCGCTTCGCCAAATCCGGCAAGGTCGAGGAGAAGGCGCGAGAGGCGCGCGAGGCGATCGAGGGGAAGGAGGGCAAGGAGCTGGCCGAGGCGGAAGCCGCCGGCAAGCGCCATATCGCCGAAGAGGACCCGGAAATCAAGAAGCGCTGACCCACGCTCCACGAGCCGGGGACGCTCGCTCTGCGCTCTTCGCGGCGCGCCGGTGAAGGCGCCGTCTTGACACGCGGCCGCCGATGCACCTATGCCGGCGCCGATGGATAGCGACAGAGCCGAAGGGTCCTTGATGAAGCGCCTTGCTCCCGCGCCGCGCTCCGCGGCGCTGCACGACATTTTCCGGCCAGGCACGAGCGTTGCGAGATCGGCGGTGCTGGCGATCGCCGCCAGCCTCGCCCTGGCCGTGTCGGCCAAGATCCAGGTGCCGTTCTGGCCGGTGCCGATGACGATGCAGAGCCTCGTCGTACTGCTGATCGGGCTCGGCTACGGCAGCCGGCTCGGCGCCGCCGCCATTCTCCTCTACCTCGGCGAGGGCGCGGCGGGCCTGCCGGTCTTCGCGGGGCCGGCGGCGGGACCCGGCTACTTTCTCGGGCCGACCGGCGGATATCTCGTGGGCTTCCTGCTGAGCGCCATCTTCGTCGGCTGGCTCGCGGAGCAAGGATGGGGCCGAGGCCTGCCCCGCCTCACCGTCACCCTCACGGCAGGGCATATCCTTCTCTTCATCCCCGGCGTCGCCTGGCTCGCCGTGCTCTTCGGCTGGAGCAAGGCGATCGCGCTCGGCGTCACCCCCTTCATCGCGGCAACGATCGTCAAGACGCTCCTCGGCATCGCCCTGGTGACGGCGGTCTCGGGGCTGCGTCGTCGGCGCGCCGGGGGCTGAGGCCTTCGCTCCGCGGGCGGTGCGCGATCTGCGGCGTTTCCTCGCCGGGCGCTGGCGCCTCGCACGGCGCATCGAGGACCGCCGCTTGGCGCTCGCGGGCAGCCTGCGCGGACGGGTCACGCTGACGCCCGCCGGCGGCGGCCTCGACTACGCCGAGAGCGGGACGCTTTCCTTCGGAAGCTGGCGCGGCGAGGCGACGCAGCGCTACCGCTTCCTCTTCGATGGCGCGCAGGTCGCGGTCTGCTTTGCCGACGGCCGGCTCTTCCATCGCTGCGACCTCTCGCTCGGTCGAGCCGAGGTCGCGCATGCATGCTCGCCAGACCGCTATCAGGGCCGCTACCGCATCCTCGATGCCGATCGCTGGGCCCTCTCTTGGCGCATCACGGGCCCGCGCAAGGATCTGGTCATCGGTTCGGTCTACACCCGTCTTGACGAGGGCTGACGGGCGACGCCCATCCGCGCGACCGTCGCGCCTGTACCAGGTGACGCCGCTGGTGCTAAGAACTTAGGATAACGCGATTCGCGAGAGGCTTGCTTGGGCGAAGGCGCATCACTGATGGTCCGGCCGCCGCCATCGGCCTATCCGCCGCAGGTCGATTGGGCGGCGCCGCTTCCCGAGCACCCGCTCGGCCTCCTTCTCGACGAGGCGGTGCGGCGCTTCGCCGACCGACCCTGCCTCGATTTCCTCGGGCGCCGCTACAGCTTCGCCGAGGTGGGGCGCCTCGTCGCGCATGCCGCAGCCGGCTTCCATTCGCTCGGCGTCGGCAAGGGGACGCGGGTCGGACTCTTCCTGCCGAACACGCCCTATTACGTCGTCTGCTATTACGCGATCCTCAAATGCGGCGGAATCGTCGTCAACTTCAACCCGCTCTATGCCGAGCAGGAGGTGCGCCACCTCGTCACCGACTCGGGCGCCGAGATCATGGTGACGCTCGACCTCGCCGCGCTCTATTCCCCGGTCGCGCGGATGCTGGGGCAAGGCCGCCTCCGCCACATCGTCGTCTGCGGCATGGCCGGCGTGCTGCCCTTCCCGCAGAGCTGGCTCTTCCGCTTCGCGAAGCGCCGGGAGATCGCATCCTGGCCGCGCGATGCGGCGCACAGCTCCTTCGCGGCGCTGATCGCCAATGACGGCGCGGTCCCGACCGTCGCGATCGAGCCGCAGAGCGACATCGCCGTCCTGCAATATACGGGCGGCACGACCGGTACACCGAAAGGCGCGATGCTGACGCACCGGAACCTCGTCGCCAACGCCATCCAATGCCAGCTCTGGTTTCACGGCACCTCGGCGAGCGAGCGCGTGCTGGCCGTCCTCCCCTTCTTCCATGTCTTCGCCATGACGACGGCGATGAACCTCAGCATCGCCTCGGGCAGCGAGATCATTCTGCTGCCCCGCTTCGACCTCGCCGCCCTCCTCCGCACCATCGAGCGCAAGAAGCCGACGATCTTCCCCGGCGTGCCGACGCTCTTCACCGCCATCAACAATCATCCCGACATCGCCCGCTACGATCTTTCCTCCATCCGCCACTGCATTTCGGGCGGAGCGCCGCTGCCGCTCGAGGTCAAGACGAGCTTCGAGGGGCTGACGGGCTGCATGCTGGTCGAAGGCTACGGCCTCAGCGAGGCCTCGCCCGTCGTCGCCTGCAATCCCTTCGGCGGCGTCAACAAGCCGGGCTCCGTCGGCCTGCCGCTGCCCGGCACGGTCATCGAGATCCTGGCGCTCGATGGCAGCGGCGAGGCGCTGCCGACGGGGGAGCGCGGCGAGATCGCGGTGCGGGGCCCGCAGGTCATGGCCGGCTATTGGCAGAAGCCCGAAGAGACGGCGCGCGTCCTCCAAGGCGGCCGGCTGCGAACCGGCGATGTCGGCTATCTCGACGAGGACGGCTATCTCTTCATCGTCGACCGCTTGAAGGACGTGATCATCGCGAGCGGCTACAAGATTTTTCCGCGCAATGTCGAGGAGGCGATCTATCA
>JAJPHB010000125.1 GCA_021325525.1 Alphaproteobacteria bacterium
CGGCGAGCGAATTGAAGACGCTGATCGACCGCACGCGCTTTGCCATCTCGCTCGAAGAGACCCGCTATTACCTCAACGGGATCTTCATGCACGCGACGAAAAGCAACGACAGCCCGGTGTTGCGCGCCGTCGCGACCGACGGGCATCGCCTGGCGCGCGTCGAGATGATGCTGCCCGAGGGCGCCCAAGGCATGCCCGGCGTCATCATTCCGCGCAAGACCGTGACCGAACTGCGCAAGCTCATCGACGAAACCGACCAGGAGATCGGCATCGCCCTCTCGGACACGAAGATCCGCTTCACCTTCGGCGATGCCGTCCTGACCTCGAAGCTGATCGACGGCACCTTCCCCGATTACGACCGGGTGATCCCGTCGGGGAACGACAAGGTGCTGGAAGTCAATTGCAAGGAATTCGCCGAGGCGGTCGATCGCGTTTCGACGATCTCGACCGAGAAGAGCCGGGCGGTGAAGCTGTCGCTGGAGCGGGGCGCCTTGACGCTGTCGGCGACCAGCCCGGAAAACGGCACGGCGAGCGAGGAGATCGAGGTGCGCTACAGCGCAAGCCCGATCGAGATCGGCTTCAATTCGCGCTACCTGCTCGACATCACCGACCAGATCGGTGGCGAGGGCGCGGTCTTCGAAATGGCCGACGCCGCCTCGCCGACCATCGTCCACGACCGTGCCGGCACGGCGGCGCTCTATGTCCTGATGCCGATGCGCGTCTGAGGCCGCCGCCCGGTCGAAAGGCATCGACGGCGCAGGGCGGCGCTCATGTGGTGGACCGTCGCGCTCGTCGTCCTGGCCTATCTCCTCGCCATCGCGACGCTTTACCTTGCGCAGCGGCGGCTCCTCTTCGTCCCGGGCCGGGAGCGTCCGCTCGCCATCTCGGCGGGGCTGGCGAGGCTGCGCGAGATCGAGATCGAGACCGATGATGGGTTGCGGCTCCTCTCCTGGTATCTGCCGCCGCGCGCCGCCGGCGCGCCCGTCGTTCTCTACCTGCACGGCAATGGCGGGACGGTCGCCGATCGTTCGACGCGCCTTCATCGCTTCGCAGCGGCGGGCCTCGGAGCGCTTTTTGTCGAATATCGCGGCTATGGCGGCAATCCGGGCGTGCCGAGCGAAACCGGACTCATCGCCGATGGCCGCGCGGCTCTGGCGTTCCTGCGCCGAGAGGGCCATGCCGCCCGGGCGATTGCACTCTACGGCGAATCGCTCGGCACGGGCGTCGCCGTGGCGCTGGCGAGCCGAGACGAGGTCGGCGCGCTTCTCCTCGAAGCGCCTTTCACCAGCATCGCGGCTCTCGCCAGGCGGCGTTTCCCGTGGGTTCCGGTCGGTCTTCTCCTCCGCGACCCTTTCGATTCGCTGCATCGGATCGGCGCCGTGCGCGCTCCCATCCTGGTGATGCTCGGCGAGCGCGACCGCGTCGTGACCCCCGCTTCGAGCCGGGCGCTCTTTGCCGCCGCTCCCGAGCCCAAGGAGCTCTGGTGCGCGCCCGCGGGCGGGCACAATGATCTCGCGGAATTCGGGGCGATCGATGCCGCCGTCGCCTTCATCGCGCGGCTTGCCGAGATGCCGCCCACCCGTCGCGCCAAGGCCTCCGAACCGGCGTGAATCGCTGGCAGTCGCCACCCGCGCAGTGTAGAATCTCACGGTGCACGAACCCAGCTTCCCTGCCGCTCTCGCGCGCATTTCGACACCGCAATTTTCCGGGCCGCATAGGGCCGTCCCGGGGCATTGGCGATGTCCGGCGCGATGAGGGGAGCGAGCATCGCCGAACCGCCTGCCGAAGCCTGGGCCCGTGCCGCGGCGCCCCTGGCGGATGCGGCCCGCCGACCCCATATTTCAGCAATGGCGCCGGACGGGCCCCTCGACCAGGTGAGCGTTCCGGCGGATGTCGGGCGCCTCGCCGTCATCAGACTTCAGCTCAGCGAGTTTCGCAGCTATCGCGAGGCGCAGATCGATGTCGAGCCGCGGTCGGTGGTGCTGACCGGCGCCAATGGCGCGGGCAAGACGAACCTCCTCGAGGCGATCTCGTTCCTGGCGCCGGGCCGCGGCTTGCGGCGGGCAAAGCTGGGCGAGATCGACCGGCGCGAGACCGGGCATAGCCAAGGCGATGAAATCCGAGCGGCTTCGCCCTGGGCGGTCGCGGCCACCGTTGCGACAGCGCAAGGAGCGGTGCGGATCGGCACGGGTCGCGAGACGACGCCTTCGGGCGGCGAGCGGCGCGCAGTGCGAATCGACGGCGCATCGGCGCGCAGCCAGACGGCGCTTGCCGAGCATGTCAATGTCGTCTGGCTGACGCCGCAGATGGACCGGCTTTTCCTCGAGGGCGCGGCGGCGCGGCGGCGCTTCCTCGACCGTCTCGTTTACGGCTTCGACCCGGCGCATGCCGCCCGTTGCGCCAGCTATGAGCAGGCGCTGCGGGAGCGCAGCCGGCTGCTGCGCGAGGGGAGCCGCGACGCCGCCTGGCTCGCCGCGCTCGAGGACACGATGGCGCGCCACGGCGTCGCCATCGCCGCGGCGCGCCGCGAGGTGACCGAGCGGCTCGGCCGCGCCTGCGCCGACCGCGGCGGCGCGTTCCCCGGCGCCAGGCTGGCCATGGCGGGCGCGGTCGATGACTGGCTCGCCGAGATGCCGGCGCTCGCCGCCGAGGAGCGCTTGCGCGGCTGCCTGCAGGCGAGCCGCCGCATCGACGGAGAGGCAGCCGAGGGTCCGCATCGCTCGGATCTGCGCGTCCGGCACGGCGGCTCCGGCGCCGCCGCCGAGCAATGCTCGACCGGCGAGCAGAAGGCGCTCCTCATCGCCATCCTCCTCGCCCATGCGCGGCTGCAAACGGCGCTGCGCGGCGTTGCGCCGATCATGCTGCTGGACGAGGTGGCGGCGCATCTCGACCGCGCGCGGCGCCGCGCGCTCTTCGCCGAGATCGAGACGCTGCGCGTCCAGGCCTGGTTGACCGGAACCGAGGAGGAGCTGTTCGCGGGCCTCAATGGGACCGCGCAGTTCCTCACCGTCCGCGACGCGGTCGTCGCGGCGTCATGATCATCACCGCGTCCCCCGGGGACGCTTGTCAGAGTCGAAGGACATGAGTGGAGCCCGTCCCGAATTCGCACCTGTGGCACTTCCCGAGCCGTCCGAAACCCTGCCGTCGCCCGAGCCGGATGGCGGCTATCGCGCCGATTCCATCACGGTGCTGCGCGGCCTCGATGCCGTGCGCGCGCGGCCCGGCATGTATATCGGCGACACCGATGACGGCTCGGGCCTCCATCACATGGTCTACGAGGTCGTCGACAACGCCATCGACGAGGCGCTTGCCGGCTATTGCGACACGGTGACGGTGTCGCTGAACAGCGACGGCTCGGTGACGATCACCGACAACGGCCGCGGCATTCCCGTCGACATCCATGAAGAGGAAGGCGTGTCGGCGGCCGAAGTCGTCATGACCCAGCTCCATGCCGGGGGCAAGTTCAACCACAACAGCTACAAGGTCTCCGGCGGGCTGCACGGGGTCGGCGTCTCGGTCGTCAACGCGCTGTCCTCGCGTCTCGACCTCCGGATCTTCCGCGACGGCAACGAGCATTTCATGCGCTTCCACGACGGCGAGCCGGAGGCGCCGCTTGCCGTGGTGGGTCCGGCGCCGGCGCTGCCGCCGGGCGGCCGCCGCACCGGGACGAAGACCGGCACGGAGGTGACGTTCCTGCCGAGCCCGCGCACCTTCACCAAGATAGAATTCGATTTCGCGACGCTCGAGCATCGCTTGCGCGAGCTCGCCTTCCTCAATTCGGGCGTCGTCATCGTCCTGACCGATGCGCGCGGCGTCGAGCCGCGGGAGGTGAGGATGCATTACGAAGGCGGGCTCGTCGCCTTCGTCAACTATCTCGACCGCTCGAAACAGCAGCTCCATCAGCCGCCGATCGCCATCGGCGGCGAGCGCGAGGGCATCATCGTCGAGGTCGCGATGGCCTGGACCGACAGCTATCACGAGACGATGCTGTGCTTCACCAACAACATCCCGCAGCGCGACGGCGGCACCCACCTCGCCGGCTTCCGTGCGGCGCTGACGCGCTCCATCAACAAATTCGCGACGGAGAGCGGCATCGCCAAGAAGGAGAAGGTCGAGCTCACCGGCGAGGACATGCGCGAAGGCTTGACCTGCATCCTGTCGGTCAAGGTGCCCGACCCGAAATTCTCGTCGCAAACCAAGGACAAGCTCGTCTCCTCCGAGGTGCGGCCCATCGTCGAGGGGGTGGTCGGCGAAAAGCTGCAGCAATGGCTCGAAGAGCACCCCGCCGAGGCGAAGCGCATCGTCGCCAAGGTCGTCGAGGCGGCGGCGGCGCGCGAAGCGGCGCGCAAGGCGCGCGACCTGACGCGGCGCAAGGGCGTGCTCGACATGGCCAATCTGCCCGGCAAGCTCGCCGATTGCCAGGAGCGCGATCCGGCGAAATCCGAGCTCTTCATCGTCGAGGGCGACAGCGCCGGCGGCACGGCAAAACAGGGGCGCGACCGCCGCAACCAGGCGATCCTCCCCCTCAAAGGCAAGATCCTCAATGTCGAGCGGGCGCGCTTCGACAAGATGCTGTCATCGGCCGAGATCGGGACGTTGATCGCGGCGCTCGGCACCGGCATCGGGCCCGAGGAGTTCGATGCCGACAAGGCGCGCTATCACCGCATCATCATCATGACCGATGCCGATGTCGATGGCAGCCATATCCGGACCCTTCTCCTCACCTTCTTCTTCCGCCAGATGCCGGCGCTGATCGAGAAGGGCTATCTCTACATCGCGCAGCCGCCGCTCTACAGCGTGAAGCGCGGCTCGGGGAAGCTCGACTACCTCAAAGGCGATGCCGAGCTCGAGGCGTTCTTCACCGCGGCCGGGCTCAAGGACGCCGTCTTCCACCAGCATGACGGGGTGCAGCGCGCCGGCAACGACCTGGCGGCGCTCGTCGCCGAGGCCCGAATCAGCCGCCAGCTTCTGCAATCGCTGGCGCGCAAGGTGCGGCGGCCGGAAGTCGTCGAGCAGGCGGCGATCGCCGGCGCGCTCGACCCGGCGCTGCTCGGCGATCCGGCGCGCGCGGCGAGCATGGCGGAGGAGACGGCGCGGCGGCTCAACGCGCTTGCGGCCGAGACCGAGCGGAGTTGGATCGGCACCGTCGTCGAGGGCGACGGCTACGCCTTCTCGCGCACCGTCAATGGCGTCGCCGAGCACCGCCGGCTCGACGCGGCGCTGCTGAAGAGCAGCGAGGCGCGCAAGCTCGCGGAGCGCACCCCGATGCTGCGCGCAGCCTATGGCGCGCCGGGGCGGCTTGCGGCGAAGGAGCGCGACTTCACCGTCACCGGGCCGACCTCGCTGGTCGATGCCGTGATGGAGCTCGGGCGCAAGGGCGTCACGGTGCAGCGCTACAAGGGGCTCGGCGAGATGAACTCCGATCAGCTCTGGGAGACGACGCTCGACCCCAATGCGCGCTCGCTCCTCCAGGTCAAGATGAGTCATGCCGACAGCGCCGAGGAAACCTTCTCGACGCTGATGGGCGACCTCGTCGAGCCGCGTCGCGACTTCATCCAGACGAACGCCCTCGCCGTCGCCAATCTCGACGTGTGAAGGCGAGGAGAAGGCGCATCAAAGATCCCAAGGGTTCAGCACCGGGACACGGAGATCGCTGAAATCCGCGACGATGCCATTCGCGCATCGCCGCCGGCCTTGGCGACAATGCCCTTCATGATCTCGCCCAGCGTCACGTCGCTGAGATACAGATCTGCGGGATCGACCGAGCGCAGCCAATCCGGCGCTTCGGGGCTGCCGCGGCGAGCCTCGGACAAGACATTGGTGACATTAGGCGGACAGTCGAGACTCAAATATGGGACGTTGACGCCCCTATGATGCGGACGGGGCAATCATGCCGCCGCCTAATCCGAGAGACCGAGGCAGCCGGCGCCGATGCAGATGGCGAGAGCGGCGAGCGCGCGGCGCGGGCTGAGCGCCTCGCGCAGGAAGAGGCGGGCGATCAGCGCGGCGAAGACGACGCTCGTCTCGCGCAGCGCCGAGACCGGTCCCATCGGGCCGAGCGCCACGGCCGAGATGACGAGGGCATAGGCGACGAGCGAGACAAGCCCGCCGCCCGCAGCCTTCAGCCCTTCACGCGAGCGAAGGCCGCGCGGCGGCGCGCGGCGCCGGATGAGGAACACCAGCGGCATGACGATGCCATAGGTGAGGAAAAGCGATGAGGAATAGGCAAGGGGGTTGCCGGCGAGCCGTGAGCCGATGCCGTCGGTGACCGTGTAGCTGGCGATGAAGAGGCCGGTCAGCAGCGCGCTCGCGATAGCCGCGGGTTTCGCTCCTTTGCGCGGCCCTGCCAGGGCAAAAACGCCGAACGAGATGAGCGCGATGCCGAGGAGGCTCTGCGCGCTCAATTCCTCGCCGGCGAGAATCGCGGCGCCGAGGGTGACGAGGAGCGGCGCCGAGCCGCGGGCGATGGGATAGACCTGGCCGAAATCGCCGTGGCGGTAGGCCGTGACGAGAAAGAGGCTGTAGCCCGTATGGAGCCCCGTCGCGAGGCCGAGATAGGGCCAGCTCGCGGGCGCCGCCATCGGCAGCAGCAAGGCGATCGGCAGCGAGACGAGGCTGGTCGCGAGGCTCATCACCGTCACCGACCAGAGCCGGTCGGCGCCGCTGCGCAGGAGCGCGTTCCAGGTCGCGTGCAGCGCCGCCGCGCCGAGCACGAGCGCAAGAACCGCCGGCGTCACGGCGCGAGGCGGCGCGCCAGGGAGGGTGGCGCGAGAGGAGGCCAGGAGGCGATGAGTCCACCCATTCCTACGCCGGCATGACCCGGATCAGGTTCGAGGGGTCGTCCCGTCCGGGACCTCTCAGCCGCGCGCGGCTCCCCCTGGTGAGGAGGACATCATGCGCCCGGATCGCGGTTCTGCCAAGCGGGCCGCCGCGCCCGATCGTCGCGCCCACATATCGGGTCGGGCAACGAAGCGGCGGTGCCGACGTTTGCACGGCATCGGGTGGGGAAGGGATGGTGTTTTCGACGTCTATGGCCGGAACAGCCGAGCGGCTCAAGGTGCGACTGCCGGCGGCATGGCAAGGCCGAAGCGAGCTGCGCGCCGGTTGAGTCGGAGCGGCCCATGGACCTCATCCTGCTTCTCGCCCTCGCCTTTGCCGCCGGCTACGGCTTGCGCAGCTACCTCTCCTATCGGCGCCGTCTTCAGCGCCTCAGCCGCTACCCCTTCTTGTAAGCCTCCTCCGATGTGCCCTGTGATCGAACCGGGGCAATTGCGCGCCTGCTCGTTCCGGCGGGAACCCGCGCCTTGCGGCGCTGTTCCCGCGGCGGAGGGAAAGATGGTGGATGGCGCCTATTATCGACGTCAGGCGATGACATGCCGCGCGGTGGCGAGCCGCTTCCGGCGGCCGCAGCGTCTGCTGGAACTCGCCGACCACTTCGAGCAGCGAGCGCTTGCGCTCGAAGCGGAGCTCGCCCGCGGCGAAGTCGGGCTGCGGCAGGGGAACCTCATCCACGGCAAGGGCGAGACGCCGTTGCGGCGCCCGCCGCCGCGCCCGGCCTGATCCCCGCGGCGGCCGCGACGCCGCCTCAGTCGACGACCGTGACGGCGCGGCGGTTCTGCGCCCAGGCAGCTTCGTTCGAGCCGACGACGGCCGGACGCTCCTTGCCGTAAGAGGTCGTCGTGATGCGGCCGGGATCGACGCCGAAGGCGACGAGAAGCTGCTTTGCCGCTTCGGCGCGGCGCTCGCCCAAGGCGAGGTTGTATTCGCGCGTGCCGCGCTCGTCGCAATGCCCCTCGATGGTCACCGTCAGATTGCGGTAGCGCTTGAGCCATTCGGCTTGGCGCTGGAGCGTCTTGCGGCCTTCCGCGTTGATCGTGCTCTGATCGGTGTCGAAGAAGACGCGGTCGCCGACATTCTGTTTGAGGTCAGCCTGGGTTCCCGGCGCCGCCTGGCCGGCCGCCGCCGCCCCGTTCGCCCCGATCGCGTTGCCGACAACGGATCCCGCCGCGGCGCCGTTCGCGCCGGCGCCGGCGCCGCCCACCCCGCCCGCGGCCGAGCCGGCCGAATCGGGCGGCGGCGGTCCGGCGCAGGCGACGAGCATCGCCAAGCCGGCGGCCATAAGCAGCAATTTCATCGTCATCATGCCAATCCCCTGCACATTCGCCCCCCGATAATGGAACATGGCCCGGATTGCCGCCGCTTTGCCGGAAGATGAACACGCGTTCATGAAGGGCGCAGGCATCCCGCGCCTCCAACCGAGGCGGCTCCATCCCGTCAGGTGCGGCACTGGACCATAATCCGGAAATCGCCGCCCGTGGCAAGCGAAGGGCGAAGACAGTTTTGTTTCGTATGTTTCAGATATTGCATTTAGATCGTCCATTGGGCAACATGCCGCGATGGGAGCAAGAGGCCTTGCCCTTGGGCCACGGCCCGCGCCCAGCGCGGAGGATGCCGAGATGGCGCGCCGGTCGCGAGCCGCGATCGCGGCTCATCTCGGGACTGCCGATCCGGTCGTGCTCCAGCCCGCGGATGCAGCCGCGCCGGCCATCGCGCTCCCCGCGCCCGTGCTGCCGCTTCTCGCCGAGATCCTCGACCAGATGGGACGGGGCAATGCGGTGACGGTTCTCCCGACCGAGGTCGAGCTGACCTCGCAGCAGGCCGCCGCTCTGCTGGGCGTCTCGCGGCCGTTCCTGGTAAAGCTCCTCGAAGCCGGGGAGATCGCGCATCGCAAGGTCGGAACGCATCGGCGCATTCTCTTCAGCGACGTGATCGCCCATAAGCGCCGGCGCGGCCCGGCGGCGCCGCACCTTAAGGAGACGAATGTGAGCCTCGACACGGTCGAAGACGCGATCCGCGCCATTGCCGCCGGCGAGGCGGTCATCGTCGTCGACGATGATGACCGCGAGAATGAGGGCGACCTTGTCATCGCCGCCTCCAAGGCGACGCCCGAGCAGGTCGCCTTCATGATCCGCCACACGAGCGGCATTCTCTGCGTGCCGCTGCTGGCCGAACGCGCGCGGGCGCTGCGCCTCGCGCCGATGGTCGCCGACAACAGCGCGCCGCTCCGCACCGCCTTCACCGTTTCCGTCGATTACCGCCAAGGGCTGACAACCGGCATTTCCGCCGAGGAGCGGACGGCCACCATTCGCGCCCTCGCCAACGGCAATGTCACGGCAGAGGATTTCGTGCGGCCCGGGCACGTCTTTCCGCTGGTCGCCAAAGAGGGTGGCGTCCTCGTTCGCTCCGGCCACACGGAAGCGGCGACCGATCTCGCGACGCTGGCCGGCCTGCCGCCGATCGGGCTCATCGCCGAGCTCGTCAATGACGACGGCACGGTGCAGCGCCTGCCGCAGCTCCTCACCTTCGCCGCCGCCCACGGCTTGAAGATCATCTCGATCGCCGATCTCATCGCCTATCGCCGGCAGCGCGAGCGCCTCGTCGAGCGGGTGGCGGAGTTCACAATCGCGACCGAGATCGGCCCGGCCAAAGCCGTCGCCTACGCGACGCGCTTCGATGCCATGCAGCATCTCGCGCTCGTTTTCGGCGAGATCGGCGGCAAGGAGCCGGTTCCCGTGCGGATTCACCGCGAGGAGGTGATCGGCGACGTTTTCGGCCGCGGCGGCGGCCCGCTCCTGTCGCGCTCGCTGCAGCGCATCAAGGCGGCAGGCTTCGGCGTCCTCGTCTATCTGCGCGAGGGCGCCGCCGGGGTAGAGGCCCAGAGCTTTGCCGAGCAGGCGACTCGCGCCGCGCCCGCCGCCTCGAGCGAAGAGGAGCGCGACCGCCATTGGCGCGAGGTCGGCATCGGGGCGCAGATCCTGCGCGACCTCGGCATCTCCGCGATCCGGCTGCTGACCGCCCACCGCCGCGGCTATGTCGGCCTCTCCGGCTTCGGCATCACCATCGCCGGAACCGAGCTGATCGAGGCGTAGGGCGCGCGGCTCAGCCGGCGATCGCGCGGCGCCGCTCCGTGCCATCCTCCCTTGCGGGGGAGGTTGAGGGAAGGGCGCTCGTCTCCGCCGGCAGCCAGTCCTGGCGGTCGATCCACTCCTCGGTCCAGCGCGCCACATCGCCCATGCCCGCACCCGCCTCGCGCCAACCCTCGCGCAGGCGCGCCAACTCGTCGAGCCGCCCCTGCCAGGCCTCGCCGAAGACGCCTTCGAGGAAGCGCTTGACGCGCTTGGCGAGGCCGGGGCTGCGCCCGTTGGTCGAGACGGAAATGACGAGGTCGCCGCGGCGCAAGGTTGCCGGGGCATGCACCGTCCCCAGCGCCGGTCGGTCCTCGACATGGAGGAGCGTGCCGAGCGCGCGCACCGTCGCCGCGAGCTGCACGAGGCGGCTCTCGCCGAGCTCGGCGGCGAAGACGAGATGGAAGCCGGCGAGTTCGGCCGCGGTCGGGACGAGGCGCCGCAGCCGCGCCCCGGCGGCGGCTTCGAGCGCCGGCGCGGGGTCGTCGGCATAGACGGCGACGTGGCGGGCGCCATCCTCGTCGAGGAGGGCAAGGCGCTTCAGCGCCGCTTCGCCATTGCCGACGACAGCGACGCGCAGCCTTGCGAGATCGAGCAGGATCGGGAACATCAGGAGGCCCTCCTCGTCGCCGCCGCGACGGCATCCAGCAGCGCCTCGCGGCCGATGCGGTAGCAGAAATCGCCGAAGCCTTCCCCCGCCTGGCGCGCGCGGACGAAGAGCGCGAAGAGGGGATCGAGCGTCGCGGCGACGGCGCTTTCGGCGAGCTTGTCGATGAGCGGGAAGTTGAGGCGCGTCCCGGCGAAGTCGCCGCCGACATAGAGCGCGAAGAATCCCGGCATGCGGCCGACGAGGCCGATATCGCCGGCATAGGGCCGGGCGCAGCCATTGGGGCAGCCGGTGATGCGGATGCTGAGCGTCTCGCCGAGGAGTCCGTAGCGGGCGAGGCGCGCCTCGATCTCGTCGAGAAGCGGCGCCTGGATGCGCTCGGCTTCGGTGAGGGCGAGACCGCAGCTGGGCAGCGCCGGGCAGGCGAGCGACCAGCGCCGCGCCGGCGTCAGCCGGTCGGCGAGGACGACGCCGTGGCCGCGCAGGCTCGCCTCAACCTCCTCGCGCTCGGCGGGGTCGATGTTGCTGAGGAGGATGTCCTGGCTCGGCAGCAGGATCGGATCGGTGGCGAAACGGCCGATCACCGTGCGCAAGGCGGTGCGCAGGAGCCGGCCCGGCGCATCGGCTATGCGGCCGGCGGGCACCGGAATCCCGAGATAGAGCCGGCCATCGCCTTGTTCGTGCCAGCCCAGGTGATCGCGCACGGCAAAGCGCGGCATCGGCCGCGGCGGTTCGAGCGGCTTGCCGAGATAGGATTCGAGCTGGGCCTTCGCCCAAGCCTCGCCCTTCTCGGCGATGAGGTATTTGAGCCGGGCATGCTTGCGGTCGCTGCGGTCGCCATGCTCGCGATGCAGGCGGACGACGGCGGCGGCTGCGTCCAGCAGATCGTCGGGGGCGATGAAGGCGACGGGCGTGGCGAGGCGGGGATAGGTCTTCGGCTTGTTGTGGGTCATGCCGAGGCTGCCGCCCAAGGCGAAATTGTAGCCTTCGAGGCGGTCGCCCGAGAACAGCGCGACGATCGCGAGGTCGTTCGTCAGCACGTCGATCGAATTGTCTTCGGGAATGGCGAGGCCGATCTTGAATTTGCGCGGCAGATAGGCCGTGCCGTAGAGCGGGTCCTCTTCCGGTCCCTCGACCTTCTCGCCATCGAGCCAGATCTCGTGATAGGCGCGACTCGCCGGCAGCATGCGCTGGGAGAGGCGCTTCGCATCGCTCTCGAGGCGCGCATGGGCGGCGTCCCGGATCGGCGCCGGAACCGTCGTGACGTTGCGCACGACATCGCCGCAGGCGGCGATCGTCGTCATGAGCGCGGAATTGATGGTCGCGATCGTCGCTTTCAGATCGCCCTTGAGCACGCCATGGAACTGGATCCCTTGGCGCGTCGTGATGCGCAGCGTGCCGTTGCCGAAGCAGTCCGCGATCTCGTCGAGCGCCAGATACTGCGCGGCGGTGAGGCGGCCGCCGGGGAGGCGCGTGCGCACCATCATCTGGTAGAGCTTCTCGGCGCCGCGCTGCTTGCGCTCGGTCGCGCTGTCGCGGTCATAGCCTTGATAGACGCCGTGGAATTTGAGGAGGTTGTAACCTTCTTCGTCGAAAGCCGGCTGGCCGTCACCGAGGCCTTCGGCGAGATGGCCGCGCAGCCCGCGGCTGCCCTCCTTCAAGAGCTCGACCTTGGATGGCGCGCCGGCGACCGGCATGGGCTGGCTCCTGTGACGAGGGTCGGAAACTGTGAAAATATGAGTATATGCATCCGTAAAAGTCAAATCTTGATTAATCTACATTTGGTATAATGTAGATTGGCCGTCGTTGCGAGCGTAAGCCAAGCAACCCAGCTTGCGCGTGCTCGCTGGATTGCTTCGCTTTGCGACTCGCAAAGACGGGTTCGGGGCGGCGGCGGAGGTGGCCGATCGAAGCTTGGAAAAAGGCGCGGGCGGAAATCCCAGCCCTTGCCGCCGTCAATCGACGACGATCGGCACTCCGGCGGCGTATTTCGAGCTGCGGATGGCGAGCGAGGATTTGACGTGGTTGACGTTGGGCGCGGCGGTCAGCTTCGTCGTGAGGAAGCGCTGATAGCTGTCCCAATCCTCGGCGACGATTTTGAGGAGGAAATCCGTCTCGCCGGCCAGCATGTTCGCTTCGCGCACCTCGGGCCAGGTAGCGATCAGGGCCTCGAAGGCTTTGAGATCGGGCTCGGCTTGGCTCGCGAGGCCGACATGGGCGAAGACAGTGACGCCGTAACCCAACGCCTCGGCATTGACCTCGGCATGATAGCCGCGGATGAGGCCCGCCTCCTCGAGCGCGCGCACGCGGCGCAGGCACGGCGGGGCCGAGATCCCGGCGCGCCGCGCCAATTCGACATTGGTCATGCGGCCGTCATCCTGCAGGTCGCGCAGGATGCGGCGGTCGATCTTGTCGAGCTTGACTTGCCGCATGCGGTCTCCCCCGTCGGTTTCCCCATCCCATCCGATCGCCGGGGCGTCTAGCGAGAAATTATCTTGCACGAACGAGCCTCACAAGGGCCGATCACGACAGAGGGCAGGCGCGGCGATCCACCGCTGCGCACGAGTCTTGCGGCCTTCCGTCGGCTTGCGATACACCCCGAGGCGATGCCCGAGATGAGCCATGAGAAGGCGCCGGCGGCCGGTTGCGGGAACCCGCTGCTCTGGGCGGTTCACGACGGCCGGATCGGCATCAAGAACCAGGTGCTCGGGCTGACCGAGGCGCTCGGCCTGCCTTTCGTCGAGAAATGCTTCCGGCCGCGGCTTCCCTGGTCGCATGTGCCGCCGCTCCTGTGGCCTGCCTTCGGCCGCGTCGGCGCCCCCGGGAGCGATGCGCTGGCGCCGCCCTGGCCCGACATCCTGGTTACCGCCGGACGCATCGGAGCCGCCGCCGGCATTGCGGTGAAGCGAGCGAATGACGGCCGCACCTTCCTTGCTCAGATCCAGGATCCGCGCCTCGGCAGGCGCTTCTTCGATCTCCTCGTCGTTCCCGAGCACGATCGGGCGCGGGGGCCCAATGTCATCGTGACGCGCGGCGCCGTCCATCGCGTGACCCCGGCGCGCCTCGCCGAGGCCGGCCGGCGCTTCGCGCCTGCCTTCGCGCATCTGCCGCGGCCCAGAATTGCCGTGCTGATCGGCGGGCGCAACAGGGTCTATCGCTTCGATCTCGAGAAGCTGGCCGAGATCGCGGACCAGCTCGCGGCGCTGGCACGGCGCGAAGGCGGCAGCCTGCTCGTCACCCCGTCGCGCCGCACTGGTGCCGCCGGTGAGCGCCTGCTTCGCGACAAGCTCGCCGGCCTTCCCGCCTACATTTGGGACGGCACCGGCGAGAACCCGTATTTTGCCTTGCTCGAACTCGGCGACGCCATCATCGTGACCGAGGATTCGATCTCGATGGTGACGGAGGCGGCTTCGACCGGAAAGCCGGTGCATGTCGTCGCCCTTGCCGGCGGTTCGCGCAAGTTCCGCGACTTCTACCGCCTGATGCAGGCGCATGGCGTGACGCGTCCCTTTACCGGGGCGCTCGAGAGCTGGCGCTACGAGCCGCCCAACGACACCGCCAAGGCGGCCGCCGAGCTGCTGCGCCGCCTCGGCGCGCGAGAACCGGCGCGGCTCGCCGGATGAAAGGCCCGCTCGCCTTCCTCCTGGCGGCGCTCGCCGCGGCGGCGCTCTTCACCTTGGCGCCCGGGGTCGATCTCTGGTTCAGCGGCCTCTTCTGGACGCCGCAATCCGGCTTCTTTCTCGCCGCCTGGGGCCCGGTCCGCTTTCTCTTCCGCGCCGTCCCGGTCATCGCCTGGGCTGCGGGCGTCGGCACGCTCGCCGCGCTTCTCCTCGCTGTGCTCGGCTCCCGCCGCTTCGGCGGCAAAGCCCGAGCATGCCTTTACCTGCTGCTTGCGCTCGCGCTGGGGCCGGGACTCCTTGTCAATACCGGCCTCAAGGACCATTGGGGGCGTGCCCGCCCGGTGCAGGTGAGCGCCTTCGGCGGCGGGAAGGACTTCACCCCGGCGCTGGAGCCCGCGGCAGAGTGCCAGCGCAACTGCTCCTTCGTCTCCGGCCATGCCGCGCTCGGCTTTTCGCTCATCGCTTTCGCTTTTCTCGTGCCGACGCGGCGGCGCCGGCGCATCGCAATCCTCGCCGCGGTCGCCGCCGGAGCCCTCTTCGGATTGGCGCGCATCGCCCAGGGCGGGCATTTCCTCTCCGACGTCGTCTTCGCGGGCTTTCTCGTCACCGCGATATGCTGGCTTCTCCATCGCCTCATCGTCGCCAGCGATCTGCTTCTCCATCTCGTGCGTCGCGGCCAATCCTGGGCGAGCGCCGCGCCGCGACGGCGGCTCCTCGCCGAATCGGCCGCCGCAGCCGCGGCGATCGCCGTCTCGATGCGGTTCTTCGACCGGCCGCTCGCGATCTTCTGCCATGGCCTCGGTGAGCCGGTGCACGCGGTATTTCGAGCCATTACCGAGCTCGGGGTGGGGCTCGGCTGGATCTTCGGCGCCTGGCTCGTCTGGCTCGGCCTCTTGGCGGCGGCGCGCCTGCCGCGCCTGGCGGAGCGGGCCTCGGCGCTCGTTGCCTATTCCTGGCTCGCCGCCTTCCTTTTCGTGGCGGTCGCGGCCTCGGGGCTCGTCGTCGACCTTGTGAAGATCACGGCCGGGCGCACCCGGCCGAAGCTGCTCTTCCTCGACGGCAGCGCCGGCTTCACCGGCTGGTCCTTGCAGGCGGACCATTGGTCCTTCCCCTCCGGCCATACCGCCACCGCGGTCGCGGTGGCGCTGGTGGCGATGGCGATCTGGCCGCGTCTGCGCGTGCCGGCCGTTCTCTTCGCTCTCCTCGTCGCGGCAAGCCGCGTCATCATCACCCAGCATTATTTGAGCGATGTCGTCATGGGCGCCTTCATCGCTTGGGTGACGACGCGTTCGCTCTCCGCCTTGATGCTCAAGAACGGCATCGACCTCGCCGCCGCTGCCGCCGGCACTCCGCCGCAGTGGCGCCTCGCGCGCGTCCGGCCTAGCGATAGCCCTTGAAGCCCTTCGCGTCGTAGAGGAAGTAGCGCCGGGCGAAATCGGGATCGAGCGGGATCGTGATGTGCGAGACCGCGGTGACGGCGGCAAAGCGGCTCGTCACCTGCGGCGGGAGCTCGCTCTCGCTGACGAAGAGGAAGTCGCGGCCGACGAGGCGGTTCAAATCGGTCGTCATCTCGAAGCCGTTGCGCACCCCGCCGCCCGGATTCCAGATCGCCGCGTCGAAGGGATGCGGCCGGACGTAGTAGATGAGGGCGGCGAGGGTCTCGCGCGAATCGGCAAGCAGAATGACCCCGGGACGCCGCAGCAGCATGTCGCCCACGCTGCGGCCGAGCGTATGCCAGCCGCGCACGCGGTGGAGGAGATCGAAGCGCGCCGGCAGCGGATGGCCGAGCGCCGCCGATGCGGCGGGCGCCTCGACGACGAAGATCGCGGCGGCGACATGGATGGCGATCGACGCCGCGAGAAGAAGCGTGCGGCCTTTCTCGGCGAGGAAGGCGACGACGAGGATCGTCGCCGAGACATAGGTGGGCGCCGCCCAATTGGGATGGGCGCGCGAGAGGAAGCTCACGACCAGCATCATCGCCAGGCTCGGCAGGGCGAAAATCGCGAGCAGGCGGGCGCGCGGCTCGGCGAGGCGGCGCGGCCTGAGGATGACGAGCGCCAGGAGCGCCGCGAAGAGGATCGGCCCGAAGACGCCGAATTGCGACGAAAAGAATTCGAGGAAATGGCCGGGATGGATGAGCGATCCCGTCAAATTGGCATTGGCTTCGGTGTGCCGATAGCTGACGAAGCCATGCGTCCAGTTCCACCAGAAATTCGGCAGGTAGACGAGGACCGCAAGGGCGCTGGCGCCGAGAATGCCGGGGAGCTGCCGCCGCTCGCCGGGCACGGCGAGGACGAGCAGCAGGGCCGAAAGGAGCCAGTAGGCCATCGCATATTTGGCGAGGAGCCCGAAGCCGGCCGCGGCGCCGACGGCGAGCCACCAGCGCCGCCACGCGGCGCTGCCCACCCGCTCCTCGCGCGCCCGCACGAAGGCGTAGAGCGCCATCGCCCAGCAGAGGAGCAGGGGCACGTCCGTCGAGATGATGGCGGCCGAGAGCGAGACCGCCGGCAGGGTAACGTAGACGACGGCCGACCAGCAGGCGATGCGCGCATCATAGAGGCGGCGGGCCGTCGCGAAGATGACGAGGCCGGTGAGGAAATGCAGAACCGGCGAGGCGATGCGAATCCCGAACTCATCGGCGCCGAAGGCCGCCGTCGTCGCCCGGATGATCCAGGGCGTCAGCGGCGGCTTGGAGAAATAGCCCAGCGCCGGATGCAGCGACCACAGCCAATACTGGGCTTCGTCGGGATAAAGGTCGATCGGATTCCCGGCGAGCCAGAAAAGGCGGACGAGCGTGACGCCGAGCAGCGTGAAGGCGGCGATGCGGCGATAGCGCTGCTCCGCATCGAGCGCGGCCGGCGCCGAGACCGGAACGGCGGTTTTCATGGGGCGGCGAGATTAGCCAGCCGCGACCGCCCTTGCCACCGCTTTCCGGGCGGCTTTCCCGGCTGGTCCCAGCCGCTCCAAGGCCCGGATCACCTCGCGCAAGCCGCGGTCGAGGCGCTTGTCGCGGCGGAGGACGAGGCCGAGCCGCCGGTGGAGGCGCGGCGAGAGGGAGCGCAGGACGATATCCTGGCGCGCGCCGGCGCCGGTGACGGCGAGGCGCGGCAAGACGGCGCAGCCGAGGCCGGCGCCGACCAGCTCCTTGATCGCCTCGACGCTGCCCAGCTCCATCGCCGGCTTCAAAGCGAGCCCGGCGCGCGCGAACCAGCCATCGACGACGCGGCGCGCATTGCCGCCGGGCTCGTAGAGGACGACGGGCCGCGCCGCCAGGGTCGCGGCGGTCACCGTGGCGGGCGGCGGCGGGCCGTCGACAGGAAAGACCGCGACGAGCTCGTCGGCGAGGATCGGCGTCACGTGGAAGATGCGCCCGGGCGCCGGCAAGGTGACGAGGGCGAGGTCGAGCGCATTCTCCTCGACGGCTTTCAGGATCGCCGGCGAGTTCCCGGTGCTGACGACGATCTCGATCTTTGGGAAGCTGGCGCGCAATTGCCGAAGCATCGGCGGCAGAAGATAGATGCAGGCGGTGGCGCCGGTGCCGAGGCGGACGCGGCCGGCGGTTCCGGTCCGGTGATAGGCGACGGTTTCGAGCGCGCCTTCGACCGCCGCCTCGATCTGGCGGATATGCTTCAGGAGGTCGGCTCCCGCCGCGGTCGGCTGGACGCGGCGGCCGATCCGCTCGAGGAGGCGGAGGCCGAGGCGCGCCTCGAGCTGGCGCATCTGCAGGCTGATCGCCGGCTGCGTCAGCTTCGCTTGCTCCGCGGCGGCGGAAAAGCTGCCGAGCGCGACCACCTGGGCAAAAGTGCGGAGATGGCCGAGATTGAGCTCGCGCATGCCAAAGCGTTCCTTATGGAATGCATAATGACACCAAGCTTTCCTTTTATCTATGCGCGGCCGCAGAATGCCGCTCGCGGGCATGATGTGGAGACGGGTCGGATGGGGCGCATCATTCGCGACTCGGCCGAGGAAGACCTTCCGGCCATCGAGGTCATCTATGCGCATCACGTCCGCCATGGCTTCGCCTCCTTCGAGGAGGTGCCGCCCTCGCTGGCGGAGCTGAGGCGGCGCCGCGGCGAGGTGCTGCAGCGCGGCCTGCCGCATCTCGTCGCGGTCGAGGCGGGCGCCGTCATCGGCTTCAGCTATGCTTCGACCTACCGGCCGCGCCCCGCCTACCGTTACACGGTCGAGAATTCGGTCTATGTCGCGGACGGGCTCGGGCGACGCGGCATCGGCCGGCTTTTGCTCGCGACCCTGATCGAGCGCTGCGCCGCCGGCCCCTGGCGGCAGATGGTCGCGGTCATCGGCGACAGCGGCAACCTGGCTTCGATCCGCCTCCATGAGCGCCTCGGCTTCGGCGTCGTCGGCACCTTGCGCGCCGTCGGCTTCAAGCATGGACGCTGGGTCGACAGCGTTCTCATGCAGCGCGCGCTGGGGCCGGGCGAGACCGAACCGCCGGCGATCGCGTGACGCGCGGCCGCACCACGGTCGTCGCGGCGCTCGGGGCGACGCAAACCCTCGCCTGGGCGTCGAGCTATTATCTGCCGGCGATCCTCGCCGATCCGATCGCGGCAGCGACGGGGCTGTCGCGGACGGAGTTCTTCGCCATCTTCTCGGCGGCGCTGCTGCTCTCGGCGGCGCTCGGGCCGGCAATCGGCCGCCGCATCGACCGCCATGGCGGGCGCGGCGTCTTGATCGCGTCGAACCTCTTCCTCGCCGCCGGGCTCGCCGCGCTTGCCGCGGCGCGAGGCCCGCTCGGCGTCGCTGCGGCCTGGGTCCTGCTCGGCATCGGCATGGCGGCCGGGCTTTACGATGCCGGCTTCGCCGCGCTCGCCGCGCTCTACGGCGGGTCGGCGCGCAGCGCCATTACCGGCATCACGCTCATCGCCGGCTTCGCCAGCACGGTGGGCTGGCCGACCTCGGCGCTGCTCGATGCCTCGCTCGGCTGGCGCGGAACCTGCCTTGCCTGGGCGGCGCTGCATCTCGCCGTCGGTCTGCCGATGAATCGCTGGCTCATTCCGGCGGCGACAGCGCGTGAAGCGGCGCCGGCGGCAGCGGAGCCCGAGGCGGGAGAGGCGCCGCGCGGCGCCATGGCCTTGCTCGCCTTCGTCTTCGCCGCGACTTGGTTCGTGACGGGCGCCATGGCGGCGCATTTGCCGCGCCTCTTCGAAGCCGCGGGCGCGCCCCCCGCGGCGGCGATCGCCGCCGCGGCCCTCGTCGGGCCGGCGCAGGTCGGCGCCCGTTTCGTCGAGTTCAGCCTGTTGCGGCGCATCCATCCGCTCGGCTCGGCGCGCGCCGCGGCGCTGCTGCACCCGCTCGCCGCCGTGGCCCTCGCGCTCCTCGGCCCGTCGGGAATTGCCGCCTTCGCGCTTCTGCACGGCGCCGGCAACGGCATGCTGACGATCGCCAAGGGCACCTTGCCGCTGGCCTTGTTCGGTCCTGTCGGCTACGGGCTGCGCAGCGGGCTCCTCTCCGCCCCGGCCCGGGCGGCACAGGCGGCGTCGCCTCTCCTCTTCGGCTATCTCCTCGACCGGATGGGGCAGGGCGCGACCGCTGTTTCCGCCGGCCTCAGCCTCGCCGCGCTCGCGGCCCTGCTCATGCTGAAGCCGCGGCGCGCGCCTCGCCCCGCGGCCCTGTCGCTCAGCCCATCACCGAAGCGGAAGTCGGCGTGATCTCGTAGATGACGCGGACTTCGCCGGGCTTGGCGTAGGGGTATTTGTCCTGCCCCAGATACTTCTTCGCCAGCGAGTCGATATGGGCCGGGGCGCCGTCCTCGGTGATCCGCGCGACGCGGCCGCGCACCTGGACGTGACGATAGGGGTTGTCGGGATCCATGATGGCGAGGGCGACCGGCGAGCCTTGCTTCATGTTGCGGGCCTTGACGCGGCCCTTCGCCGTGTTCACGCGGATGACCCCGCCGGCGTAGTCGAACCAGACCGGCGTCACTTGCGGCGAGCCGTCCGGCATCACCGTCGCGAGGCTGGCGAACGCCTTCTTCTGCTCCTGGAAGAGATCGAGATATTTGTCGGGAATGGCGCCCATCTTCGGTTACTCCCTCGCATGGGGCCGCCGCCGCGCCACGCGGCCGAGCGGCGAGACCTACCCGCAAACAGGCTAACCTCGCCTGCGGTTCTCTGGCAACGCGGCGGGGCGGCGCCGCGCGCCCGCTGTCGCGAAAGGCGCGGCGATGCGCTAGAAAGGCGGCTCTCAGCAACGCTCCTTTCTGGAAAGCCCGCCCATGCCGCAGAAGCCGACCGTCCTCGTCACCCGCAGATTGCCCGATGCCGTCGAGGAACGGCTTCGCCGCGATTACGACGCGCAGCTCAATGCCGAGGACCGCGTCATCGCCGCCGCCGAGCTCATTCAGCGCAGCGCCGCCGCCGATGCCCTTCTCGTCAGCCCGACGGACCGCATCGACGGGGCGCTCATCGAGGCGCTGGCGCCGCGGGTTCGCTGCATCGCCACATATTCCGTCGGCTTCGATCATGTCGATGTCGCCGCGGCGCGGCGGCGCGGCATCGTCGTCACCAACACGCCCGATGTCTTGACCGAAGCCACGGCCGACATCGCCATCCTCTGCCTCCTCGGCGCGGCGCGGCGCGCGCACGAGGCGCAGACGGTGCTGCGCGCGGGCGCCTGGAAGCGCTGGACGCCGACGGAGTTCCGCGGCGTCGATCTCGCCGGCAAGCGGCTCGGCATCGTCGGCATGGGCAAGATCGGCAAGGCCGTGGCGCGCCGCGCCTCAGGCTTCGGCCTCCAGATTCTCTATCACGATCTGGTGCGCGTCCCGGCCGATCACCCGGTGCCGATGACCTATGTCGCCGAGCTCGACCGGCTCATCGAGCAATCGGATTTCCTCTCGCTGCATGCGCCGGGGACGGCCGAGAACACGCATCTCCTCAACGCCGCACGCATCGCGCGTCTGCCGAAGGGGGCGGTCGTCGTCAACACGGCGCGCGGCAATCTCGTCGAGGACGCCGCCCTCATTGCCGCCCTCGAAAGCGGCCATCTCGCCGGCGCCGGGCTCGACGTCTTCGCCGGCGAGCCCAATTTCGACCGCCGGTATCTGACGGCGCCCAACTGCTTCCTGCTGCCGCATATCGGCAGCGCCACCTTCGGAACGCGCGACGCCATGGGGTTCCGCGCCCTCGATAATCTCGACGCGTTCTTCGCCGGCCGCAACCCCCCCGACAACGTCAGCGGCAAGAGCTGAGCCGCGCGCATGCGCATCGAGATCATCTGCACGGGCGATGAAGTCCTCACCGGCAAGATCGTCAACAGCAATTTCAGCTATATGAGCCAGAAGCTCGAGGATTTCGGGCTCGCGGTTCATTGGGGGACGACGGTCGGCGACGACCGCGAGGCCCTTCTCGAAGCGTTCCGCTTCGCCGCGTCGCGCTCGGACGCCGTCATCGTCAATGGCGGGCTTGGCCCCACCATCGACGACCTCTCGCAGGAGGTGGCGGCGCGGGCGGCGGGCGTCGCGCTCGTCCTCGACGAAGACTGGCTCGCCCGCATGGAGGCGTTCTTCCGGCGCCGCGGGCGGACCATGCCGCCCAACAACCGCAAGCAGGCGATGCTGCCGGCGGGATCGGAACTCCTCGACAATCCGCTCGGCACCGCCTGCGGCTTCGCGCTCGACATCGGCAAGGCGCGCTTCTTCTTCACGCCCGGTGTGCCGCGCGAGCTGCGGGCGATGCTGGAGAACGAGATCATCCCACGCCTTTTGCGGCGCAGCGGGGCGGCGATGGCGGTCCGCCTCAAGCGCTTCCATTCCTACGGCATCGGCGAATCGCATGCCGACGCGCTCCTCGCCGGTATCGAGGCGCTGGCGCCCGAGGGCAACGTCAAGCTGGGCTTCCGCGCCCATTACCCGCAGCTCGAAACGAAGCTCACGGTGCGGGCCGCCGATGCGGCCGCGATCGAGCGCACGCTCGCCCCGATCGCGGCCGAGGTGCGCCGGCGCCTCGGCAACTTCATCCTGGCCGAGGATGACGAGACGCTGGAAAGCGTCGTGCTCTCGGCGCTCGGCGCCTGCGGCGGCTCGCTCGCCACCGTCGAGACCTTCACCGGCGGGCTGATCGCCGGGCGCCTCGCGCACCTGCCCGGCGCCGAAGCCATCCTTCGCCGCGGCGTCGTCGCGCCCGACCCGGCGCAGCTCCGCGCCATGCTCGGCATCGCCGCCGAGGCAGCGGAGGAAGCCGCCGCGGCCGCCGCCGCCGCGGCGCGCAGCGCGAGCGGCGCCTCGCACGCTCTGGCGGTCGTCGTCGTCCTCGAGGAGGGCAGCGAGGGAACCGATCTCGGCGGCGGCATCTATGTCGCCATCGCGACGGCGTCCGGGACGGCGCTGCGGCGGGCGCGCATCTTCGGCGGTCGCGACTGGATCCGCCTCGGCGCCGTCGAGCTCGGTCTCGACTGCCTGCGCCGCTTCCTGCGCGGCCTACCGATCGACGAGCGGATCGATTTCGAGAAGCGCTGAGCGCCACGGCGCTACGGTGCGGCGTCGAGCTCCGGGTAGTGGCGGAAGATGCCTTCCTCGTTGAAGGGGATGCGGCGCTCCGAGGCGAGGTAGGCGGCGATGCGCGGCCGCGCCGCCACGCGGTCGTGGAGGGCGACGACGCGCGGGATCCGCCGTTCGAGACGCGCCATGGCGCGCGGAAAGGCGTAGCGGAGGCCCGCCACCATCTGGAAGAGCGAGAGGTCGGGATAGCTCAGCCGCGCGCCGACGAGATGCTTGTCGCCGGCGGGGTTGTGCCGCAGCACCTCCTCGAAATAGCCGAGGAATTTCGGTGCGCGCTCGGCGAGGAAATCGGCGGCGCGGCGCCGCGCCTCCTTGCGCTGATCCTCGTAATAGAGCCCGCTCGCGATCGGGTGGTGGGTGTCGTGCACCTCCTGCAGGAAATCGGCTGTGGTGAGCTGGAGCTGATGCGCCCAGAGCCGGCCGCCTTCGCCGGCGGGCGCGAGGCCGTGGCGCTCGCCGAGGAAGAGGAGGATGTTGGCCGTCTGCCCGATGAGGAGCCGGCCCGCCTTGAGGAAAGGCGGGGCAAAGGGCGGCCGCTCGACGGTCTTGCCGTCGAGGAGGCGCATCATCGCCTCGGTTCCGTCCTCCGCCTCGCCGGCGCGCGCGACATCGACGTAGTCGGCCCCCGCCTCTTCCAGCGCCAGCCGGACGAACTCGCCCCGCCCCTGGATCGAGGGCCAGTAATAGAGCTCGTAGCGCATGGCCGGCCTCCCGCACCGTTTAACGACGTCTGGCGGTCTCTGTTGCGAATCGATCGCCATCAGCCAGGTCTCATCCGCACCTGCCCCTTACAACGAGCCGAACGCGCAATACGGACGAGCAAGATCGACAACGTGAACGGCCGACCTTGGCCAAGCATCATGTCTCCCGAGGGCGACTGAAGTCAGCGAGGTGTCTCGCTTGTCCGGGCTCCATCCCGTCGAAGGCAATGAGGTGGTCCGGCTCGCTCAGACACCATGCGAATGAACCCCACGCCAAATTCGATACGGCTCTCTTGAAGGTAGAGTGGTCGCGGTCTCGGAAGGCGGTCAGGAAGGCGACCTGGCGAGTTGCGAAACCGGCACTCGCAACCAGTTCGAGAATTGCGCCACGGCGCGCCTCCGTGATCGGACCATCAGTAGCGACAACCTCGACGAAGACGATCAACGGTTCCGCGGGAGCGAGGTCGACAAGAATCGCGTCTGGCAGCAGTCGATCGCTTGCGATTTTCAGTCCAAGGGCTCTGGCAAGTTCATCGTCTCGCTGGATGACCTTGCTGCCGCTCTCCGAGATCCAGAGCACTGCGGGATCCTGCAAGAACCGAGGCGCAAATACCTCGACAACAGCTTTCGTGATCGCCGAGGAAGGCCCAGCCTCCATGCGCCGTGTTTCTCCGTTGGGGAGGGCGACCAAGACGCTCGACTGTGCCGCGGTCGCCGACCGCTCCTGCAAGCGAATTCTGGCGAGCGCGCCGGGGGACAAATGCCGCGCCTGCCAGTTCCTGATTGCGGCATCCAGGGGCTCGGCGACCAACGACGGGTCGAAGAGCGATGCAAGACTGCCTTTGACCGCGTAACGCCCCTTGGACGAAGTCGTCGGCAGACCGGGCCGCACCACGACAGCACCGACTCGTACCAAGCCATCGCGCAGCGTCTCATCGCGAATTGGCTCGCGCGTATTATCCTGAAACCATCGATCGGGCGGCGCCACGAAGCCGGGCTTCTCTACCGCTTCGGCATAGGCTTGCCGCTCGGCATCGGTACGGCGGTTCGATTGCTGGTCGCCCATCCGATAAACATGCTTGGATGCGAGCCAAACGCCGGTTCCTTCAACCGCGCCGATGTACAGCATGACGAAAATCGTCCGGGCGGCAATTTCGCGAGTGCAATAGCTCCGCTGCGGCGTCCCTTCTGGAAAGATGAGCTGAAGTCGTCGGTGAATTTCCGCTGGATCAGCGAGCGGCGGAAGCATTTTGCCTCAAATAGGCCGCCGCGATTACAGCCTCGATTTGATTGGCCGCGACTCCAGAAGAAATAAGTCTCGCCACCTTCTCGATCACGGCGGGTGAGGGTAGCGGCAATTCCTCCAGCTCAAAGGCTGAAACGGCTACAGATCCATTGATGCACCGAAACGCCTCATCGACCACGGCGCTGTTCAGCAATGCTGCGATCGCAGCCGGGGCCACCAAAGGCCGAGCCGCGACTGCCCTCACCATATTCAAATGGTTCTCAATCACCACGCCCACGTGAGTACGGACAAATTTCTCGGGCAATTCAGCGGCGATCAAACGGCGCCGCTGTTCTTTCGCAGTTGTGCGTTGAAGCAGAACGCATGGCTGATCGACGATCAGCCAATCATCCTTCGGGCGCTCGGCGCGGAACCAGGGAGCGTGATTTCGCTTCTCGCTGCGCCAGACAAAACGCCCATCGCTTGCGACAGCCTCGGCCCAGATCACCGGATAGCAGCCGTCGCTTCTTTCTGCATGCAACTGCTGCTTGTGACGATTCCAGACAAGAGGCCCGGTCGAAACGCCATAACCGTAGTCGCGAAGGCGATGCGGCATCGAACGGAGCCGACGGGTCAACGGGATCTGTTCGGCGGTTCGCGGTAAGACCCACGGCGATTCGGAGACACCCTTCTGTGAGGCCAGAGAACATATCATGAATCCGAGTATCGCGTCATACTTTCATGATGACAGCGAATTCCAAATTAAGCGACGATTCCCCGATCAGAAGATCGCGGCGTCGCCGAAGGCGGCGAGGCGGGCGATCTCGGCGGCGGGGCGGCCGAGCGGGCGCGCCGCGGGCGGGCTGGCGCAGCGC
>JAJPHB010000158.1 GCA_021325525.1 Alphaproteobacteria bacterium
TGGCGGAGAGGGAGGGATTCGAACCCTCGGTACCGGTCACCCGGTACAACGGTTTTCGAGACCGCCCCGATCGACCACTCCGGCACCTCTCCGCTGGGGGTCGCGACGGGGCGCAAGCTAATGGCGGCGGCGGCGATTTGCAACGCCCGGCGACGCGCCCGGCGCGGGCCGCCGCGGCTGAGTCGCGCGGTAGCGATCGAGAAGGAGGGCGAAGGGGGCGAGGATGCGGGCGGGGAGGCCGGGATCGCCTTCGAGCGCGGCGAGGGCGAAGGCCGCCGCCTCGATGGTGGCGAGGCTGTCGCGCCGCGGCTCGCGGCGGAGCTTGCCGTAGAGCGAGGGCGCCGGCGGCGCGAGGACGAGGCGGCGCGCCTTCAAGAGCCAGGGGTTGCGCCACCACAGCGCCTTCGCCTCGCTCCAGCTTCCATCGAGGAGGATGATGCCGTCGAGCGCGGCGAGCGCCGCCGCCTGGTCGGCGAGAGGCGCGCCGCGGCGGCCGAGCGCGGTCAGCGGCGCCCGCGCCGGGCCCTCCGGGGCGGCGGCGCCAAGGTAGAACACGCCCCAGCGCGAGGCCGAGGCCGGGCGGCCGAGGGCGGCGGTGAGGCTCGGCCAGGAGAGGCCGGCGACGAGACGCGACGGGCGGAGCTGAAGATGCGCGAGCCACGCCGTCCCCAGCGGCTCGTCGCGCTCCTGCGGATGCTGGAGGATGAGCGTGAAGTGCCGCGTCTCGACTGGCGCAAGCGCGGCGCAGACGCAGAGCGCCGATGGCTTGCGGCAGCGCGCGCAGGCCGCCGCCGTCGCCGCGTCCGGCGCGGCTTCCTCCGCCATGGCTCCTCCGGCCGGTTGACGCCCCTGCCCCACGCTGCAATACATCCTTGTCGCGCCCCGCCCTGTCAAATGCACGGGGCCGCCATTGCAGCCGAAGAGGTCGCACCCGTGTCCGAGACTCTGACGACGGCCGCTCTCGTCGCGAAATATTTGAAGGAGGCGGGCATCGGCGCCATCTTCGGCTATCCGGGCGACCCCAATCTCGACTTCATGGAGGCGGCGCGCCTCGAAGGCATCGATTTCGTGCTGGCGCGACGCGAGGGCACCGCCGCCTTCATGGCCGACGCCTATGGCCAATTGACGGGCCTTCCCGGCGTCTGTATGTCGACCCTGGGGCCGGGCTCGACCAACCTCGTCAACGGCGTCGCCAACGCCTTTCTCGACCGCACGCCGATGCTGGCCCTGTCGGGACAGATGGGAACGCGGCTCGAACCCACCTTCACGCACCAGAACATCGACCATCTGCGGCTCTTCGCGCCGGTCAGCAAATGGGCGACGCGCATGGTGCCCGAGGCCGCGGGCAGCATTCTGCGCAAGGCCTTCCGCGTGGCGACGGCGGAGCGGCCGGGCCCCGTCCACCTCACCATGCCGATCGATGTCAGCGCCGCGCGCGCGGGCGACGCCGCGCTGCGCCTGCCGCCGCTCGCTCCCGCGGCATCCTGGACGGAGGCGAGCGCCGTCCCCGGCGCCGCGGAGCCGCTCGCGGCTTTGCGCGCGGCGCGGCGCCCCATTCTCCTCGCCGGCATGGCGGCGAAGCGGCAGAAGGCGGGGCCGGCGCTGCGGCACCTCGCCGAGACGCTGGGCGCGCCCGTCGTCGTCTCGCCCAAGGCGAAGGGCACGCTTGCCGAGGACCATCCCGCCTTCGCCGGGACCATCGACATGGCCTGCAACGGCTTCCTGTGGAATTTCCTCGGCGGCGCCGACCTCATCCTCGCCATCGGCTTCGATGCCGTCGAGCTCATCAAGAGCTGGCGCCTCACCACGCCCGTCATCCATATCGACGCCGTCCCCAATACCGATCAGGTCTATCCCGCGGACCTGGAGCTCGTCGGCTCCATTCCCGCCATTCTCGAGGCGCTGGCGGCGGGCTATTCGGGCGGCGCGAAATGGCGCGATGCGGAGATCGCCGCCCATCGCCGCGAGCTGAAGCGGCTCTATTACGAGGGGCGCGTCGCCGGCCGCCTCAACCCGACCGACGTCGTCGACGCGGTGCGCGAGGCGAGCCCGCGCTCGACCCTCATCACCATGGATGTCGGCTCGCACAAGATCCTGGTCGGCCAGGGCTGGACCGCCTACGAGCCCAATTCCGTGCTGCTGACCAACGGCCTCTCGGCGATGGGCTTCGCCCTGCCCGGCGCGATGACGGCGAAATATCTCGAGCACGACCGGCCCGTCGTCTGCTTCACCGGCGATGGCGGCTTCGCCATGGTGCAGGGCGAGCTGCAGCTCGCCGCCGAGCTCGGCCTCGGCCTCATCGTCGTCGTCTTCTGCGACGGCAGCCTCAACCGCATCGAGATCAAGCAGCTCGCAAAGCAATATGCCAGCACCGGCACGCGCTTCGAGACGGGCGACCTCGTGAAGCTCGCCGAAGCGATGGGCTGCCACGGGCTGCGCGCCGAGGACGCGGCGAGCCTGCAAAAGGCGGTCGAGAGCGGGCAGGCGCTCGACCGGCCCCTCGTCATCGCGGCGATGATCGACCCGGCGCAGTACAGCTCGCAATTCTGACGGCGTGAACGCGGCCGCCGCCGTTTCCGCGAAGCCCGGCGCGGACGCGGAGCCCTCACGTCTCCGGACCCGGCACGAAGCAGATGACGACATGGCTGCGCGTGCAGGCGACGGCCTCGCCAGTCGGATTGTCGCGATAGATGATGCGCTCCGGCGGCACCGGGACCCAGACGCCGTCGAGCATGATCTCGAAGCCCTTGCCGGCGAGGCGGCTGCGCACGCGCCGGCAATCGGCGAGCGAGCAGCAGGAGCCGCCGATATCGGGTCGCTGCAAGCTCTGGAACCAGGGGGCGAGCGTCGGGTCGGCATTCTCGGGCGGCGCCGCCTGGGCGAGCGCCGAAGCTTCGAGCAGGAGCGCGGGAAGCAGGAGTTTGGGCCAATGGCGGTGCATCATGGCCGGGGCGCCTCGAATCGCCGCCTGATGCTACTCCGGAACGGCGACCCTGGCGACACCGGCCATCGCCGGCTTTGCACAGACCCGAAGCGGCGCGCCTATAATCGGCGCCACGCCAGAGAACGCCGCTCGGGGAGCCGCCCATGACCGCCCTTCAGCCCTTCGCCGACTACGCCGCCGCGGCGCGCACAGCGGAGCTGCCGGACCGGGTGCGCCACGCGGCGCGGCGCTGCGTCGTCGATTGGTTCGCCGCCGCGCTCCCCGGCGGCGCGCTGCCGCCGGCGACGCTGCTCGCCGCGGCGCTCGCCGAGGAGGTGGACCGCGGCGAGGCGATGCTGCTGCCCTCGGGCCGGCGCGCGACAATGCGGGCGGCGGCGCTCATCAACGGCGCCGCGGCGCACACGATCGAGTTCGACGATATTTTCCGCGATGCCATCTACCATCCGGGCACGCCGGTCATCGCCGCGGCGCTGGCGGCGGCGCAAGGGCGGCACGCCTCGGGCGCGCTCTTCCTGCGCGGCATCATCGCCGGCTACGAGGTCTCGACCCGCATCGGCGTCGCCGTCAACCCGGCGCATTACCGCTTCTGGCACACGACGGGCACGGTCGGCACCTTCGGCGCCGCCGCGGCCGCGGCCGTGATCCTGGGCCTCGATGCCGGGCGCACGCTGCACGCGCTCGCCAACGCCGGAACATTGGCGGCGGGGCTGCAGCAGGCCTTCCGCTCCGATGCCATGAGCAAGCCCCTCCATGGGGGCCACGCCGCCGAATGCGGCCTCACGATGGCGCTCGCCGCCGAGCGCGGCGTCACCGGCGCCGCCGACATCCTCGACGGCGCGCGCGGCTTCGGCGCGGCGATGAGCGATAGCCCCGATTGGGCGACAGCGGCGGCGACGCTCGGCCAAGGCTTCAACATCCTCCAGACGACGCAGAAGAACCACGCCGCCTGCGGCCACGCCCATGCCGCGATCGACGCCGTGCTGGCGCTCCGCCAGCGCCACGGCCTCGCCGCCGACGACATCGAGCGCATCGAGATCCGCACCTATGCGACCGCCATCGAGGTCACCGGCAATTTCGCGCCGCGGACCGCGTTCGAGGCGAAGTTCAGCCTGCCCTACTGCGTCGCCGTCGCGCTCGCGACCGGAAGCGCCCGCATGGCCGCCTTCACCGCGGAGCGCCGCGCGGACCCCACGATCCGTGCGCTCATGAGCCGCATCGACCTCGCCGTCGATCCCGAGGTCGACGCTGCCTTCCCGCGCCGGCGCGCCGCCCGCGTCGCGGTGACGACGCGCCGCGGCGCGCGCTTCGAGCATTATGCGCCGACGCGCAAGGGCGATCCCGACGCGCCGCTCAGCGATGAAGAGATCGCGGACAAGTTCCGCGAGCTCGCCGAAGGGGCGATCGGCCATGCGGCAAGCGCAGGGCTCCTCCAGACCCTGTGGTGCATCGACACGCTGCCCGATATGGCGGAGATGGCCGTGGCTTGACGAGGGACGCTCATTCTCTGCGTTGCAGTAGCAGGGGTGCGTCCTTCGCGACGCCCGCTTCGCGCGCTCCTCACGATGAGGAACATAGGTGCATCGCCGACCCGATGGACCTCATCCTGAGGAGCGCGCGAAGAGCGCGTCTCGAAGGACGCACGGGCGTTGATCCGCCCTCACCCCGCCCTCTCGCCGCGGAAGGCGGTGATCCGCGCCGGGTCGTAGGCGACGGCGACGCGCGCATTGGCCTCGCCCCACCCTTCCGGCAATTCGAGGGCGGCAAGGCGGAGCGCGGTGCCAGCGTCGAGGCGCATCTGGAGGCGCGTCAGGGCGCCCAGGAACTCGACCGTCTCCAGCCGGCCTTCGAGACGCGCCCAGCCCGGCGGCGGGTCGGCGCCCGGCGCCAGCGGCCGCAGCCATTCCGGGCGGAGCGAGAAGGCGAGGCTTTCGCCCTCCGCCGCGCCCGCGGCGGCGAGGCGGAACTCGGCGGCGCCGACGGCGACGCGCAGCCAGCCCTCCGCCGCGCCGACGACGCGGCCGGACAGGAGATTCGTCGTGCCCATGAACTCGGCAACGAAGGGCGTCGCGGGCCGGCGGTAGGTTTCGGCCGGCGCCCCCACCTGCTCGAGGCGCCCCGCCCGCATGACCGCGATGCGGTCGGAAATGGCGAGCGCCTCCTCCTGGTCGTGCGTGACGTAGAGAGCGGTGATGCCGAGCTTGCGCTGCAGCTCGCGGATCTCGCCCCGCATCTCGACCCGGAGCTTGGCGTCGAGATTGGAGAGCGGCTCGTCGAGGAGCAGCACCTCGGGCTCGATGACGAGCGCCCGCGCGATGGCTACGCGCTGGAGCTGGCCGCCCGAGAGCTGATGCGGCCAGCGCTCGCCATAGCCGTCCAAATGGACGAGGCTGAGAGCGCGCTCGACGCGCGCGGCGATCTTGGCACGGGAGACGCCGCGCGCCTTGAGGCCGTAGGCGACATTGCCGGCGACGCGCAGATTGGGAAAGATCGCGTAATTCTGGAACACCATCCCGGTGTTGCGCTTGTGCGGCGGCAAGCTGTCGATGCGGCGCGCGCCGAAATGGATGGCGCCGGCATCGAGCTCGCAGAAGCCGGCGACCATGCGGAGCAGGGTCGTCTTGCCGCAGCCGGAGGGGCCGAGGAGCGTGAAGAACTCGCCATCGGCGATATCGAGCGAGACGCCGGCGACCGCCTCGACGGCGCCGAAGCGGCGCCGGACCCCGCTGATGGCGATCGCGGTCACGGGAGGCGCGAATTTCCCTTGCGGACAGGAGGTCGCGGCGCCGCGCCTCAGCGCGTCTGCTCGATGATCTCCTTGATCTTCGCCATCGCCTGCGGCCGCTCCTTGGTCCAGCCCGCCTCGTCATAGGACGCGAGCTTGACGCTGGCGAGGTTCGGCATGCCGCCCGGGAGCTTCGTCAGATCGAGGTCCTGCCGCGCCGGCCGGCGGAAGGTCTTGCGGAAGATGAGCTCGCGGATGTCCTTGCGGTTGATGAAATCGACGAAGGTCTTGGCCGTCTCGGGATCCGGCCCGCCCTTGATGATGGCGACGCCCTCCATGGCGACGACGGTGCCGTCGGAAGGATAGATCACCTTCACCGGCGCCCCGTCGCTGGCCCAGAGATACCCCGCATATTCGAGCGAGACGCCGAGCGGATACTCGCCGTTGCCGACGCCCTGGAAGACGAGCGAGGATTTGTTCAGCACCTTCATGTTGGCGTAGAGCTTTTCGACCTTGTCCCAGCCGGCATTGCCGCCGCCCCAGAGCTGCACGAGCAGCGTCGTATTGGTGTAGGCGGAGCCGGAATTGGCCGGATCGGTGAAGGCGATCTTGCCCTTCCATTTCGGGTCGAGGAGGTCGGCCCAGCTCTTCGGCCCCTGCCCCTCCGGCACCAGCTTCGTATTCTGCAAGAGCACGAGGAGGTGGAGGTTGGTGCCGATCCAGAGGTCGTTCGGGTCGCGGTACTCGGCCGGGATGGCGTCGCGGTTCTTCGACTGGTAAGGCGCGAAATAGGCGGAATTCGTCTGCAGCAGCGAGCGGCTGACGCCCCAGACGATGTCGCCCTGCGGCCGGTCCTTCTCCGACGCGATGCGCTTCATGATGACGCCGGACCCCGCCTGGACCGGCTGCACGGCGATGCCCGTCTCCTTGGTGAAGGCGTCGAAGACGAGGCCGTCGAGCGTGCTCTCATTCGCCGAATAGATGACGACCGATTTGTCGGCGGCGCGCGCCGGCTCCGCCGGCAGGGCCAGCGCGAGGAGAACGGCGAGCGCTGCCGGAAACCAGGCGGAAATTTTCATGACGAGCCTCCCTGTCGGACGGCGTCGGCGCGATGGCTGCGCCTTCCCCCTGCACCGGCGGCGACGTTAGGCGCAGCCTCGACCACCCGTCAAGCCGAGCGGCGAAAGCGCTGGCCGTCCATGGCCGTGCCGCCCTAATCTCACCCGGCGGCTCTCGAAGAAGGGCGGAAGCGATGCGCGTTGCCATCCTCGACGACTATCACAACGGCGCCTTGCAAGCGGCCGATTGGGCGAGCCTCGGTCCTGGCGTCACAGCGACCGCCTTCACGCAGCATATCGGCGAGGAGGACGCGCTCATCGAGGCGCTCGCCGGCTTCGGCGCCATCATCGCCATGCGCGAGCGGACGCCGCTGCCCGCAAGAGTGCTGGAGCGCCTGCCCGATCTGCGCCTCATCGTCACCGCCGGCATGCGCAACGCCGCCATCGACATCGCCGCCGCCACGACGCGCGGCATCACCGTCTGCGGCACCGAGATGCTGGGCTATCCGACGGCGGAGCTCGCCTGGGGCCTCATTCTCGCGCTCTGCCGCCACATCGTGCGCGAGGATGCGGCGATGCGCGCCGGCCGCTGGCAGACGACGCTCGGCATCGGGCTCCAGGGCAAGACTCTCGGCGTCATCGGGCTCGGCCGCCTCGGCGCGCAGATGGCGAAGTTCGGCGCCGCCTTCGGCATGGAGGTCATCGCCTGGAGCCAGAACCTGACCGAAGAGCGCGCCGCCGCAGCCGGAGCCCGCCTCGTCTCGAAGGCGGAGCTGCTCGCCGCCGCCGATATCGTCACAATTCACCTGGTGCTGAGCCCGCGCACGCGCGGCCTTATCGCCGCCGCCGATCTCGCGCGAATGAAGCCGAGCGCCTTCCTCGTCAATACCTCGCGCGGCCCGATCGTCGAGGAGGCGGCGCTCATCGCCGCGCTCGAAGAGGGCCGCATCGCCGGCGCCGCGCTCGATGTCTATGACCGCGAGCCGCTGCCGCCTGGGCACAAGCTGCGGCGCCTGTCCAACACCGTGCTGACGCCGCATTTGGGATATGTGACGGAGGAAGCCTACCGCCTCGTCTACGGCCAGGCCGTCGAGGCGATCCGCGCCTATCTCGCCGGAACGCCCATTCGCGTCTTGAGCCCGCCCTCCGCGGCAGGCTGAGCGGCGCCCCTCGCCCCCTGTGCGAAGACGAATTCGCCCGTCCGCTCGAACCATGAGCGGACGGGCGGGCCCCGCAAGACTGCCCCGCGGTCAGCCGACCGCGGAGATCGCCGCGGCTTCGCGACCTTTCATGCCTTCGACGACCTGCATCGTCACGCGCTGGCCTTCGGCCAGGTCGGCGATGCCGGCGCGCTGCAGGACGGAGGCGTGGACGAACACGTCCTTGCCGCCATCGCCGATCGCGACGAAGCCGAACCCCTTGTCGGGGTTGTACCATTTGACGGTGCCGGACATCTCGATCGCGCTCGAGAGGTCGGGCGCCGCGCGCGGCGGACGCGGCCCCAGCGGGCCGTGACGCCGAGGCTGGGCCGTCGCCGTGCTCTCATCGACCTCGACCACCTCAGTGACTTGCGGACCTTTCTGGCCCTGGCCGACGCGCGCCTTGACCTTGGCTCCCGAGAGAACGGTCTTGCGACCGGACGCTTCGAGGACGGCAATGTGCAGGAACGCATCGCCCGTGCCGTCGGCAAGCTCGACGAAGCCGAACCCCTTCTCGGGGTTGAACCATTTCACCGTGGCATCGACCACGGGGCCGCTCGGGACCGGCCGTGACGGCCCGCCGTAGGACGGCCGCGGCATTCCGAAACCACTGTCGCCGCGCGGCGAGAAATGATCGTCGTCGAAGCCGCGCCGCCGGGGTTCGCGGAAATCTTTACCTCTGCTCATCGTGGATGTCGTCTTTCCAAAATAGGGGGTCTGCTCCAATGGGCTGGCCAACGCCCAATGTTATGCGTTGCGCGAGGGATGATCAATCGGCGAAAAATGACAATACCCGCGCGGTGGGTACTGCCGCCGCGCGCGGCGCAATTTCGCCCTTCGCCGACGCTCGCCGACCCGCTATAAACGCGCTCGACTGCGCCCGTCCCCGTAGCTCAGCCGGATAGAGCACAGGATTCCTAATCCTGGGGTCGTGGGTTCGAATCCCGCCGGGGACGCCA
>JAJPHB010000075.1 GCA_021325525.1 Alphaproteobacteria bacterium
AGAGCGGTCACGAGTTCCGCGCCTATGACGACGCGCTCGATTTCATTGCCGGAAGGCGCGATGCGGAACGGCGGGTCTCGAAGCTGGATCAGCTGTTCCCGCAGGGTACTGCCGATCCCGGGCTGCAGGTCCAGCGAACCGGTAGTAGCGATGGCGGCCCTGGCGCGCAAGCGCAAGCAGACCGCCTTCCAGCAACTTGCTCAAATGCGCGCTGGCCGCTGAAGACGACAGGCCAGCGAAGGCGGCAAGCTCGCCTGCAGGCAGCGCACGGCCATCCGCAAGCGCCAGCTGAATCGCGGCGCGTGCCGGATCGCCGATCAGCGCCGCCACAGCCGCGATATTGGGTTCTCCACGCATATTTCATCCTAGGGAACGCGGCGGAAGCCCACAGTCGGCGGAGTTGAGTTCGGCCAGGACGACCCTCCTCGACCTGGCCGAGCCTGCGGCTCAGTTCAAGTCCCGCCGGCGCTCGAGTTCGGCGGCGCTGGGTTCGGCGAGCTGGAAGCTGCCGGTCCTGACCGCTCCCTCGGGCGTGTAGGTCGCGACGATGACGCCGGTCGGATAGGATTGCGCCTTGACGAGCTTCAGCCCGGCCGGAGCCGTACCCTTGCCGAAGAGGCGCTTGCCCGTGGCGAGCACGACCGGGAAGATCAGCACGCTCAATTCGTCGACGAGGGCGTTCTTCCACAGAGTCTGCAGCAGCTCGCTCGAGCCTTGGACGAGAAGGTCGGGGCCGTCCTCGCCCTTCAGCGCCTTCAGCGAGGCGATGATGTCCTTGCCGAGAAGCCGGCTGTTCTGCCAGCTCAGCCTCGGAGCGGAGCGCGACGCCACGTATTTCGTCACGCTGTTGAAGACAGCGGCGATGGGCTCGTTCGGGTCGGTGACATAGGGCCAGTGCGCCGCGAAAATGTCGTAGGTTTTGCGCCCGAGCAGCAGGTCGAAGGGCCGGTCGAAGATGGCGCCCATGGACGCGCCCAAGGCTTCGTCGAAATAGGGGTGGGTCCAGCCGCCGAGCGCAAAGCCGCCGGTCGGGTCTTCCTGCGGTCCTCCGGGCGCCTGCATGACGCCGTCGAGGCTGATGAAGGCGGCAACGATAATCCGGCGCATCTGGGTCTCCTCTCGAATGTGGCTGCGACACCCAGAGGACGCACCACGTTGCGCTGCGCCGACAGGCGGCCAGGCGGCGCGCAAAGTTCTCCCGTCAGGCGGCGCCCCCGCGCCTCGGCCGGCGGACGACGCGCAGCTTGCCGCTGCTGCCGCCGCCGCAGAAGAACCGGTCGCGGCCGTCGGATTCGAGCCCCGAGACGCCGGTTCCGGGCGGCATGTCGAGGCTCTCCAGAACCTCGCCGGTTCGGGGATCCAACCGCCGCAGCTCGCTCTCGCGGCCCTCCCAGGTGCCGTGCCAGAGCTCGCCCTCGACCCAGGTGACGCCGGTGACGAAGCGGTTCGATTCGAGGCTGCGCAGAATGGCCCCCGTCTCCGGGTCGATCTGGTGGATCGTCCGGTTCCGGTGCTGCCCCAGCCACAGCGTTCCTTCGGCCCAGGCGAGCCCCGAATTGCCGCCGGCGGGCGCCGGAATCGTGGAGAGGACACGGCCGGTCCGCGGATCGATCTTCTGGATGCGCCCCTCGGCGAGCTGGTAGAGGTGCCGACCGTCGAAGGCGGTTCCGGCATCCGCGGCGACGTCGATGGCGCGCAAGAGCGTCCCGCTCACGGGATCGAGCGCGCGCAGCCCGTCGCCGGCGGCGAGCCAGATCTGGCGGCCGTCATAGGTCACCCCATGCACGTGATCGACGCCCGGGAAGGGGCCGTATTCGCCCAGAATTTCGGCCGCGGAACGCTTCATGGGAGGCATCCTAGCCGCTCGGCAGCGGCGGCGGGAGCAACAAGCTCATCGTGAGACCCGGACCCGGCGGCGTGAGCCAACGCCGCGCCCGCCCGCGGCCCACGGGCTGCACCTTGCCGGAAGCGGCGAGCTCATTGAGCGCCCGCTGCACGGTGCGCGTGCTCGATCCCAGGGCCAGCGCGAGGGCCGAGCTCGACCACGCCTCGCCGTCGGCGAGGAAGGCGAGCACCGCCGCGTGCCGCTCCTCGACGGGCCGCGCCAGCACGACGACCTCGCCGGCGCGGCGCGGCGCCAGCGCGAAGCCGCGTTTCGTCGCGGTCAGATCGGCGACACCCCGCAGCGCCGCGCGCAGCCGCCCGATCTCGACCCGCAAGCGCGCGCGATGCGAGTCGTCGGCGCGCTTCGCGCGGAAGACCCGCGCGACGAGCGCATCGCGCGGCATGTCGCCCGGCCATGCTTCGCCGAGGGCGCGGGCGAGGGCGAACAAGACCGGGCGTCGCGCGAGGGGCACCACCCGGTCGCCGTCGCGCACGGCGTGGCGGCACGCATCGACGACGAGCACCCCCGACGCCAGCACGGCTTCGACCTCTTCGAGAAGGAGCGGGCGCTCCGCGCCGCGCGCGATGAGGCGCGCCGCCGACGTCCTTAGGAGGAGGGCCGCGCTCTCGACCTCCGCCGTCAGCGCCGGGATGCCGGCATCGCGCGCCGCGCGCTCCGCCTCCGCGAGCGCGGCGAGCGCCGCCTTCGTGCGGAGGCGCCGCATCGCCAGCCCCGCGACCACCAGCTCGTGGGCGGCGCGCAGCGCGGGCCGGAGCGCCGCGGGGTCGAGCGCGGCGAGACAGCGCTCGACCTCATCGAGGCGGCCGATGAGGAGGAGGCGGCGGAGCTCGAGATGCCGCGCATGCGCCGCGTTCACCCGGTCGCCATGCTCTTCGAGAACCGCCCGTGCCGCATCGAGCGCCCTCGCGGGCCAGGCGAGGTCGCGCGCGGCGAGGGCGATCTCGGCCTCGGCGACGAGGCAGCGCGCGCGGGAGACGGCCGCCTTCGGGCCGAAGGCGCGCGCCGCGCGCCGCAGCAGCGCCCTTGCCCGAGGGAAATCCCCGAGCTGCGCCATCGCGACGCCGCGGAGCGCGAGCGCCGGCGCGTCGTCGCGCAGGGCGACGCGGTTCAGCGCGCCCAAGGGATCGCCCGAGGCGAGCGCCCGTGCCGCGGCCGTGATCAGCGAGTCCATCGGAATCCCGCCACACTTGTCACTCCTACTCGCCGCCGCCCGGCGCTTACCTATCTCACGACTACCACGGGAGCGAAAGCGATGGCGACACACACCACCGGGACACGCGAGGAATGGCTGACGGCGCGGCTCGATCTGCTGGAGGCGGAGAAGGAGCTGACGCGGCGCAGCGACGAGCTGGCGCGGCGGCGGCAGGAGCTGCCCTGGGTCAAGGTCGAGAAGGAGTACCGCTTCGAGACCGATGGCGGGAGCGCCTCGCTCACCGACCTCTTCCGCGGGCGCTCGCAGCTCCTCGTCTACCATTTCATGTTCGGACCCGACTGGGCGGCGGGCTGCCCCTCCTGCTCGATGATTGCGGACGGCTTCAACGGCTTCACGGTTCACTTGGCGAACCACGATGTGATGCTCTGGGCCGTCTCGCGCGCCCCGCTCGCGAAGCTGCAGGCCTATAAGCGGCGGATGGGCTGGAGCTTTCCCTGGGCGTCCTCGGCGGGGAGCGACTTCAATTTCGACTTCGATGTCGCCTTCACCGAGGCGCAGCAGCGCGCCGGCGGCGTCGAATACAATTACCGGCGCGGCGGCCACGCGATGGATGCGGCACCGGTCCCCGAGCCCGTCGCCCGCTTCGCGGCCTCCTGCGGAACCGATGCGGCCGGCTTCTCGCGCGATCGGCCGGGCATGAGCGCCTTCGTCTTCGAGGACGGCGCCGTCTACCACACCTATTCCACCTATGCGCGTGGCCTCGACGGGCTCTGGGGCGCCTATCAATGGCTCGACCGCGCTCCCAAGGGACGCAACGAGAGCGGCGTCTGGTGGCGCCGCCGCGACGAGTACGTGAAGTGAACGGGCGCGCTCGAGAAGGTGCCGTCCGAGCCGATGACCCAAATCTCGTGCGCGGTGGCGACCGGCGCGATCTGCATCGCGGCGAACTGCGCCG
>JAJPHB010000167.1 GCA_021325525.1 Alphaproteobacteria bacterium
AGCCGTTGGCTTCGCGGATCGGGATTGGCACCGGCTTGGCGCCGGTATACTCGATCATCGAGCGGTAGATCGGGAAACCGGGATCGGGATAGAGGATCTCGGCGCCGGGCTCGCCGAACATCAGGATTGCCGCGAACATGGTCACCTTGCCGCCCGGCACGATCATCACCAGGTCCGGGGATACCTCGACGCCGAGCCGGCGGTGGATGTCGGCGGCGACCGCTTCGCGCAGCGGCTTGATGCCGGTTGCCGGGGTGTAGCCGTGATGGCCGTCGCGGAGCGCCTTCACGGCGGCCTCGACGATATGCTCCGGCGTGCGGAAATCCGGCTGGCCGATGCCGAGATTGATGATGTCGCGGCCGAGGCCCTGCAGCTCGGTGGCGCGGGCAAGCACGGCGAAGGCATTCTCCTCGCCGATCCGGTCGAAGCCGGCGATGGTATGAAACACGGGCGCGCTCCCTTCCGGGTTGTCGTTGATTTGTCGGCTTCTCTTGGCGCATAAACCCGGCGAAATCAAACTGTTCGAAGTCGCGGGAGGAGCGTCGATGGCCAGCATTGCGGAAAGGCGCCGCGCCTTCAGGGCCCTCCACGCCGGCGGCTGCTTCCTGCTGCCCAACCCTTACGATATCGGCAGCGCCCGCTACCTGCAGCGGCTCGGGTTCGCGGCTCTCGCCACGACCAGCGCCGGGCTCGCATGGTCGCTTGGCTGCGCCGACGGCGATGTGCCGCGCGCGGCTGTTCTCGACCACATGCGGGCGATGGTCGCGGCAACCGACGTTCCGATCAATGCCGATTTCGAATCGGGTTATGCCAAGGATACGGAAGGCGTCGGCGAGAGCGTCCGCCTTGCCGTCGCGACCGGTGTCGCCGGCCTCTCGATCGAGGATCGCACCCCCGACAAGGCGAAGCCGCTTTTCGACAAGATCGAGGCGGTCGAGCGCATCAAGGCGGCGCGGCGCGCCATCGATGGCGCCGGCGGCGACACGCTGCTCGTGGCGCGCTCGGAATGCTATCTCGTCGGCCACGCCGAGCCGCGCGACGAAGCGGTTCGCCGGTTGCAGGCGTTCGCCGAGGCCGGAGCGGACTGTCTATACGCGCCGGGCGCACAGAAGCGCGAGGACATTGCCGCGATCGTCGCGGCAGTGGCACCGAAGCCGGTCAACGTCCTGATCGGCGCCCCCACCGATATGACGCTTGCCGATCTCGCTGCCCTCGGCGTGCGGCGGGTCAGCGTCGGCGGCGCCCTCGCCCGTGTGGCGTGGGGCGGCCTCATGCGCGCCTCGGCGGCGCTGAAGGAGGGCCGCTTCGACGGGCTTGGCGAAAGCGCGGCCTTCAGCGCGCTCAATGCCCTGTTCGACAAGAGGGGCTGATGCCGCACAGCGAGCAGCCGGTCGGGCCGGTTACCGATACGACGCCGGCGCAGCGCCCCGGCCCCGTGAAGCTGCTCGGGCGGTACTGCCGCATCGAAAAGCTCGATCCCGCCGCCCACGGCGATGCGCTCTGGCATGCGCTCAAGGGCGACGACCGGGTATGGGCTTACATGGCCTATGGCCCGTTTGCCGACGGCAAGGTGTTTGCCAATTGGCTGGACGAGCGCGCCGTGCTCCTCGACCCCTATTCCTATGCCGTCTGCGACTACGCCAGCGGCGCCGCGCTCGGCATCGTGACGCTCCTCGAGATCCGACCGGCGATGCGCGTCATCGAGATGGGCAGCATCGTCTATTCGCCGGCATTGCAACGGACACGCCTTGCGACCGAAGCCCAGTACCTGATGGCCCGCTACGTCTTCGACGATCTCGGCTACCGCCGCTACGAGTGGAAATGCAACGCGCTGAACACCGCCTCGATGCGCGCCGCCCGCCGCCTCGGCTTCACCTTCGAAGGCATCTTCCGCCAGCATATGATCGTGAAGGGCCGCAATCGCGACACGGCCTGGTTCGCCATGCTCGACAGCGAATGGCCGGGCCGCAAGCTCGCCTTCGAGCGCTGGCTCGCGCCGGAGAATTTTGATGCCGAGGGCCGCCAGCGGACGAGCCTCTCGGCACTCAACGCCGCCGAAGCGGAGGCGATGCGGCGTTGAGCACTGCGCGCGATGGTTGGCTTGCTGCCGTCGCACGGCGCAGGCGCGAGGGAACGGTGCTGGCCTGCCTGGCGATGCTTCTCCTGTCGCACGCGGCCGAGGCCAGGACGTCGCCACCGAAGCCGTACCAGCTCGCCCCCTACAAGGACGACCTCTTCCAATACGCCAACATCCTCGACAGCCAGTATGACGGCGACTTCCTGACGGTCGAGTACAACCGCCCGCGCGACCTCTACGCCCGCGACGTCGAGCGCGGGACCAAGGTCGATCCGAAATACGTCTCGCTCGACACGCAAGCCGTGGAGAGCGAGCAGAGCCTCGATGTCGGCGGCCACACGATCACCTACACCGCCGTCGGCAAGAGTTCGGGCGGCGCCAAGGCGGTGGTCATCTTCGTGCACGGCCTCGGCACCGGCCGCGCGACCGGCGTCAACGACTGGATCCACGGCGGCAACTTCAATCGCATCAAGAACCTGATGATGCGCAGCGACGGTGTCTACGTCTCGTCGAGCTTCTCCGATTTCGGCAGCAAGGGCACGGCCGAGATCAAGGCCCTGGTGCTTGCCGAGGCGAATGCATCGCCCGGTGCGCCGGTCTTCCTCGCCTGCGCCTCGGCCGGCGGCAATATCTGCTGGCACCTCGTTCGCGACGCCGAGGTCAAGCCGCTGATCGGCGGCCTGATCTTCCTCGATTCGACGATGGACCGAAGCTACCTGAAGACCGCGGCCGAGCTCGCCCCGGCGGAGCGGGTGCCGATTCACATCAGCAACAGCAAGGAGGACACCGTCCTCGGCTGGAAATCGCAATTGCAGTTCTTCCGCGATATGAAGGCGGCGGTTCCGGACTACCCGATCCGGTTCGTGCTGTTCACGGCCGGCACGCACGGCATCTCGCTCAGGATGACGGATTGGCGGGTGACGCTCAACTGGATGCTCGGGTTACTGAAGACGCAACAAAAACGGTAGGCGGAGATCGAACTGAGATGGACAGATTGAAGGGCAAGCGGGCGTTCCTGACGGCGGCAGGGGCGGGGATCGGCAGGGCGACGGCGCTCGCCTTTGCCCGCGAGGGCGCCGAGGTCATCGCCACCGACCTCAAGCCGGAGCTGATCAAGGACCTGACGTTGCAGGGGATCGCCGCGGTCCACGCGCTCGATGTCCGCGACACGGCGGCGGTGCGTGCCCTCGCCGGCAAGGTCGGCCCGGTCGACGTCCTGTTCAACTGCGCTGGCTACGTCCACCATGGCACCGTGCTCACCACCTCCGACGAGGACTGGGACTTCTCCTTCGACATCAACGTCAAGTCGATGCACCGGACGATCGGCGCGTTCCTGCAAGGCATGCTCGACAAGGGCCATGGCTCGATCGTCAACGTTGCCTCCGGCGCCTCGTCCGTGCGCGGCATCGCCAACCGCTACGTCTATGGGGCATCGAAGGCGGCGGTGATCGGGCTGACGAAATCGGTCGCCGCCGACTTCATCCGCCGCGGCATTCGCTGCAACGCCATCTGCCCGGGGACCATCCAGTCGCCGTCGCTCGACGACCGCATCGCGACCCAGGCAAAGGCCCAGGGCAAGAC